>NZ_MVOJ01000035.1:0-81897 GCF_002018845.1 Pseudomonas sp. MF6394
CTGTTAGGCCGCCTTCGCAGGCAAGCCAGCTCCCACAGTTGGGTCGCGGGGAGTCAGGTAGATAGCCGTAGGCTGTTAGGCCGCCTTCGCAGGCAAGCCAGCTCCCACAGTTGGGTCGCGGGGAGTCAGGTAGATAGCCGTAGGCTGTTAGGCCGCCTTCGCAGGCAAGCCAGCTCCCACAGTTGGGTCGCGGGGCGTCAGGTAGATAACCGTAGGCTGGGAGGCCTCCTTCGCGAGCAAGCCCGCTCCCACAGTTGGATCGCGGGGTGTCTGGGATTGTGGGGGGGCAGGTGAATAGGCGTCGGCTACCAGGCCGTCACGGGAGCAAGCTCCCTCCCCACAGGTCCAGCGTCGTACCAAAATTGTGTAGATAGCTGTGGCCAACGCGAGCACATCTGCATTCTGTGCACTGCACATCAAAAGCCTTGATAAAAGCGCGCAGCCGCTCAGCTATACTCCCCTCCATTTGAACGGCCCTCGAGGAATTACTGTGAAGAACTGGACCCTGCGCCAAAGGATTTTGGCGAGCTTTGCGGTAATTATCGCGATCATGCTGCTGATGGTCGTAGTCTCGTATTCACGCCTGCTGAAAATCGAAGTCAGCGAAAACTCAGTCCGAGACGATGCAGTGCCGGGGGTGTTTTTCAGCTCGATGATTCGCAGCGCCTGGGTCGACAGCTACCTGCAAACCCAGGAACTGGTCGGTATCCACAAGAACCAGGGCATTTCCGAGGTTGACAAGCAGGACTACAAGTCTTTCGAAGCACGGCTCGAACAGCACATGGGTAGCTATGCGGCGACGATCAATATCGATCAGGATCGCACCGAGTTCGATGCCTTCGAAAAACTGCATCAGAACTACAATCGGATTCTCGCTCAGGTCCTGGAAGCACATCAGAGCAACAATTCAGCCGAAGCGCTGAGGTTGTTCAACGAGCAACTGACCCCCGCCTGGACCGCAGGCCGCATGAAGCTCAATGACATTATCAACGAGAACAAACAGGTCGCCGACAACGCCACCGCCGCCATCGATGATGCGGTAGCGGCCGCGAAGATCAGCATGGGCGTCTCGCTGCTGCTGGCAATTCTCGCCGCCGCGCTGTGCGGCCTGTTGCTGATGCGCGCGATCATGGCGCCCATGCAGCGCATCGTTCAAATCCTTGAAGTCATGCGCACCGGCGACCTGAGCAAGCGCCTGAACCTGGAGCGCAAGGACGAATTCAACGCAGTCGAAACCGGCTTCAACGACATGATGACCGAGCTGACTGCACTGGTGTCCCAGGCGCAGCGCTCATCGGTACAGGTCACTACCTCGGTCACCGAGATTGCCGCGACCTCCAAGCAGCAACAGGCCACCGCGACAGAAACCGCGGCGACGACCACCGAAATCGGCGCCACATCCCGCGAAATCGCCGCCACGTCCAAAGACTTGGTCCGCACCATGACCGAAGTGTCCACCGCCGCCGACCAGGCCTCGGTGGCAGCAGGTTCCGGCCAGCAGGGCCTGGCCCGCATGGAAGAAACCATGCACTCGGTGATGGGCGCCGCCGACTTGGTCAACGCCAAGCTGGCGATCCTCAATGAGAAGGCTGGCAACATCAACCAGGTGGTAGTGACCATCGTCAAGGTGGCCGACCAGACCAACCTGTTGTCCCTCAACGCGGCCATCGAGGCAGAGAAAGCCGGTGAATACGGGCGCGGCTTTGCCGTGGTTGCCACCGAAGTGCGTCGCCTGGCCGATCAGACCGCCGTGGCGACCTACGACATCGAACAGATGGTGCGCGAGATCCAGTCGGCGGTGTCGGCGGGGGTGATGGGCATGGACAAGTTTTCCGAGGAGGTGCGCCGGGGCATGTCTGAGGTGCAACAAGTGGGCGAGCAACTGTCGCAGATCATCCATCAGGTACAGGCCCTGGCGCCGCGGGTGTTGATGGTCAACGAAGGCATGCAGGCCCAGGCCACCGGCGCCGAGCAGATCAACCACGCGCTGGTGCAATTGGGCGATGCCAGCAGCCAGACCGTCGAATCCCTGCGCCAGGCCAGCTTTGCCATTGATGAACTGAGCCAGGTTGCGGTCGGTCTGCGCAGCGGCGTCTCGCGTTTCAAAGTCTGATGAGCGAGCTCGCGGCTAAACGCGGTGCCGTCCCGGCAGCGAAAAAGGCGTTGTTCCTGGTGTTTCGCATCGGCAACGAACGTTTTGCCCTCAAGGCCACCGAAGTGGCCGAGGTGCTGCCGCGCCTGGCGCTTAAACCCATCGCCCAAGCGCCCTTATGGGTGGCGGGTATCTTCGCCCATCGTGGGGTGCTGGTGCCGGTCATCGACTTGAGCGCGCTGACCTTCGGCACTTCGGCCCAGGCGCGCACCAGTACGCGCCTGGTGCTGGTCAATTACCAACCGCAGCCCTGGAGTGAGGCGCGTTGGCTGGGGCTGATCCTGGAACAGGCCACCGACACCCTGCGTTGCGACCCCGCCGAGTTCCAGCCCTATGGCCTGGACAACCAGCAGGCGCCGTACCTGGGGCCGGTGCGCGAGGATGCCCAAGGCTTGATGCAGTGGATTGGCGTCGCGGATCTGTTGACCGCGCCAGTGCGCGCCTTGTTGTTCTGTGCCGAGTTGAGCCTATGAGCAATGACCCGCGGTTTTTCGCGTTCTTGAAAGAACGCATCGGCCTGGACGTCGCTTCGGTGGGCGAGGCGATCATCGAACGCGCGGTGCGCCAGCGCTGCCAGTCGTCCCAGTCGCCGTCGGCGCAGGCTTACTGGCAGCACCTGCAAACCTCCCATGACGAGCAGCAAGCGCTGATCGAAGCGGTGATCGTCCCCGAGACCTGGTTTTTCCGCTATCCCGAATCCTTTGCCACCCTGGCCCGACTGGCCCAGGTGCGCCTGGCCGAGATTAACCAGATGCGCGCCCTGCGCATTCTCAGCCTGCCGTGTTCGACCGGCGAAGAGCCCTATTCGATTGCCATGGCCTTGCTCGATGCGGGTTTGGCGCCCCACCAGTTCAAAGTGCAGGGCATGGATGTCAGCCCGCTGTCTGTGGAGCGCGCGCGGCGGGGCGTGTATGGCAAGAACTCGTTTCGCGGCGCCGACCTTGAGTTTCGCGACCGCCACTTCACTGAAGACGCAGGCAGTTACCGCATCGCCGACCGAGTGCGCGAACAAGTGCGCCTGCAAGTCGGCAACTTGCTGGACCCGGCACTGCTGGCGAACGAGCCAACCTACGACTTTGTGTTCTGCCGCAACCTGCTGATCTACTTCGACCAGCCGACCCAGAAACAAGTGTTTGATGTGCTCAAGGCGTTGACTCACGTGGACGGCGTGCTGTTTATCGGCCCAGCCGAGGGCAGCCTGCTGGGGCGCCACGGTATGCGCTCCATCGGCGTGCCGCAGTCCTTCGCTTTCAGTCGGCATGTAGAACCGACCCCGCCGCCAGCACCTGTGGTCAAACCGACGCCCGCGCCGCTACCGCAGCGCAGGGCGGCGCCCATACCGCTCAAGCCGCGGCCGTTCAGCACGGTCAGCCCCCACGTGCCGCCGGTCAAAGGGGTGCCTACCGATGCCGGGGATTTGCTCAGCCAGATCGCAACCCTGGCCAACGAGGGCAAAAGTGCCGAGGCCCGTGCGGCCTGCGAGCGGTATTTGAGCAGCCACCCACCGGCCGCCCAGGTGTTTTATTGGCTGGGGCTGCTCAGCGATGTGGCTGGCAGTGCCCTGGAGGCCCAAGGGTATTACCGAAAAGCCCTGTATCTGGAACCGCAGCATCCCCAGGCCCTGATGCACCTGGCCGCGTTGCTCGAGTCCCAGGGCGACAGTGCCGGTGCGCGTCGTCTTCAGGCACGCGCCGCCCGTAGCGAGCGAGCTGACAGTGAGTCCAAACGATGAGTAGCCCTGACGTGCTCGACACCGCAGGCCTGGACCTGACGCTGACTGACACCCAAGCCATTGACGACTGTTGGAACCGCATCGGTATCCATGGCGACAAGTCCTGCCCGTTGTTGGCTGAGCACATCCACTGCCGCAATTGCTCGGTATATTCCGCCGCTGCCACGCGCCTGCTTGACCGCTACGCGCTGCAACAGGACGACCATCACGCGCAGGCAACTGCCGAAGCGGATAACGAGGTGGTCACCCGTTCGCTGTTGATGTTCCGCCTCGGCGAAGAATGGCTCGGTATCGCCACCCGCTGCCTGGTGGAAGTGGCGCCGTTGCAGCCGATCCACTCGCTGCCGCACCAGCGTTCCCGAGCGCTGCTGGGCGTGGCCAACGTACGCGGGGCGCTGGTGGCGTGCCTGTCACTGGTGGAACTGTTGGGCCTGGACAGCACCAGTGCCGGCGCCAGCGGCGGGCGGATCATGCCGCGCATGCTGATCATCGCTGCCCAGGACGGCCCGGTCGTCGTACCGGTAGATGAAGTAGACGGCATCCACGCCATCGATGAGCGCACCTTGAAGGCCGCATCGGTGTCCGGCACCCAGGCCAGCGCACGCTACACCCAAGGCGTGTTGCAGTGGAAAGGCCGCAGCCTGCGTTGGCTGGACGAAGCGCAATTGTTGTCCGCCGTGACCCGGAGCCTCGCATGACCCCCGACCAGATGCGCGATGCCTCGCTGTTGGAACTGTTCAGCCTGGAAGCGGACGCGCAGACCCAGGTATTGAGCGCGGGCCTGCTGGCGCTGGAGCGCAACCCGACCCAGGCCGACCAGCTCGAAGCCTGCATGCGCGCCGCGCATTCACTTAAAGGGGCGGCGCGGATTGTCGGCGTGGATGCCGGGGTCAGCGTGGCCCATGTCATGGAAGATTGCCTGGTCAGCGCCCAGGAGGGCCGCCTGTACCTGCAACCTGAACATATCGACGCGTTGCTGCAAGGCACCGACCTGCTGATGCGTATCGCCACCCCGGGCAACGATGTGGGGCCGGCGGATATCGAAGCGTACGTAGCGCTGATGGAGCGCTTGCTCGACCCCTCGCAGCCGATTGCCACGCCGGTGCCAAAACCCGAGCCCATCAGCGCGCCGCCGGTTGACGCGTTGCTGCTGGAGCCTGAGCTGGAGCCCGCGCCAGCGGTCAGTAGCGAAGCCCCGCGCCAGAACAAGCGCATGACCGAAGGCGGCGAGCGGGTGCTGCGGGTCACAGCCGAGCGCTTGAACAGCCTGTTGGACTTGTCCAGCAAATCCCTGGTGGAAACCCAGCGGCTCAAGCCGTACCTGGCCAGCCTGCAGCGGCTCAAGCGCATTCAGAGCAACAGCTTGCGTGCCCTCGACGCCCTGGATGGCCAGCTCAAATCCCTGGATCTGAACCTGGAAGCCCAGGAAGCCCTGGCCGATACCCGTCGCCTGCTGAGTGAAGCCCAGGCCCTGCTGGCGGAAAAAAACGCCGAGCTGGATGAGTTCGGTTGGCAGGCCGGCCAGCGTGCCCAGGTGCTCTACGACACCGCCTTGGCCTGCCGCATGCGGCCGTTTGCCGACGTGCTGGCCGGGCAGGTGCGCATGGTGCGTGACCTCGGTCGTAGCCTGGGCAAGCAGGTGCGCCTGGAGATTGAGGGCGAAAAGACCCAGGTCGACCGTGACGTACTGGAAAAGCTCGAAGCGCCGCTCACCCATTTATTGCGCAATGCGGTCGACCACGGCATCGAAACCCCTGAGCAGCGCGTGCTGGCGGGCAAGCCGGCGGAAGGCTTGATTCGCCTGCGCGCGTCCCATCAGGCCGGGCTGCTGGTGCTGGAGCTGAGCGATGACGGCAACGGTGTCGACCTCGAGCGCCTGCGCGGCACTATCGTCGACCGGCACCTGTCGCCGGTGGAAACGGCCTTGCGCCTGAGCGAAGAAGAGCTGCTCACGTTCCTGTTCCTGCCGGGGTTCAGCCTGCGCGACAAGGTCACCGAAGTGTCCGGGCGCGGTGTGGGCCTGGACGCGGTGCAGCATATGGTTCGCCAGTTGCGCGGCGCGGTGGTGCTGGAACAGACAGCAGGGCAGGGCAGCCGCTTCCATCTGGAGGTGCCGTTGACCTTGTCGGTGGTGCGCAGCCTGGTGGTAGAAGTCGGCGAAGAAGCCTATGCCTTCCCCCTGGCGCATATCGAACGCATGTGCGACCTGGCCCCCGACGACATCGTGCAGTTGGAAGGCCGCCAGCACTTCTGGCATGAGGGCCGGCACGTCGGCCTGGTTGCCGCTAGCCAGTTGCTGCAGCGCCCGCCGGGGCAGACCCCGTCAGATACCTTGAAAGTGGTGGTGATCCGCGAACGCGATGCCGTGTACGGGATTGCCGTGGAGCGTTTTATCGGCGAGCGCACCCTGGTGGTGTTGCCGCTGGATGATCGCCTGGGCAAGGTCCAGGACATTTCCGCCGGGGCCTTGCTCGATGACGGCTCGGTGGTGTTGATCGTCGATGTCGAAGACATGCTGCGTTCGGTGGATAAATTGCTCAACACCGGTCGCCTGGAGCGCATTGCCCGGCGCAGCCAGCAGGCCACCGAAGCGCCGCGCAAGCGTGTGCTGGTGGTGGACGACTCACTGACGGTGCGCGAGCTGCAACGCAAATTATTACTCAATCGTGGTTATGAAGTCGCTGTTGCGGTCGATGGCATGGATGGCTGGAACGCATTGCGCTCCGAGGACTTCGACCTGCTTATCACTGATATTGATATGCCTCGCATGGACGGTATTGAATTGGTCACACTTTTGCGCCGTGACAGTCGCCTGCAATCGTTGCCGGTGATGGTGGTTTCTTACAAGGATCGTGAAGAAGACCGCCGCCGTGGCCTCGACGCCGGGGCCGACTATTATTTAGCCAAAGCCAGTTTCCATGACGACGCCTTGCTCGACGCCGTGGTTGAACTGATTGGAGGCGCCCGGGCATGAGGATTGCGATCGTCAATGACATGCCTCTGGCGGTGGAAGCCTTGCGTCGTGCCTTGAGTTACGAGCCCGCCCATGAAGTGGTGTGGGTGGCCAGCAATGGCCTGGAAGCGGTGCAACGTTGTGCCGAGCTGACCCCGGACCTGATCCTGATGGATTTGATCATGCCGGTGATGGACGGCGTGGAAGCTACCCGGCAGATCATGGCCGACACGCCATGCCCGATCGTGATCGTCACTGTCGACCGCCAGGCCAACGTCAGCCGTGTGTTCGAAGCCATGGGCCACGGCGCCCTGGATGTGGTGGACACCCCGGCACTGGGCGTGGGCAACCCCAAGGATGCGGCGGCGCCGCTGTTGCGCAAGATCCTTAATATTGGCTGGCTGATCGGCCAGCGTGGTACCCGAGTGCGTGCCGAAACCCCGCCGCAGCGGGTCACCGGCAAGCGTCAACGGCTGGTCGCCATTGGATCTTCGGCCGGTGGGCCGGCGGCCCTGGAAGCCCTGCTCAAGGGCTTGCCCCGGGATTTTCCCGCCGCCATCGTGCTGGTGCAGCACGTGGACCAGGTGTTTGCCGCCGGCATGGCCGAGTGGTTGAGCAGCGCTTCAGGTCTGCCGGTGCGCCTGGCCTGTGAAGGCGAGCCGCCTCAACCCGGCGTGGTATTGCTGGCCGGCACCAACCATCATATTCGCTTGTTGAAAAATGGCACGCTAGCCTATACCGCAGAGCCGGTGAACGAGATTTACCGGCCGTCGATCGACGTGTTTTTCGAAAGCGTCGCCAGCCACTGGAACGGTGACGCCGTCGGCGTCTTGCTCACCGGCATGGGGCGCGACGGCGCCCAAGGCCTCAAGCTGATGCGCGAACAAGGATATTTGACCATCGCCCAGGACCAACAGAGCTCGGCGGTGTATGGCATGCCCAAAGCGGCGGCGGCGATTGACGCTGCTGTTGAAATTCGCCCACTGGATAGAATTGCGCCCCGATTGCTGGAGGTCTTTGCAAAATGAACAAAAATCTCCCGCCGTGCTGGCTTGCAGGTAGTAATTCAGGTGACTGCACATGAATGATTTACAGCTCGACGACTTCAAGACCGACGAAAACGCCGCCATGGTGTTGCTGGTCGACGACCAGGCCATGATCGGTGAAGCCGTGCGGCGTGGCCTGGCCCATGAAGAGAACATCGACTTCCACTTTTGTGCCGACCCGCACCAGGCCATTGCCCAGGCGATCCGCATCAAGCCCACGGTGATCCTGCAAGACCTGGTGATGCCGGGCCTGGACGGCCTGACCCTGGTGCGTGAATACCGCAATCACCCGGCCACCGCGAATATCCCCATCATCGTGCTGTCCACCAAGGAAGACCCGCTGATCAAGAGCGCGGCCTTTGCGGCCGGGGCCAACGATTACCTGGTCAAGCTGCCGGACAACATCGAGTTGGTGGCGCGCATCCGCTATCACTCGCGCTCCTACATGACCCTGTTGCAGCGCGACGCGGCCTACCGCGCGTTGCGCGTCAGCCAGCAACAGTTGTTGGACACCAACCTGGTGCTGCAACGTCTGATGAACTCCGACGGCCTGACCGGGCTCTCCAACCGCCGCCACTTCGACGAATACCTGGAGCTGGAATGGCGCCGCGCCATGCGCGACCAGACCCAACTGTCGCTGCTGATGATCGACGTGGACTTCTTCAAGACCTTCAACGACAGCTTCGGCCACGTCGAGGGCGACGAAGCCTTGCGCAAAGTCGCCAACACCATCCGTGAAGCCAGCAGCCGCCCTTCGGATTTGCCGGCGCGCTACGGCGGCGAAGAGTTCGCGCTGGTCCTGCCCAGCACCTCGCCGGGCGGCGCACGCCTGGTCGCGGAAAAACTACGCATGGCGGTGGCGGCGTTGAAAATCCCGCACATCGCCCCGGCGGAAGGTGCCAGCCTGACCATCAGTATTGGGCTGTCGACGTTGACGCCGGCTCAGGGCACGGACTGTCGGCAGTTGATCATGGCGGCGGACAAGGGCTTGTACACGGCCAAGAACAATGGGCGTAATCAGGTGGGCATCGAGTAATCCCCAGCGCCGCCCAACCCCCAATGTGGAAGGGGCAAGCCTTAATGCCCGTCAGTTAAGCGCAGATCCCCTGTGGGAGCGGGCTTGCTCGCGAATGCGGTGGGTCAGTCAACGCATTTAGTGACTGGTATCGCGCTTTCGCGAGCAAGCCCGCTCCCACATTTCAATCTTCATCGGTCTTGGGATCGTGTACAAACCCCCGCCTTTTCGGCCAAGCGGGCTGCCGTTTCCAGCTGTTTGCCGTTATACTCGCCGGCTTTCAAAAGTTCGCCAACGAGTGCTGCCCGCCATGGAAATCAACCCGATCCTTAACACCATCAAGGACCTGTCCGAGCGCTCCGAAACTATTCGGGGGTATCTTTGACTACGATCAAAAGCATGAGCGTCTGACCGAGGTCAATCGCGAGCTTGAAGATCCGAGTGTCTGGAACAAACCTGAATACGCCCAGGAACTGGGGCGCGAGCGCGCTGCGCTGGCACAGATCGTCGATACCCTCGACGAACTGAACACCGGCCTGGGTGATTGCCGCGACCTGCTGGACATGGCCGTCGAAGAAAACGACGAAGGCGCAGTGGGCGATGTCGTCGCCGAGCTGGCCCGTCTCGAGGAAAACCTCGCCAAGCTTGAATTCCGCCGCATGTTCAGCCATGAAATGGACCCGAACAACGCCTACCTGGATATCCAGGCCGGTTCCGGCGGCACCGAGGCCCAGGACTGGGCCAACATCCTGCTGCGCATGTACCTGCGCTGGGCCGACAAACGCGGTTTCGACGCGACCATCATGGAACTGTCCGCCGGTGAAGTGGCCGGTATCAAGGGCGCGACCGTGCACATCAAGGGCGAATACGCCTTTGGCTGGCTGCGCACAGAGATCGGCGTGCACCGCCTGGTGCGCAAGAGCCCGTTCGACTCCGGCAACCGTCGCCACACCTCATTCTCTGCGGTGTTCGTCTCGCCAGAGATCGACGACAAGGTGGAAATCGAGATCAACCCGGCCGACCTGCGGATCGACACCTACCGTTCCTCCGGTGCCGGTGGCCAGCACGTAAACACCACTGACTCGGCCGTACGTATTACCCACGTACCGACCAACACCGTGGTCAGCTGCCAGAACGAACGTTCCCAGCACGCCAACAAGGACACCGCCATGAAAATGCTGCGGGCCAAGTTGTACGAGCAGGAAATGCAGAAGCGCAACGCCGCTTCCCAAGCGCTGGAAGACACCAAGTCGGATATCGGCTGGGGTCACCAGATCCGTTCGTACGTGCTCGATGCCTCGCGGATCAAGGATCTGCGCACTAACATCGAACGCAGCGACTGCGACAAGGTACTCGACGGCGATATCGACGAATACCTGGAAGCCAGCCTGAAATCCGGCCTCTAACACCCTCTGTGGGAGCGGGCTTGCCCGCGATCCCCCGCCGAAGGCTGGGGACAACGAACCTGATGGAATATTTAAAGACATGAGCGACCAACAACTCGACCCGCAAGCCCTGCAACAGGAAGAAAACTCCCTGATCGCCCTGCGCAAGGAAAAGCTTGCTGCCGAGCGCGCCAAGGGTAACGCCTTCCCCAACGACTTCCGCCGCGACAACTACTGCGATGCCTTGCAGAAGCAATACGCGGACAAGACCAAGGAAGAACTGGCAGAGGCTGCGATCCCGGTCAAGGTGGCAGGTCGCATCATGCTCAACCGTGGCTCGTTCATGGTGATCCAGGACATGACCGGTCGCATTCAGGTCTACGTCAACCGCAAGACCCTGTCCGAAGAAACCCTGGCCTCGGTGAAGACCTGGGACATGGGCGACATCATCGCCGCCGAAGGCACCCTGGCCCGTTCCGGCAAGGGCGACCTGTACGTCGAGATGACCAACGTGCGCCTGCTGACCAAGTCCCTGCGCCCGCTGCCAGACAAGCACCACGGCCTGACCGACACCGAACAGCGCTATCGCCAGCGCTACGTTGACCTGATCGTCAACGAAGACGTGCGCCAGACCTTCCGCGTGCGCTCGCAAGTCATTGCCCACATCCGCAGCTTCCTGATGCAGCGTGACTTTCTGGAAGTCGAAACCCCGATGCTGCAGACCATCCCGGGTGGTGCCGCAGCCAAGCCGTTCGAAACCCACCACAACGCGCTGGACATGGAAATGTTCCTGCGTATCGCGCCGGAGCTGTACCTCAAGCGCCTGGTGGTTGGCGGCTTCGAGAAAGTGTTCGAGATCAACCGCAACTTCCGCAACGAAGGCGTCTCGACCCGTCACAACCCAGAATTCACCATGTTGGAGTTCTACCAGGCCTACGCCGACTACGAAGACAACATGGACCTGACCGAAGAGCTGTTCCGCGAGCTGGCACAGCTGGTGCTGGGCAGCACCGACGTGCCGTACGGCGACAAGGTGTTCCACTTCGGCGAGCCATTCGTGCGCCTGTCGGTGTTCGACTCGATCCTCAAGTACAACCCCGAGCTGACCGCTGACGACCTCAACGACATCGACAAGGCCCGTGCCATTGCCAAGAAAGCCGGCGCCAAGGTGCTGGGCTTCGAAGGCCTGGGCAAGCTGCAGGTGATGATTTTCGAAGAGCTGGTGGAGCACAAGCTGGAACAGCCGCACTTCATCACCCAGTACCCGTTCGAAGTGTCGCCGCTGGCCCGTCGCAACGACGACAACCCGAACGTCACCGATCGTTTCGAGCTGTTCATCGGTGGCCGCGAAATCGCCAACGCCTATTCCGAGCTTAACGACGCGGAAGACCAGGCCGAGCGTTTCATGGCCCAGGTGGCCGACAAGGACGCCGGTGACGACGAAGCCATGCACTACGATGCCGACTTCGTACGGGCCCTGGAATACGGCATGCCGCCCACTGCCGGTGAAGGCATCGGCATCGACCGTCTGGTGATGTTGTTGACCAACTCGCCGTCGATCCGCGATGTGATCCTGTTCCCGCACATGCGGCCACAAGCGTAACCGTAGCGAAATCCGAAGCCGCCTTTTATAAGGCGGCTTTTTTATGTGGCCTGTACGAGTGTCAAGCAAACAGCGCCAGGTTTTGTTCTATTCAAGGATGTGTGTGGTGAACCGCGTAATGGCTCAAGAAGGTGCCGCCGGCATTGCTGCTGCCGTGGCTGAAAGCGTTCAGTACCAGGGCCGCAAGGCCAGTCGGCGGGGCAGCGAGCAACGCCGGCAAGACATTCTCGATGCGGCCATGCGTATCGTCGTGCGCGATGGCGTGCGGGCCGTGCGTCACCGGGCAGTGGCGGCAGAGGCGGGGGTGCCGCTGTCGGCCACCACCTATTACTTCAAAGACATCGACGACCTGCTCACCGACACCTTCGCCCAGTACGTGGAACGCAGCGCCGCATTCATGGGCAAGCTGTGGGTGCGTAACGAAGGCCTGTTACGCGAGATGGTCGCCTATGGCGACGGTAGCCCGGAGTCGCGCTCGCAACTGGCCGATGACATCGCACGCCTGACCGCCGACTATGTGCTGCGCCAACTGACCAACCGGCGCGAATACCTGATGGCCGAGCAGGCCTTTCGCCAGGAAGCCCTGCTCAACCCACGCCTGGCCGAACTGGTACGCTCCCATCAACAGATCCTGTTGCAAGGCACCGGGCAGTTTTTCCAGGTATTGGGTTCCCGTGAGCCGCAGCAGGATGCCAAGGTGTTGACGGCTATCATCAGTCGGATGGAATATCAGGGCCTGTTGGGCGGCGCAGAGCCTCTGACCGGGGAAGAGATGCTTGAAATCCTCAAGCGCTACATGCACCTGGTATTGGCCTCGGTCTGACAGCGTTCGATGAAAGCCTGATAACGTTCAACGTTTAAAGAGGAAGCACCGGGTGGACGATTACCAGCAGACGATACGCACCTTGTCCGATCGCATTGTGCTGGCGCAAACACCGATCCGCGTTCTCGATGCGGTGAAATGGGACGAGAACATTCGCCAGGGATTCCTCAAGGCCAAAGGCAAGGCGATGCCTGCCGTAGACCGTGATTACTACCTGAACCGGCCGCTGTCGTTCGATTCCAGTGCGGTGAAGCTGGAGTTCCAGAACATCGAGCGCGACATCACCCGTCGCCTTGGGCAATTCAGTCCGGTGGGGCAGATCATGCGGCGCATGTGCCGCGAATACCGGATGGTGGTGCGCATGCTTGAAGCGCGCGGCACCGAGGACTTCGGCCTGATTTCCCAGGAGCTGTACGGCGCCGCCTCCGATGCGTTCCACGCCGGCGACCCGACCCTGGCCGACCTTGGCCTGATGCTCTCCGACTACCTGAACAACATCGACGGTCGGGGTGACCTCAAGGACGAAGCCAAGACCCTCACCGCCAAAGATGCGGTCAGCCTGCTGCAAACCCGCCTGAACAAGGTGTTTGGCGAGGCGGAAGAAACCATCCGGGTATTCGAGTCCGACGGCATCGTCGCCGATGCGGCGGCGGGCGCCGACTATATCAAGATCCGCGCCGACGCGATGTTCAACGACCGCGACGTGCGCGCCCTCGAAGTGCATGAAGGCCTGGTGCATGTGGGCACCACCCTCAACGGCCAGAACCAGCCGATCTGCACGTTCCTGTCCAAGGGCCCGCCGTCGTCCACCGTTACCCAGGAAGGCCTGGCGATCCTGATGGAAATCATCACGTTTGCCTCCTACCCCAGCCGCTTGCGCAAACTCACCAACCGGACACGCGCCATCCATATGGTGGAGGAGGGGGCCGACTTCCTGCAGGTGTTCGAGTTCTTCCGCGAGCAAGGCTTTGAAATGGCCGAAAGCTATGGGAATGCCAGCCGGGTTTTCCGTGGTTCGGTGCCCACCGGTCTGCCATTTACCAAGGATTTGTCCTACCTCAAGGGCTTTATCATGGTCTACAACTACATTCAGCTCGCCGTACGCAAAGGCAAGCTGGAACAGGTGCCGCTGCTGTTCTGCGGCAAGACCACCCTTGAAGACATGCGTACCCTGCGCCAATTGGTCGACGAAGGCCTGGTGGTGCCGCCCAAGTATTTGCCGGAGCAGTTTCGCGACATGAACGCGCTGGCGGCCTGGATGTGCTTCTCCAACTTCCTCAACCACTTGAGCCTGGACCGGATCGAGGCGGATTACTCCAATATCCTTTAACTGACGAAACCGAATCAAAATGTGGGAGCTGGCTTGCCTGCGATAGCGGTGAGTCAGCCAGCACTCATTCAACTGATAGACCGCTATCGCAGGCAAGCCAGCTCCCACATTTGATCTCCATGGGTCTTCAGAACTTTCGCGAGGCTTCAACGGATGAGAATCCTCGGCATTTTATGCCTGCTACTCACATTGAACGGTTGCAGCTCCTTGCTGTTCTACCCCGAGCCCGGCCTGCCGTTCACCCCGGAAAAAGCCCACCTGCAATACCGCGACGTCACGCTCACCACCGCAGACGGGGTGAAGCTGCACGCCTGGTGGCTGCCGGCCAAAGCCGGTGTACCGCTCAAGGGCACCGTCCTGCATTTGCACGGCAACGGCGGTAACCTCGCCTGGCACCTGGGAGGAAGTTGGTGGTTGCCGGAACAGGGCTATCAAGTACTGTTGCTGGACTATCGTGGTTATGGGCTGTCGGAAGGCAAGCCATCGCTGCCGGCGATCTACCAGGATATCGACGCCGCCTTCGGCTGGATCGACAAGGCGCCTGAAACCCAGGGTCAACCGCTGATTATTCTCGGGCAAAGCCTGGGCGGTGCACTGGCGGTGCATTACCTGGCCGCCCACCCGGAGCGTCAAACCCAACTCAAAGCGCTGGTACTGGACGGCGTGCCAGCCAGTTATCGTGACGTAGGACAATTCGCCTTGAGCACTTCCTGGTTAACCTGGCCGTTGCAGGTGCCGCTGTCGTGGCTGGTGCCCGACGCCGACAGTGCGATCAATGCCATGCCCCGCGTGACCGGCGTGCCCAAGCTGCTGTTCCACAGCCTGGATGATCCCATCGTGCCGGTGGCCAATGGCATCCGCCTGTATCAGGCCGCACCGCCGCCCAGGGTGTTGCAACTGACCCGTGGCGGCCATGTGCAGACCTTTGCCGACAAAACCTGGCAGACCGTGATGCTGCGTTACCTGGACGACCCGCGGCACTTCAACGGCTTGCGCCGCCTGGGCGAAATTCCGAATTACCCTATTCCTAAAGTTGAGTCATCAGAGAGCCCGCAATGAGTGAAGAACGCAACATGATCCCGCTGATTCTCACCGGTATCGGCACCATCATCGGTACCGTTGGCTGCCTGTGGTACTACGGCTACCTGCACTTCGCCAAGCCGGAAGATGCGTTGCTGCTCAGCGACTTCACCATGCTCAAGACCGTGCCGGGTGAGGATTACAAGGTCTCCCTGACCCCGGCGGCGCAAGTGGCGCAGTGCGTTGACGGCGTGTTGGTGATGTTTGATACCGAACAGAAAGGCTTGAGCGGCGTGCTGGTGAACAATAAGAAGCAGGCCGTGCGTTGCATGGGCCAGGAAACCCCGCAGTTGCAACAGTGAGCCTGTCACACCGTTGAGTTTCCCGGTTCGGGTGGCTCCGGTGGTTCCCAGGGGGCTGGAGGCGCTCAAGGCTCCGGTGGCTCCCAAGGCGCTGGCGGGGATGAGCGTCTCGAAAAACTGCAGAAGCTGCTGGCAGAAAAACAGGCGGCCCAAGGTGCACAAGGCGGTGAAGGTGGCGCATCGGGCCAAGGCTCGATCAACTACTGATCGGCATCCCTCCCAGAGCCCGCCTTTTAGCGGCGTTTTTTCATATCAGCGGCCCTACAGACATCATCGACGTGCCAGGATCTCGTAACGAAATTGTTTGGAACCCAATTGCGTCTGATGCCACAAAGAGCGATGTAATTACGCGAAGTGGGGGCGGGAAGGCAGTGATAAGAATTGATGCGATATGCAATATGCTGGCTATGGTCAGGGCGCATCAGGCGTTGGAGCGGGCGGATGCGCAAGAACAGGCGCGTAATCAGTTGGCAGGTTGCTCAACTGATTCCTCCCGTCATAACAAAAAGATAACGCCGCCGGATGAAGATACTGATCGCAAGATCAAGTTTCCCTAGTCAAAAAAACCACCGTTTCCGGTGGTTTTTTTTTTTTCGTTTCAATTTTATCCATCAACGATAGGCGACCTGCTTGGGATACCAACAGGCGAGCCCCTACTTGTTATCAGGATTATACCGTTGGGAACTGATAGAAGTAGGCGACCACTCTATAGCTGCCAGGAGTTTAAACCTGGACGTGTGGGAAATCATTTGGAGTCAAGGAATGAGGTTAGATTCATTTGTCAATACAGCGCTCGTGAATACCATGGGGGTCATGTCCAATACATGGAACGCTGTCACGGGGCAGCGTATGGGTTGGCGATACCCTCAAGTGGGTAAAACCTATAACTACAATAGCTATCAATCGAGTCGGCGTCCAAACTATGCCGGTACTCAACCTTTGAATCGTGGAACCGTTCGCTACATGGGGCCGCCACCCCGTACTCAGGCGTCGACTTCGCAGCCGCCTACGATCAACTACGTGACCTATGTATTCAATACTAATTATGTGACGGTCGGTGGCGTCAAGTCGGCGCAAGTGGGTGTGCATATCAATAACGGTCATCACAGCATGAATGACGGTAACTTCGGAAATTACGGCAATAACGGCAATAGCGGAAGCCACAGTGGTTATTCCAATCACGGCAGTAACGGCATTCGCCATGCTCGGCGCCTTCAAGGTTGAAACAAGCAATGCGACTGCGTCGCCGCGCATATTTTGACGTGGTTTTTAGAGTCTTCGTAGTGGAACTGCTCGCAGCGATTCCCCACTTAAAGGGGCGACACACCAAGCAGCACGCAGCTTAGGTGTCGTACATCCACACACTCTTATTTCAGTTTGACAGGGAAGATAAAATGACTCATCTATTTGGTTCGCGACCTGCACAGTATGTTGCTTGGCATCCACGTTATGCTGAAGAGCAACCTCGCCATGCCACACCAGGTCAGCGAGTGTGGGGCAGTGGCGGCAGTCATGGCAATAACGGCAATTATGGTAACTATGGCAATAACGGTAATAGCGGCCGGTGCAGTCACTATGAAAATCATGGGCATAACGGCAATGACATGATGGGGGCGCCGGGTAACTACCGTCACTTTGAAGGCTATAGTAATCACGGCAGTTACGGTAACTATGGTAACTACGGAAATAACGGCAACTCGGGCGATTCCAGCCGTTACATCAACTCTGGCCAGAACGGCAACCGCAGCAGCGTCGGATACTTCAATGACTAAAGCTTGAATGCGCTTTCATGAGCGGCAACGAAAAAGCCCCGCCTAAAGGCGGGGCTTTTTACCAGGCTATTGATCAGTTAGCGACGGAAGACCGTGGCTTGACCGGCTGGTTGTCGTTGGAGATGGTCACTTCAACGCGACGGTTCATGGCGCGGCCGGAAACGCTGCCGTTATCGGCAACCGGGTATTCCTTGCCATAACCCTGGGTCACGATGCGCGAGATATCCACGCCTTGCTGAGCCAGTGCACGTTGAACGGAAGCGGCACGACGCTCCGACAGGCTCTGGTTGTACGAGTCGGAACCGGTGCTGTCGGTGTAGCCTTCGACGATCACTTTACGGTCTGGGTTATCGCGCAGGAACTGAGCCAGCTTGGTGATGTTCACCAGGCCGCTGGATTTCAGGTCGGACTTGTTGGTGGCGAACAGCACGTCACCGAAAGTCACCAGGGTACCGCGATCGGTTTGCTTGGCGTTCAAGCTGTTTTGCAGTTGCTTGATTTGCGCATCACGGGCGTCCAGCAGGGCGCGGGCACGTTCGTCACCGGCGTTTTTCAGCTTGGCTTCGGATTCGCGCAGGACGATGGTGTCCTTGGCCACTTCAACGCGCTGGTTGGTCAGGTAGGCCAGTTGGTCGACTTTCTTCTCGTCTTCCTTGTCGCGGTAGGCCTTGTCAGCCTTGTCCAGCCAGTCGCTGGCGTCTTTGGTTTCCAGCGCGGCCAGCTTGGTGGCTTGCGGGTTGGTTTGCAGGGACGAGAAATTGGTCCGCGCATTTTCCAGGTTCGCGTTCGGCGGGGTGGAGCAGGCCGCCAAGGCAACGCTCATCGCCAGCAGGGCAGGGATCATCAATTGTTTACGCATAGTCGTGTCGTCCTTTCAATTCGATATCAGGTGCGATGCAGTCAAGAGGCTGCGGCTTACTTCTGCATGATTGCAGCTGGGCGCATGCCTTCTTTACGCAGTTCGTCAACAGCCTTCTGGGAGTCCTTCACAGCCTGTTGAGCCTTGGCAGCCTGGGCTTTACGCTCAGCGACGCGGGCATCCCACTCGGCTTGTTCAGCCAGTTGGCGAGCCTTGTCGTAGTTCTTGTCGTGCATGGCAATCTCAGCTTCTTTGAGCTTGTCCTGGGCCGACTTCATTTCCACCGCCGCGTACTCGGTGCCGCCGGCGCTGACTGCGCTGTTGACGGCCGATTGGGTCACGGCGTACTGCTCGGTTGGAGGGTTGCCGGCGCAGCCAGCCAGAACGAAGCTGGTGCCGATTGCCAGCGCGGCCAATTTGAGCCCGCGCAGATGGTTAAACGAGGATTTGGCAGTGCTGGTGTTCATCGTCTTCAACTCCATTGGATAACTCCTGAAAAACATCAAAATCCATCGGGGCGTATCGATTTCGGGCCCGTCGATAAAGCACATGGCGTCCGTTCAAACGACCGTTCCACACGTGATGGCTACTGGCTGTGACCGGAGGCTTTTTTCAAAAGTTCAGCGGATATGGCGATTTGCCTAAAAAAATATCTGACTGACTGGTCAGTGTTTAAAAAATGGAACTTTCGCGGCGCGCGGCGGTACTTCCGGGCCCGTAAAAGGCCCGGAATACGGGGGTTTAATTGACGTCAATAAATGTTTATCAGTGCTTTTGTTCGTCAGTAACGGCCGACAAATCGTGCAAGTGGCGACGGGATAACGTGAGAAAACGTGGCGTGGGGCCGACGTCTTCATACAGGGGGTCACCCTCTTCATCGGTGGCAATCACCTGCTGGCCCTGGATGTAAGGAAAGCTGGCTTCCAGCTCTTCAAGGGCGGCGCCGATCAGCTCGCCGAGCAGTTCTTCGACGTGGCGCTTGGGGTACATCTCGGCAATGGCCGCCAGCCGGGCGGCGGCTTCCACATCCAGATGAATCGCGTATTCAGTTTTCGTCAGGCGGCCCTTGGCGGTTTCTTCCCAATGCTGGGCCAGTTCTCGAATTTTCATGGCGACCTCAATAAAGCCCGCAATCGCAGGCGGTGATGAGTGACCAGCCGCCTGCGTGAATAACGCGGCGACTCATCGTTGAGACTAGCTGCAAGCGCCAAGGTTTAAAGTCGTTTGCGTTCGGCCTTGTCAGAAACCGACGTCGGCGGCACTCTGAACCCCCTGCGCGTCCCGGATTTCTGGCTGGAGATTGGCTGATGAGTGATATCGATGCACGCTTGCGTGAGGATGTTCACCTGCTGGGTGAGCTGTTGGGCAACACCATTCGAGAGCAGTACGGCGAGGCTTTCCTCGAAAAGATCGAGCAGATCCGCAAAGGCGCCAAGGCCGACCGTCGTGGAGCCGTTTCAGAGAAAACCGCTGGCGATGAGTTGAGCGCCAGCCTCAACCAGTTGCAGGAGCAGGAGTTGCTGCCCGTGGCCCGGGCCTTCAACCAATTCCTCAACCTGGCCAACATTGCCGAGCAATATCAGTTGATTCATCGGCGCGATGAATCGCAACCTGCGCCGTTCGAATCCCGGGTCTTGCCAGAATTGCTGGCACGCCTGCAAAACGAAGGGCACAGCAATGAGTCCCTGGCCCGGCAATTGGCTCGGCTGGACATCGAACTGGTGCTCACCGCCCACCCCACCGAAGTGGCCCGCCGCACGCTGATCCAAAAGTACGACGCCATTGCCGCGCAACTGGCCTTGCAGGATCACCGTGACCTCACCACCGCCGAGCGCGAGCAGATTCGCGAGCGCTTGCAACGCTTGATCGCCGAAGCCTGGCACACCGAAGAAATCCGGCGCGTGCGCCCCACGCCGGTGGATGAAGCCAAATGGGGCTTTGCGGTGATCGAGCATTCGTTGTGGCAAGCCATCCCCAATTACCTGCGCAAGGCCGACCAGGCCCTGCACGCCGCCACCGGCCTGCGCCTGCCCCTGGAGGCTGCGCCGATTCGCTTTGCTTCGTGGATGGGCGGCGACCGTGACGGCAACCCGAACGTCACCGCGCCGGTCACCCGCGAAGTGCTGTTGCTGGCGCGCTGGATGGCGGCGGATTTGTATCTGCGCGACATTGATCAGCTGGCTTCCGAGCTGTCGATGCAACAGGCCAGCCCGGCGTTGCACGCCAAAGTCGGCGACAGCGTCGAACCCTATCGTGCCTTGCTCAAGCAACTGCGTGAACGCCTGCGCGCCACGCGCCAGTGGGCCCACACCTCGTTGACCAGCACCACCCCGGCGCCGGCCGACGTGTTGCAAAACAACCGCGACCTGCTCGACCCGCTGCAGCTGTGCTACCAGTCCCTGCACGACTGCGGCATGGGCGTGATCGCCGATGGCCCGCTGCTCGACTGCCTGCGCCGTGCCGTGACGTTCGGCCTGTTCCTGGTGCGCCTGGATGTGCGCCAGGACTCCAGCCGTCACTCGGCGGCCATGACCGAAATCACCGATTACCTGGGCCTGGGGCGTTATGAGGACTGGGATGAAGAGGCGCGTATCAGCTTCCTGACCCAGGAACTGACCAATCGTCGGCCGTTGCTGCCGGGTTACTTCAAGCCGTCGGCGGACACTGCCGAGGTGCTCAATACCTGCAAGGAAATCGCCGCCGCACCGGCCGCATCACTAGGGTCGTATGTCATCTCCATGGCCGGCGCCGCCTCGGATGTGCTGGCGGTGCAACTGCTGTTGAAAGAGTCGGGCGTACAACGGCCAATGCGCGTCGTGCCGCTGTTCGAGACCCTGGCCGACCTGGATAACGCAGGGCCAGTGATGGAGCGCCTGCTGCAACTGCCGGGTTACCGCGCGCGCTTGCAGGGCCCGCAGGAAGTGATGATTGGCTACTCGGATTCGGCCAAGGACGCCGGCACCACGGCCGCCGCCTGGGCGCAGTACCGCGCCCAGGAACGCCTGGTGGATATCTGCCGCGAGCAACAGGTGGAGCTGTTGTTGTTTCACGGTCGCGGCGGCACCGTTGGTCGTGGCGGCGGCCCGGCGCACGCGGCCATCCTGTCGCAGCCGCCGGGCTCAGTGGCGGGGCGTTTCCGTACCACTGAGCAGGGAGAGATGATTCGCTTCAAATTCGGTCTGCCGGATATCGCCGAGCAGAACCTCAATCTCTACCTGGCTGCGGTACTGGAAGCGACCTTGTTGCCGCCGCCGCCTCCCGAGCCTGCCTGGCGTCACCTGATGGACGAATTGGCGGCAGACGGTGTCAGCGCTTACCGCGCCGTGGTGCGGGAAAATCCGCAGTTCGTCGAATACTTCCGCCAGTCCACGCCGGAGCAGGAGTTGGGCCGTTTGCCTTTGGGCAGCCGCCCGGCCAAGCGTCGTGCGGGCGGGATTGAGAGCTTGCGCGCCATCCCGTGGATCTTTGGCTGGACCCAGACACGCCTGATGCTGCCCGCCTGGCTCGGCTGGGAAGCGGCACTGAGCAAGGCGCTGGAGCGCGGTGAAGGTCAATTGCTGGGGCAGATGCGCGAGCAGTGGCCGTTCTTTCGCACGCGCATCGACATGCTGGAAATGGTGCTGGCCAAGGCCGATGCCGATATCGCCCGTCTTTATGATGAGCGCCTGGTGCAGCCGGACCTGCTGGCATTGGGTGCGCACTTACGCGACCTATTGTCGCAGGCGTGTGACGTGGTGCTTGGCCTGACCGGCCAGTCGCAGCTGCTGGCCCATAGCCCCGACACCCTGGAGTTCATCCGCCTGCGCAACACCTACCTCGACCCTCTGCACCTGTTGCAGGCCGAGTTGCTGGCACGTTCGCGCCAGCAGGAGGCTGCGCAAGACAGCCCTCTGGAACAGGCGCTGCTGGTGTCCGTGGCCGGTATTGCGGCCGGTTTGCGCAACACCGGTTGAGGTTTTTTGCGTGTACTCAATGGCTTGCGGATAAACCGCGACGACCGCCCGGAAACGGGCGGTCGTCGTTTGAGGGGGCGGGTTGCGCTCAGGCACACCCCGGCGCTGACGCATGTGCGGCGCGGGTTTCTCCTACTTTTGGCGGCTTGTATGGTGAGGGCCCGCTGTGTATCTTGATCAGCCTTTGGCCGTTTGATCGGCCTAGAACCACATTTTTACGAGATTGGCCCCACGCGGCGAATCCGAGCGTCATCTCTATAAAAAATTGAGGAGCACATCGATGCGCGTCATTCTGCTGGGAGCTCCCGGGGCCGGTAAAGGTACTCAGGCAAAGTTCATCACTGAAAAATTCGGCATTCCACAAATCTCCACCGGCGACATGCTGCGTGCGGCCGTCAAGGCTGGCACCGAGCTGGGCCTGATCGCCAAGAGCGTGATGGACAGCGGCGGCCTGGTCTCCGATGACCTGATCATCAACCTGGTCAAGGAACGCATCAGCCAGGACGACTGCAAGAACGGTTTCCTGTTCGACGGTTTCCCACGCACCATTCCCCAGGCTGAAGCCCTGGTGAAGGCGGGCGTGGAGTTGGACGCCGTGGTCGAGATCGCAGTTGAAGACGAAGAGATCGTTCAGCGTATCGCTGGCCGTCGCGTTCACGAAGGCTCGGGCCGCGTGTACCACATCGTCTACAACCCGCCGAAAGTCGAGGGCAAGGACGATGTCACCGGTGAAGACCTGGTGCAGCGTAAAGACGACACCGAAGAAACCGTGCGTCATCGCCTGTCGGTCTACCATTCCCAGACCAAGCCCCTGGTGGACTTCTACCAGAAGCTGTCCGCAGCTCAAGGCAAGCCGAAATACAGCCACATCCCAGGTGTGGGCTCGGTTGAGGCCATCACCGCCAAGGTGCTGCAAGCACTGAGCTGATCCTGTGATCGGCGGCACAGACAACGGCCCGCTTGCGGGCCGTTGTTGTTTATACTGGCGCACTTTTTTCCGACTTGGACACCCACACCGATGAGCACCCTGCTGGCCCTGGACACCGCGACTGAAGCTTGCTCCGTTGCCTTGCTGCACGATGGCAAGGTTACGAGCCACTACGAGGTGATCCCGCGCCTGCACGCGCAGAAATTGCTGCCGATGATCAAGCAACTGCTTGAAGACGCCGGTACCACCCTGGCGGCCGTGGACGCCATCGCGTTCGGCCGTGGCCCCGGTGCATTCACCGGGGTGCGCATCGCCATTGGCGTGGTGCAGGGCCTGGCCTTTGCCCTGGAGCGCCCGGTATTGCCGGTGTCCAACCTGGCGGTGCTGGCCCAGCGTGCGTTGCGTGAGCACGGTGCGTCGCAAGTGGCTGCGGCAATTGATGCGCGCATGGATGAGGTCTACTGGGGGTGCTACCGTGAGACCGCAGGCGAAATGCGCCTGGTCGGTAAGGAAGCGGTGCTGGCCCCCGAAGCGGCGCAGTTGCCCGCTGACGCCAGCGGCGCTTGGTTCGGTGCCGGCACGGGCTGGGGTTATGGCGAACGCATCAAGGTAACGTGTGCCGAGCAGGATGCGGCGATGTTGCCCCACGCCGAAGACCTGCTGGCGTTGGCGCGTTTCGCGTTCGAGCGCGGCGAGGCAGTTGCAGCGGACCAGGCAGCACCGGTGTACCTGCGCGATAAAGTCGCGCAGACCAAGGCCGAGCGCGGGATTATTTGACGCCAAAAATGTGGGCGTTCGGTGGCAAATTTCGCCAATCGTCAGAATTTGCCTGGGTTTTTAAACCTTTTACAAATTATGTGTTCTAGTTATCACCAGAGCATTTGCGCGCCATGGAAAGTGCCGCTAAATTGCCATCATTGATACCGAGTCTGCATGTATGCGTATAGACGGTTTTTCCTCACAGTCCTACCCCCTCAAGCGTAAGCCGCGCAAGGCGAGCGTGACGGTAGACGAATCCGTCGAGGATTCACCGGACTTCATCGAAGTACACACCGATACGCCTTCCAAAGCGCAAGGCGCCTCGAGCGCACGTATCAGCGGCGTTCCTGCCCGTCAGCAAGACATGGTCTTTCCCCGTTCCATGAGCAAAAGCGTTGCCACCGCCCTGGCCAGCTACCTGACCACTGCCGGCTTTGTCGAATGGGATATGGAAGTGCTGGGTCTCGATATCCATATCTGATGCGTTTGCCTTATTACATCGGCTGCCCGTCCTGGAGTGAAAACGCCTGGCGCGAGTACCTGTATCCGGTTGATGCACGTTCCAACGATTACCTCGGGCTCTATTCCCAGGTCTTCAACGCCGTTGAAGGCAATACCACTTTTTACGCTCGCCCCTCGGCCGCCACTGTGCAGCGCTGGGCCGAAATCATGCCCGATGACTTTCGCTTCACCGCCAAATTCCCCGGCGATATCAGCCATGCTGGCGATTTGCGTGAACAGTTGCCGGCGGCAGAAAGCTTTGTCGGCTTGATGAGCCCTTTGGGTGAGCGCGTTTCACCGCTGTGGTTGCAACTCTCAAAGGGCTTTACGCCGCAGCGCCTGGCGGAGCTGGCTGGATTTCTCGATGGCATCGATCGGCCGCTGGCTGTGGAAGTGCGTCATGAACAGTTCTTCGCCAAGGGGGATGCTGAGCGCAGGCTCAACCGTCTGTTGCGCGATCGCGGTGTCGAGCGCATCTGCCTCGATCCGCGTGCCCTGTTCAGCTGTACCTCTACCTCCGAAGCGGTGCTGCATGCCCAGTCCAAAAAGCCCCGGGTGCCACCGCGCCCAGCGGCACTGACGCAGTTTCCCCAGGTGCGCTTCATCGGGCATCCGGACCTTGAGGCCAATGACCCGTTCCTGATTCCATGGGTGGAAAAGATCGCCAGTTGGATCGAAGAAGGCCGCACGCCCTATATGTTCCTGCACACGTCGGACAACCGTCTCGCGGCGCAGCTGGCGCTGCGCTTCCACGCCAAGCTGATGGTGCGTCTGCCAGGGTTACCGCCGCTGCCTGTCTTGCATCGAGAACCCGTGGCGGAGCAGCTCGGGCTACTTTGAGGGTTGAGCCGTGGGTGTGGTCAAGACATTGAGTGTATTGCTGGTGCTGGTGGGCGCCTTTGCGCTGGCTGTCTGGCGCGGTTGGGTGCCGATGCCGGCTGAGTGGAACCCCTGGGCGCCCTTGGATGTGCGGGCCAGCCCCAACCTGTTGACGCGCTACAAGCTCAGTCGTTTGCAGCTGTGTGACCAGGTATTGAACGCCTCCGGTCTGCGCGTGAGTCGCCAGGCTGATACAGCGCCGGATGCGGCGTGCCCCTTGCGCAATGTCCTGCGCGTACAGGGCGCTGATGTGGCCTTGAGCAGCAGCTTTCTCGCCAGTTGCCCGCTGGCGGTGGCGTTTGCGTTGTTCGAGCGCCACAGCCTGCAACCGGCGGCCCAGGCCGTGTTTGGCCAAGCGGTGAGCCGCGTCGAGCATTTGGGCAGTTTTGCCTGCCGTAATATCTACAATCGCGCCGACGCAAGGCTCAGCCAGCACGCCTCGGCCAATGCCCTGGATATCGCCGGGTTTCGCCTGGCGGATGGGCGCAGCATCAGCGTGCTCAAGGATTGGCCAGGGCAGGGCGACAGCGCGCGTTTCCTGCGTTTGGTACGCGATGGCGCCTGTGATGATTTCAACGTGGTGTTGAGCCCGGACTACAACGCCGCCCATCGCAACCATTTCCATCTGGACATGGGGCGTTGGTGGGTGTGTCGCTAAGGTTCAGGCGGCCAGGCGCAGGTTGTGGGTCACCAGTGGGCGCGCCCAGTAGTAATCGAAATCCAGGGCTTTTTGCTGCGCCAGCAATTCTTCTTCAGGGTACGGCGTGGCGGCCGGCGGCAGTAGGTCCAGCTCGAATTCGGCAATCGGCAGGTGCAGCGGGCGTGGTTGTGGCGCAGGGCCTGGCTCGGGTAGCGGTTGGCCGGCGTTCAGCACGATGGGGCGCACCCACCCGCTCTCAAAGTCCTGTTGGCGTTGCTGGGCGATGACTTCTTCTTCCGGGAACGGCGTCGCGGCCGGTGGCAGCAGCTCGGTTTCGAACTCGGCAATCGGCAGGAACAGCGGCGCAGGCGGCACGATCTCGGTGTCTTTCACATCGCACTCACGCTGGGTGAGGATTTGCGCCAGCAGGTCGGCGCCTTCGCGGGGTTCAACCGCCGGGTCTGCCGGGGCAGGCGCGTTGGCGGCGAGCGCGTCTGGCGTTTCACCCAGCTGTTCGGCCAACGCACGGGCGAAGAAGTCCTGCCACACATGACTCACCCCGGCCAGCGCTTGGGTATTGCGCAGGCCGTAATGGTTGTGGGTCGGCAGTACACCGATGGAAAGGGGAAGAATGTCTGACATTTTTCTCGGTCGACGCTCAGCTCTGGCAAAATACCTGACTGTGATTTTTATCGGCCGTTGTTTGCCGATCCTTAATATTTTTGAGCGTGGCGATTGATGAACGAACAACCAGCGGCCAGCCGCATCCAGGTCCAAGCCTTGGCTGACAGTTTCCAGGCCCGCGCCGAACACTGGGCTTCGCTGCTGGGGTTGCCTCTGCAGGTGGCCGATGCGGATTTTTCCCTGCAAGTGGGGGAGCACGGTTTGCAGTTGCAACAGCTTGGGCCTGATGCGCCAGGGCCGGTGCGGGTCGACTTTGTCGAAGGCGGCGCGGCGCACCGGCGGTTGTATGGCGGCGGCAGCGGGCAGATGATCGCCAAGGCGGTGGGCATCGCCCAGGGCGTGCGCCCGCGGGTGCTGGACGCTACGGCGGGCTTAGGCAAGGACGCGTTCGTGCTGGCTAGCCTGGGGTGTGAGATGAGCCTGATCGAGCGCCAGCCGTTGATCGGCGCCTTGCTCGAAGATGGCCTGGCCCGCGCCGCCGAGGATTTTGAGGTGGCGCCGATTGTGGCGCGTATGAAGCTGCTCAAGGGCAACTCCATCGACGTGATGCTCAATTGGCAGGGGGAGCCGCCTCAGGTGATCTACCTGGACCCGATGTTTCCGCACCGTGAGAAAACTGCGCTGGTGAAGAAGGAAATGCGCCTGTTTCGGCCGTTGGTGGGTGATGATCCGGATGCACCGGCGTTGCTCGCGGCGGCTCTGGCGCTGGCCAGCCATCGTGTGGTGGTCAAGCGGCCGCGCAAGGCACCCTGTATTGAGGGGCCGAAGCCGAGTCATGCGTTGGATGGCAAGTCCAGCCGCTACGATATTTATCCCAAGAAGGCGCTTAAGGCATAAGCGGCAAGCAACAGCGCTCATCTTGCTGATGCGGCGAGCTCCAAATGTGGAAGGGGGCTTGCCCCCGATGTCTGCCTGACAGCCGACAACTATCTCCCTGACACCCCGCAATCCAAACTGTGGGAGCTGGCTTGCCTGCGATGACGGCCAGCCAGCCGACCCATATCTACCTGATACCCCACAATCCAACTGTGGGAGCGGGCTTGCTCGCGAAGGCGGCCTGGCAGTCAACACCGTTGGATCGTGTACATATCCATTCCTGCGGTAACGGCCACTTAGGGTTCCGCCCTGACGGCGGCTCACTTTTGAAAAGAGCGCAAAAGTAAGCAAAACGCTCTTGCCCCACCACTCGGCACCTCGCTTGGGCTCGGTGTGCCCGAACGCAGGCTTGAATCCGTGGGCCGCCGCCACGCGCCATCCATGGCGCGGGGCGGCTAACCCGGCGTCCTGCCGGGTTACCCACGAATTCAAGCCTGCGTTCGGCCAGCGTGGTTTAACGGGGCGCCTGAGATCAAGATCACAAGCAGATCAAGAGCAAGATCAAGAGCGACTCGCTTCGCATCGTGGTTACTGTCGGTTGGTGCAACTTACTTAGGTGTTTCTGAACCCTGGCTGCGATAGGCCCGCATAAACAACCTCACCACGTCCTGCACATGCTCCTCGGCCTCTTGCGCACTCAATTGTCCGCCGCAGCCATACAACAAACGAAAGTTCGCCGTGCCTTTGAGCAGGCAAAAGAAGTGTTCGGCGGCCTTCAACGGTGTGTCGATACTCAAGGCGCCGCTTTGGTGAATCTTGCCGAGCAGGCGCTCCATGCCTTGCAGCATGCGCATGGGGCCGGCGTTGAAGAAGATTTGGGAGAGTTTCACGTCCTGATTACCGGTGGTCATCATCAGGCGATGCAGGTTTACCGACTCTTCGCTGTTGATCAGTCGATGAAAGCCGCGGGCGATGTTAAGCAGCACCGTCTCGACGG
Organism: Pseudomonas sp. MF6394; assembly: GCF_002018845.1. Lineage (NCBI taxonomy): Bacteria > Pseudomonadati > Pseudomonadota > Gammaproteobacteria > Pseudomonadales > Pseudomonadaceae > Pseudomonas > Pseudomonas sp. MF6394. The sequence goes on from NZ_MVOJ01000035.1 coordinate 28,210, forward strand.
GCATGCCTTCGGGGAGCTCGAAGTACATCACCGGCAATTGCTCTTCGCATTTGGCCACCACCGCCGCGGTGAACAGCGTCTCCTTGTCGGTGAAGTGGCTGTAGACCGTGAGTTTCGATACGCCGGCCGCCAGTGCAACGGCGTCCATGCTGGTGTTTGCATAGCCCTTGCCCAAGAACAGCGATTTTGCCGATTCGAGGATTGCCTGGCGTTTTGCCATGTCCTTGGGACGCCCGGGGCTTACGGTGTTCAGAGGATTGTCGGACATTTTCACCTTTAATACTGGACTGGTGAGTTTGGTATTAATAACATACCGGCCAGTATAATTATTCCAAGCTCTATTTGCGAAAGGTCCTTCAGCATGCGCAGCGCTTTCCTGCCCCTTGCTTTGCCTGTCAGCCTGATCTTCCTGTTGGCCGCTTGCGGCCATGAAGAAGCGGCCCAGACCACCGTGCGCCCGGCCATGGTGGTGCAACCGCAGCCTTCGGCGCAGGCGATGGACAGCTACCCGGGTGAGGTGCGTGCGCGTTATGAGCCGGACCTGGCCTTTCGCATCGGCGGTAAAGTCAGCAAGCGCCTGGTGGAGGAGGGCGAGCGGGTCAAGGCCAACCAGCCGCTGGCCGAACTCGACCCTCAGGACGTGCGCCTGCAGTTGGAAGCCACCCGTGCCCAAGTGGCCGCCGCCGAGGCCAATCTGAGCCTGGTACGTGCGGAGCGGGATCGCTACAAGACCTTGATGGATCGTCAGATGGTCAGTCGGTCGCAGTACGACAATTCCGAAAACCTCTACCGAGCCGGTGAAGCACGCCTGAAGCAGATCAAGGCCGAGTTCGATGTGTCCAGCAATCAGGCCGGCTACGCCGTGCTGCGTGCGCCTCAGGATGGGGTAGTCGCCAAGCGTGCCGTCGAGGTGGGGCAAGTGGTTTCCGCTGGCCAGACGGTGTTCACCCTGGCCGCCGATGGCGAGCGTGAAGTCTTGATCAGCCTGCCCGAGCAGGGCTTTGGCCGCTTCAAGATCGGCCAGCCGGTGTCGGTGGAGTTGTGGAGCCAGCCAGAGCAACGCTTCGCCGGGCGCATTCGTGAACTGTCTCCTGCCGCCGACCCCAAGTCTCGCACCTTCGCCGCGCGCGTAGCCTTCACCGGCGGCAAAGTGCCCGCCGAACTGGGCCAAAGCGCACGGGTTTTCATCCAGTCCGAGGGTGTCATTCCCCTATCGGTACCGCTGTCTGCCCTGAGTGCCGAGAACGGTGCGTCCTACGTTTGGCGTGTAAAACCGGACAACACCCTTGAACGCACCCCTGTACGCATTGGTGCGTTTGGCGAAAAAACCGTCCCGGTGCTCGAAGGCTTGGCCGCCACCGATTGGGTGGTGGCCGCAGGCGTGCATGTGCTCCATGAGGGCCAGTCAGTGCGCCCGGTGGATCGCTCTAACCGTGTAGTGAATCTGGCGGCCAAGGAGTAGTCCCCATGGGTTTCAATCTTTCCGAATGGGCGTTGCGTAATCGCCAGATCGTACTGTTCCTGATGATACTGCTGGCCGTGGTTGGCACCTTGTCCTACACCAAGCTGGGGCAAAGCGAAGACCCGCCGTGTACCTTCAAGGCCATGGTGATCAAGACCAACTGGCCCGGGGCCACGGCCCAGGAGGTTTCGCGCCAGGTCACCGAGCGCATCGAGAAAAAACTCATGGAGACCGGTGAGTACGAGCGCATCGTGTCGTTCTCGCGGCCGGGTGAATCCCAGGTCACCTTTATTGCCCGTGATTCGATGCGTTCGGCGCAGATTCCCGAGCTGTGGTACCAGGTGCGCAAGAAAATCAGCGACATCCGCCACACCTTGCCGCCGGATATCCAGGGGCCGTTTTTCAACGACGAGTTCGGCACCACCTTCGGCAATATCTACGCCCTGACCGGCGACGGCTTTGACTATGCCGTGCTCAAGGACTACGCCGACCGCATCCAGATCCAGCTGCAACGGGTGCCGGATGTGGGCAAGGTCGAGCTGCTCGGCTTGCAGGATGAGAAGATCTGGATCGAGCTGTCCAACCTCAAGCTCGCCACCCTCGGCTTGCCTCTGGCTGCCGTACAGCAGGCGTTGCAGGAACAAAATGCGGTGTCCACCGCCGGTTTCTTTGAAACCCCCACCGAGCGCGTGCAACTGCGCGTTTCAGGCAACTTCAAGACGGTGGAGGAGATCCGCAACTTTCCGATCCGCATGGGTGATCGCACCTTGCGCATCGGTGATGTAGCTGACGTCCATCGAGGCTTCAACGATCCACCAGCACCGCGTATGCGCTACATGGGCGCAGATGCCATCGGCCTGGCCGTGGCCATGCGCGACGGTGGCGACATCCTCGTATTGGGCAAGGCCCTTGAAGCGCAATTCGCACGCCTGCAAAAGAACCTTCCGGCAGGGATGGAACTGCGCAAAGTGTCGGACCAACCGGCAGCGGTAAAGACCAGCGTCGGCGAATTCGTCCAGGTGCTGGCTGAAGCGTTGGCGATTGTTTTGCTGGTGAGCTTTTTCTCCCTCGGCGTGCGCACCGGCATGGTCGTCGCCCTGGCGATCCCGCTGGTACTGGCGATGACCTTTGCCAGCATGTATTACCTGGGCATCGGCCTGCACAAGATTTCCCTTGGCGCCTTGGTCCTGGCCCTGGGCTTGCTGGTAGATGACGCGATCATCGCCGTGGAAATGATGGCGATCAAAATGGAGCAGGGCTACGACCGCCTCAAAGCCGCGAGTTTCGCCTGGACCAGCACCGCATTCCCCATGCTCACCGGCACCCTGATCACGGCGGCGGGTTTCTTGCCGATTGCCACCGCGCAATCGAGCACCGGCGAATACACCCGCTCGATCTTCCAGGTCGTGACCATCGCACTGCTGGCCTCCTGGGTGGCGGCCGTGGTGTTTGTGCCGTACCTGGGAGAAAAACTCCTGCCCGACCTGGCGAAGATTCACGCCGCCAAGCACGGCACCGACGGTCCAGATCCTTACGGCACACCTTTCTATCAGCGGGTAAGACGTTTGGTGGAGTGGTGCGTGCGGCGGCGTAAAACCGTGATCGTGCTGACTTTGCTGCTGTTTATCGGCTCGGTTGCGCTGTTCCGCTTCGTGCCGCAACAGTTCTTCCCGGCTTCCGGTCGCCTGGAGTTGATGGTCGACCTGAAACTGGCCGAAGGCGCTTCCCTGAGCAACACCGCCGAGCAGGTCAAGCGCCTGGAAGCGTTGCTCAAGGAGCATGCCGGCATCAACAACTATGTCGCTTACGCGGGCACCGGCTCGCCGCGGTTTTACCTGCCATTGGACCAGCAATTGCCCGCTGCCAGCTTCGCCCAGTTTGTGGTGCTGGCTCATACCATCGAGGAGCGTGAAAGCCTGCGCACCTGGCTGATCGAAACCCTCAACGAGCAATTCCCCGACTTGCGTTCGCGCGTGACGCGCCTGGAGAACGGCCCGCCCGTAGGCTACCCGGTGCAGTTTCGCGTGACGGGCGAGCACATCGAAGAAGTCCGTGCGCTGGCGCGCAAAGTGGCGGCCAAGGTTCGCGAAAATACCCATGTGGTCAACGTGCATCTGGACTGGGAAGAACCGAGCAAAATCGTGTACCTGAATATCGACCAGGACCGTGCACGCGCCCTGGGTGTGAGCACCGCCAACCTGTCGAAATTCCTGCAGAGCTCCCTGACCGGTTCCAGCGTCAGCCAGTACCGGGAGGACAACGAATTGATCGAGATCCTCCTGCGCGGCACCGTGCATGAGCGTAGCGAACTGTCGCGCCTGCCGAGCCTTGCCGTGCCCACCGACAATGGTAAAAGCGTGGCGCTGTCGCAAATTGCCACCCTCGAATATGGATTCGAAGAGGGCATCATCTGGCATCGCAATCGCTTGCCCACGGTGACTGTGCGGGCCGACATCTATGGCAAGGAACAGCCGGCGACCCTCGTGCAGCAGATCCTGCCGACGCTCGCCGATGTGCGTGCCGAACTGCCGGACGGCTACCTCTTGGAAGTGGGCGGTACGGTGGAAGATTCTGCCCGTGGGCAAAACTCGGTGAAGGCCGGCGTGCCGCTGTTTATCGTGGTAGTGCTGACCTTGCTGATGCTGCAACTGCGCAGCTTCTCGCGTACGGCGATGGTCTTTCTCACCGCGCCTTTGGGGCTGATCGGCGTGACCTTGTTCCTGCTGGTGTTCCGCCAACCCTTCGGTTTCGTCGCCATGCTCGGCACCATCGCGCTGTCGGGGATGATCATGCGTAACTCGGTGATTCTGGTGGACCAGATCGAACAAGACATCAAGGCTGGCCTGGCACCTTGGCAGGCAATCATCGAAGCCACGGTCCGACGCTTTCGCCCGATTGTGCTGACGGCGTTGGCAGCGGTGTTGGCGATGATTCCGTTGTCACGCAGTGTGTTCTTCGGGCCCATGGCCGTGGCGATCATGGGCGGGTTGATTGTGGCAACGGCGTTGACGCTGTTGTTCCTGCCAGCGTTGTACGCGGCGTGGTTCAGAATCAGGAAGGAGGGGTAGATCAGTGAGCGTTTTTGGCAGGCCCGGTGGGAACCATTTTTCAAGGCTTGCCACAAAGGGTTACCTGTTCGCAGGTACGTTATCCGGTGGTTTTTATCACCGGGATAACGTTTCCAGAACGTTCATAGAGGCGAAATAGATATGCTCCTACAAGCATTGGGTAACTTTTACTCGGGGATCGGCATGATGCTGGGCGGCGGTCAGATGGGCGGCGCTTGCGCCAAACATTCCCATAATGACTCCGTCGGTCGGCGTGAGCTTTCCGACGCGCTCAAATCGTTCAAATACGATCTTCCCCAGCCGAGCAGTAATATCACGATTAACAACAGTGTTGCCAACGCGAACAACAACGTGAATAGCAACGCGAACACCAATACTCAAATCGGCCGTTGAATGCGCTGATTGCCGCTTTTGAGCCATTGCAAACACTCTGTATCCGCAGAGTGTTTGCCGCGTCAGGTTCAGTTGCTGGCGTGGGCTTACAGCGCCCCAAACACCTTCTTGGCCAAGCTGGTGGCAGCTGCCGCCGGGTTCTTGCGGATGGTTTCTTCCTGCTGCGCGATCATCTTGAACAAGCCATCCAGCGCTTGCTCGGTCACGTAGTTCTCGACGTTGGCGCTCTTGGCATCCACAGCGCCAAAGGCCGCGGCCTTGCCGGCCAGGGCATTGTACTGCTGGGCCACGCCGACTTTGTCGGTGGCAGCCTTGACGATAGGCAGGAACTTGGCGCGAATTTCTTCACGGCTGCTTTTGTTCAGGTACTGGGTGGCGGAGTCCTGGCCACCGCTGAGAATGCCCTTGGCATCGGTCACGCTCATGTTCTTCACGGCGTTGACCAGAATCGGCTGGGCCTGGGTCACGGCGGTTTCTGCTGCCTTGTTCATGCTGGTTTCCAGCTGCGTGACCTGGTCACCCATGCCGAACATTTTCAGCTTGTCGGCGACCTTACCGAGCTTGCCTGGCAGGCCGATCTTCACGTCCGGGTTATTGCTGAAACCACCGGGCGTTCCGAGTTGTTTCACAGCAATCTGTGCACCTTGGGTCAAGGCATCCTTGAGGCCGCCGCTGGCGTCGCCCTGGGACAGGCTGCCAAGGTCCAGGGCCATGGCATTGGCGCCGAACAGCAAGCCAGCACACAGGGCGGTGAGGCGAAGAGATTTGCGGAGCATGGGCGCTTCCTTATGAAGTGGGAATGATCAGTGTGCAGCCGCATCTACGCGCAGGCGCAGCGGTTGTGGGTCCTGGCCATTGAGCTGCACGGTGTGCCGCTCGGTGGTGATAAACAGTAGCTTGCCGTCCAGCTCGATGCGAGCGCTGACCGAATAGGTGTGGCCCGGTTTGACCTGGGCCGGGTCATAGCTCAGGTGAAACGGCAGCGGCACCTGGCCTTTGACCGGGCCTTTCTGCTCGGCGAGGGTCACAGCCGGTGTGTCCATCAGGGACACGTCCTGCAGGCTGACACTCAAGGTGGCGGCTGGCGGCAGGGCGATGCGTTGCAGGTAGAACACTTCGCCGTCCAGGCTGGCCTTCGGGGTTGGAGCCATCGAGTGGCAGGCTCCGAGCAGGGCGGTCAGGCCCAGGAGGATGAGTTTTTTCACGGTGCAACTCCTTTTCAACGGCGCCGGAATCCGCCCGGCGCCTCATTCAATCTAGCGGTTTTCTTCAGGGGTGACGGCAACCGGTTCGGCGGCGGCCTCGGCTGCACCGTCCACACGGTGCAAGGCGACCTGGCGGATCGACAGGCGAATATCCGCCGGCAGCACACGTTTGGCCGCGCCTTCGGCCAGTTCGCCGAGCAGGTCGTGATAACCCAGCTTGCCGGCTTCATCGCGGCGCAGCACATCTTGCTCCAGCAACGTCTGAATAAAATGTCGGAAAAGACTCTTGTCGAAGAACTCCGGAGCGTTGAGGCCGTGCAGGATCGACAGGCGCTGGGCCATGATCGTGCACAGGTCTTCCAGCTCCTCGGCGCTGATGCTGTTCTGGCCGCTGTTGAGCAGCAACGAGATCGCCATGTAGAAGCGTTGCAGGGTCTGGGCGATGCTCTTGGACAGCAACGTCAGCAGCACAAAGTGCCGCGAACTCGGCGCCGGGCGCAGGTACACGGCGTTTTCGAAGCGCAGCAGGCCTTGTTCGACGAAGGCGTCCAGCCACTGGTCGACCACGCTGTCCAGGTCTTCCAGCGACCAACGGATAAACAGCTCCGATTGCAGGTACGGGTAGAGCGCGTGGGTGTAGCGCAGGATCTGTTCGCGGGTCATGCGCGAACTGCTCTGGAAGAAGCTCGCCAGCAAGGCCGGCAGGGCGAAGATGTGCAGCACATTGTTGCGGTAGTAGGTCATCAGGACGGCATTCTGCTCATCCAGATAAACGATTTTGCCCAGGGCGTCGCTCTGCTCCGACAACAGGTTCATGTCCTTGACGTGCTTGATCAGCGCCAGGCCATCGCCCTCCGGCAAAGTGGTATGGGGCGAGTAGGGCACACGACGCAACAGCGCCAGGTACAGGTCCAGCTGGCGGGCCATGGCCTGTTCATCCAGGGCCAGGCGGGTGGTGGACAGCAGTGCCAGCGCCACCAGGTTCACCGGGTTCACCGCAGCGGCTTCGTTCAAATGACGCGCCACCTGTTCGCCGAGGCGATTGGTGGTTTCGTTGAGCCAAGCCGGTTTGTAGTTCGGCCCCAGTTCCTGGGCGCGCCAGTCCGGTTGTTCGGCGTCGAGGAATTCTGCCAGCTTGATCGGCTCGCCGAAGTTGACTGCCACTTGGCCGAAGCGCTGCTTGAGCGCGCCGACCACTTTGAAAATATCGAAGATCGACTCTTTCTTCTTGCTCGCGCCACGCAGTTCGCCCAGGTAAGTGCGGCCTTCGAGCACGCGCTCATAGCCGATATACACCGGCACGAACACGATGGGCATGCGCGAGGAACGCAGGAAGCTGCGCAAGGTGATCGCCAGCATGCCGGTTTTCGGTTGCAGCATGCGCCCGGTGCGCGAGCGCCCGCCTTCGACGAAGTACTCCACCGGGAAACCCTTGGTAAACAGGGTGTGCAGGTATTCGTTGAACACCGAGGTGTACAACGGGTTGCCCTTGAAGGTACGGCGCATGAAAAACGCACCACCACGGCGCAGCAGGCTGCCGATCACAGGCATGTTGAGGTTGATGCCGGCGGCGATGTGCGGCGGGGTCAGGCCGTTCTTGAACAGCAGGTAGGACAACAGCAGGTAGTCGATATGGCTGCGGTGGCAAGGCACGTAGATCACCTCGTAGCCCTGGGCCACCTTTTGCACGCCTTCGATGTTATTGACCTTGATGCCGTCGTAGATCTTGTTCCAGAACCAGCTCAATACCACTTCCAGGAAGCGGATCGCGGTGTAGGTGTAGTCCGAGGCAATCTCGTTGCCATAGCGCAGGGCCAGGGCCTTGGCTTTTTCCGGGGCGATCTTTTCGCGTTCGGCTTCATCCGCAATGGCCTGGCGTACCAGCGGCATATTGACCAGGCCCTTGACCAGATTACGCCGGTGGGACAGGTCGGGGCCGATCACGGCTGTCTTAAGGTTACGAAAGTGCACACGCAGGATGCGCTGGGCCATGCGTACGGTGCGTTCGTGGCCTTTATTGTGCTCGATCAATTCACGCAGGTTGATAGGCGCGGAGAATTGCACGCGGGTCTTGCGCCCCAGGATCAGGATGCTCAACAACCGGCGTAGACGCCCGGTGACTGCCCAGCTGTCGGCGAATAACAGCTTCCACGGGCTGGACTCGCTTTCGGGGGATTGGCCCCAGAACACGCTGACCGGAATGATTTGTGCATTCTCTTCGGCGTGTTCGGTGAGGGTGTTGACCAGGCGCGTCAAGGTGGGCGGCGCGCCACGCTTGTCTTGGCGCCCGAGCCAATCCGGATCCGGTGTGAGATAGAAGAACGCCGCGGGCTCCATCAACGGCCCTACCGACACCGGCAGCACCGGGCGCGGCAGGCCGGCCTTGGTGCACTCGGCATCGACCACCGCCAACTCGGTGAGGGAAGGTGATTGCAGGACGTAGAAAACCGGCCGGCTGCGGTCCAGGTTAAGGGTGAGGGACGACTGGTTGATCGTCTCCGAGCGAACCCAGAGGTACAACAGTCGGCGCAAGGTGCCAAACACCAGACGGCGGAACGGGGAGCGGGTCATAGGCGAACTGCTTCAAGTGGAAAAAACCGAGCAGGCGCTCGGGCGGGTAGTGTGCCGTATTCGCCGAAAATCGGCAAAAAAGCAGCGATGTAAAGTTGAGTTGATGGTTTTTGAGCCTGTCTTATACTCGGCAGTTCAATGCGAGCGACTCAACAATAAAAAAACCAGTGGGAGTGAACAGATGACAACGCGTGAAACCGGCAATGTGAAATGGTTCAACGATGCAAAGGGCTACGGCTTTATCCAGCGTGAAGATGGCAAGGATGTGTTTGTGCACTACCGCGCCATTCGCGGTGAAGGCCACCGCTCGTTGGCCGAAGGCCAGCAGGTGGAATACGCCGTGGTGACCGGCGAGAAGGGCTTGCAGGCTGAGGATGTGGTGGGCCTGTAACCCCTTTGTTTTGCTAACCCAATCAACTGTGGGAGCTGGCTTGCCTGCGATGCAGACACCTTGGTCTATCAGTCAGACCACAGTGATGCTATCGCAGGCAAGCCAGCTCCCACATTGAGTGGGTTAGCGATCCGCTGTCAGGTAGTTTTCCAAGTGATCTCTTCTTCACCATCTGCGCTGATGCGGATCCAGCGATCAGCGCTTTCTTCACCCTCTTCCTCAACCCAGGTGCCCGGTGCGCAGCGCACTTCGACATTCAGCGCGGCAAACGCGGCGCGGGCGCAGGCGATGTCGTCGTCCCACGGGGTCTGGTCGCTTTCCAGGAACAGGCTGTTCCATTTGCCCACCGCCTTGGGCAGCCAGGTAACCGGCACGTTGCCGGCCTTGCACTTGTAGGTCTGGCCTTTCTGGACCCAGTCGGTGCACGAGCCCAGGGCGGCGCCCAGCCAGGCGGCGATGGCCTTGTGATCGACGTCGGCGTCCTTCAGGTAAATTTCAATATCAGGTTGGCGCATGGATGTTCCTCGTTGCGGGATTCGAAAATCCATTCGCGGATGGGTGAAAGTCGGTCATTGAAGCACGAAATAATCGTAGCGCATCGACACCGTGACCTGCAGCGGCTCAGCCGCCTCAATCACCTCGTGGCGGCGCTCGGCACTGGCCCGCCAGCCGTGGGGCGTCATCGCCAGCAGGTTGGCGCGATCCTTGGGCTCGGCCAGGCTCAGGGTGAATGCCAGGGTCTCAGTGTGCGCCAGGCTCATGCCATCCGGCACCAGGGCCAGGTGTTTGTCGTCGGTGTACTCGCGCACTTCGTCGTACAGGCGCTCGCGCAGTTCCATCAAGTGGCCGCTGGTGGGGCCGACTTTCATCAAGCCGCCGCCGGGGCTGAGCAGGCGCTTGGCTTCCTGCCAGTCCAGCGGGCTGAACACACTGGCGAGGAACTGGCAGCTGGCGTCGGCCAATGGCACCCGGGCCATGCTGGCGATCAACCAGGTCAGCGCCGGGTTGCGTTTGCATGCGCGCTTGACCGCTTCCTTGGAGATATCCAGCGCATAGCCATCGGCATCGGGCAGGGCCTGGGCGATTTGCGCGGTGTAGTAACCCTCGCCACAGCCAATGTCCACCCAGCGCTGTGGTGCGCGCTCGGCGGCCAGTTCGGCCAGGCGCTTGGCCACTGGCGCATAGTGCCCGGCGTTGAGGAAGTCGCGACGCGCCTCGACCATAGCCAGGTTGTCGCCCGGGTCGCGGCTGTTCTTGTGCTGCACCGGCAACAGGTTCAGGTAACCCTGGCGTGCGCGGTCGAAGCGGTGCCCGGTCGGGCACGCCACGCCATTGTCCACGGTATTGAGCGGCGCGCTGCAAATGGGGCAGGCAAGCATCAGGCGAGCAACTTGATCAGGGTCTGGTAGTAGATTTCGGTCAGCACATCGAGGTCGCTGGCCAGGATGCGTTCGTTGACCTGATGGATCGTCGCGTTGACCGGGCCCAGTTCGACCACCTGGGTGCCCAGCGTCGCAATGAACCGCCCATCGGAGGTGCCGCCGCTGGTGGACGCCTTGGTCTCGCGCCCGGTGATCGCCAGAATGCTGGCCGACACCGCATCCAGCAGAGCGCCTGGCTCGGTGAGGAACGGCAGGCCCGACAGCGCCCATTCCACATGCCAGTCCAGGCCATGCTTGTCGAGAATGGCCGCGACCCGTTGTTGCAGGCCCTCGACGGTGGACTCGGTGGAAAAACGGAAGTTGAACACCGCCGTCAGGTCGCCGGGGATCACGTTGGTGGCGCCGGTACCGGAGTTGAGGTTGGAAATCTGAAAGCTGGTCGGCGGGAAGAAGGTGTTGCCGTCATCCCAATGTTCGGCGGCAAGTTCGGCCAGGGCCGGTGCGGCCAGGTGGATCGGGTTCTTCGCCAGGTGCGGGTAAGCCACGTGGCCCTGTACACCGCGCACGGTCAAGGTGGCGCCGAGGGAGCCACGGCGGCCGTTCTTGACCACGTCGCCCACCAGGCTGGTGCTCGACGGTTCGCCGACGATGCACCAGTCCAGGCGCTCCTTGCGTGCGGCCAGGCGTTCGATCACGGCCTTGGTGCCATGGTGCGCCGGGCCTTCTTCGTCGCTGGTGATCAGGAAGGCGACCGAACCCTTGTGGTCTGGGTAGTCGCTGACGAAACGTTCCGCCGCCACCAGCATCGCCGCCAGGCTGCCTTTCATGTCCGCCGCGCCACGGCCACAGAGCATGCCGTTGTCATCGATCAACGCGTCGAACGGGTCGTTCTGCCAGGCCTGTACCGGACCGGTCGGCACCACGTCGGTATGACCGGCAAAGCACAGCACCGGGCCTTCGTGCTTGCCGTGGGTGGCCCAGAAGTTATCCACGTCTTCAATGCGCATCGGTTCAAGCGCAAAACCGGCATCGCCCAGGCGCTGCATCATCAGCTTCTGGCAATCGGCATCGATCGGCGTGACCGATGGGCGACGGATCAGGTCGATGGCCAGTTGAAGGGTCGGCGAAAGGTCGGCATGGGCCGTCATGGGGGAACTCCGGAAAGCGTGTGGTGGGCGCAGGGCGAATGTTGAACACAGAACTTGAAACGTCACAGATCCAATGTGGGAGCGGGCTTGCTCGCGAATGCGGTGGGCCAGTCACAGTACCTTTGACTGGCCCACCGCATTCGCGAGCAAGCCCGCTCCCACAAGGGGTAATCAGTGCCTGCCTGGATCTCACAAACGGCCGTTATCTTATAGCAAAACGGCGGCCAAGGGCCGCCGTTTAGTGCATTGCGTGACTTTTTACGCCGCCGGTGCGGCCTCGGGCGCCGCCGAAGGTTTGGGCAGCGACGACAAGAACGCCATGATCAGCGCCGCCACATACGGCAGCGACTGCACCAGCAACATCACCACCCAGAAGCGAATGTCATTGCTCGGCAGGCCTTGCACCAGGTAAATCCCCAGCGCCGCACCCCACAGCAGCAGCATGATGAACATCTCTTCGCGGGCTTCGGAAATCGCCACCCAGAAGCCGTGGTTATCCGCGTTTTTCGGTGTACGAAAGAACGGAATACTGCTGGTGAAGAAGCCGTACAACACCGCCTTGGCGATGGTGTGGGACAACGCCAACCCGGCCAGCGCCGCGCAGAACGCATCTTTCAAGTTCACGCCTACCGCACGACGGTAGAGGAAGATGATTTTGCCGACTTTGAACACAAACAACGCCAACGGCGGGATCGCGAAAATCAGCAACGGTGGGTCGACTCGGGTCGGCACGATAATCATCGCTGCGGACCACAACAGGGCGCCGACGGTAAAGAAGATGTTCATGCCATCGGCCACCCACGGCAACCAGCCGGCGAGGAAGTGGTAGCGCTGGCCACGGGTCAACTCGGTGTCTTTGCCACGTATCAGGCTGGCGGTGTGGCGCTTGATGATCTGGATCGCGCCATAGGCCCAACGGAAACGCTGTTTCTTGAAGTCGATAAAGGTATCCGGCATCAAACCCTTGCCGTAGCTGTCGTGGTAGTACGCCGCCGACAAGCCTTTTTCGAACACGCGCAGGCCCAGCTCGGCGTCTTCACAGATGCACCAGTCGGCCCAGCCCAGCTCTTCAAGCACCGAGCGGCGGGTCATGGTCATGGTGCCGTGCTGGATGATCGCGTCGCGGTCGTTACGGGTGACCATGCCGATATGGAAGAAGCCTTTGTATTCGGCGTAGCAGAGCTTCTTGAAGGTGCTTTCGTTCTGGTCGCGGTAATCCTGGGGCGACTGCACCACGGCGATTTTCGGGTCGGCGAAGTGCGGCACCATGTGCTTGAGCCAGTTGGGCGACACGCAGTAGTCCGAGTCGATCACCGCGATCACTTCGGCATCTTTGGCGGTGTGCGGGATCAAGTAGTTCAGCGCACCGCCCTTGAAACCGGCCAGGGGCGCAACGTGGAAGAACTTGAAGCGCGGGCCGAGGGTTTCGCAGTAGTCGCGCACCGGCTCCCACACCGCCGGGTCCTTGGTGTTGTTGTCGATGATCAGGACTTCGTAGTCCGGATAATCGAGGGCGGCCAGGGCGTCGAGGGTCTGTTTGACCATTTCCGGTGGCTCGTTGTAGCACGGCACATGGATCGACACTTTTGGACGGTAGTCCGAGTCGCCTTCCACGGGCAGGAATTCACGTCGGCGCTTGTGGGTCCACACCGCTTCTGCCAGTTCGTGGGCTTCGGTCAGCAACACGATAAACACACCCAGGGCGCCGAGCGCGAGCAACACGCCAACGGTCACGCTGAACCAAGTGCTGTATTGCTGGCTGTAGTCATAGCCGATCCACACCAGCACCGACCCGCACAGAAACGCAATAAAGGTCAGGAAGGTGCGGCCGCGCTGGCGCAGGGCCGAGCCATCGATCATCAACAGGGTCAGGGATAGCAGTGCAAGCACCACCGAACCGATGGCCAGTACCCGCCATTGCGGAATCGCCACCACCGGGCCGTCAAAGTTGAATTTCTGCTGGCGCGCGGCGTTGAACACGCCCCAATACGCACCTGCCGACCCTTCGTCGCTGACCTTCCACGGCTGGTCAAATGCCTCGATCACAAAGTAGTTGTAACCCTGGCGGTTGAGCTTGTTCACCAGTGTACGCAGGTAAATGGCCTGGTCTGCCGGCGACGATTCATTGCCACCGCGCATACGGCCGTTGCTCGGCCAGCCCACTTCCGACAGCAGCAGGGGCTTTTTCGGGAAGGCTTTCTTCAAATCCTTGGCGCGGTCGAGGACGTACTGGCCGGCCTTGTCCATCGGGATGTATTCCCAGAACGGCAGGATGTGCGCGGCGATCAGGTCGACGTGCTTGGCCAGTTGCGGGTTCTTTTCCCAGATGTGCCATTGCTCGGAGGTGGTCACCGGGACTTTCACGGCGGCGCGCACGCGGTCGAGCAGCACGATCAGGGCTTCGGGGGTGATTTCTTCACGGAACAACGCTTCGTTGCCCACCACTACGCGTACGACACTGCGCGAGGTGTTGGCGATCTCGATAGCGCGCTGGATCTCCCGCTCGTTACGTTCCTGGTCCGGGCTGATCCAGATCCCCAGGGTCACGCGCAGGCCGAACTCTTCGGCCAGCTTGGGAATATCCCCCAGGGGGCCGTCCACCGAGTAGGTACGGATGTTGTCCGTCAGCTTGCTCATGATCGCAAGGTCCTGACGCATCTGTTCGTCGGTAGGGTACTGGTCTTTCTGCGGATACTGGCCCTGCTGGAACGGCGAGTAGGAAAAACCGGAGATCTGATCGGGCCAGTTGGGAGCGGTGACCGGGCGGTTGATCAGCGCCCAGAAACCGGTGAACAGCGCGGCAATTGCCAGCACCACCACCAGGTTGAGTCCAAATTTACGCGATGCCATGGTTATGTCGGGTTCCAAAGGGTGCGGAACGAAAGAGGTGTCGGCCTACGCCGAACGGCGCGCATCCTACACCGGCCCTTCCCTGAGCGTACAGCAGACAGAGAAAAGCCGGACGTTAGTCTGCGAAAGTCCGCTTAAGTTCTTTACTTGTAGCTGCAAGCGTCGAACTTGTCGCGGCGTAGCCCTATAATGCGCGCCGGTTTTTGGGGTAATGATGATGAGTACAGAAGATCCGCGGTTTGCAGGCGTCGCCCGCTTGTACGGCCTTGAGGGCCTGGAGCGCTTGAAAGCGGCCCATGTGGCGATTGTCGGCGTCGGCGGCGTAGGTTCCTGGGCGGCGGAAGCGATTGCCCGTTGTGGGGTGGGCGAGATTTCGCTGTTTGACTTGGACGATGTCTGCGTCAGCAACAGCAACCGCCAGTTGCATGCCCTGGACAGCACCGTGGGCAAGCCCAAGGTCGAAGTGATGGCCGAGCGCCTGCGCGGTATCAACCCTGAGTGCACCGTGCATGCGGTGGCAGACTTCGTCACCCGCGACACCATGGCCGAGTACATCACCCCGACTATCGACTGCGTGATCGACTGCATCGACGCGGTCAACGCCAAGGCGGCGCTGATTGCCTGGTGCAAGCGCCGCAAGATCCAGATCATCACCACTGGCGGCGCCGGCGGGCAGATTGATCCCACGCTGATCCAGGTGTGCGACCTGAACCGCACCTTCAATGACCCGCTGGCCTCGAAAGTGCGCTCTACCTTGCGCCGCGATTATGGCTTCTCGCGTACCGTGACCCGTCATTACAGCGTGCCGTGCGTGTTTTCCACCGAGCAGCTGCGCTATCCCAAGCCTGATGGCAGCATCTGTTTGCAGAAGAGCTTTGTCGGCGATGGTGTGAAGCTGGACTGCGCGGGAGGGTTTGGCGCGGTGATGATGGTCACGGCCACGTTCGGCATGGTGGCGGCGACCAAGGCTGTGGACAAGATTGTGGCGGGAGTGCGCCGTCCCTCTGAGCGCATCAAACCCACCTAGATCTCACCACCCGACAGAGATCCAAACTGTGGGAGCTTGCTCCCGTGACGGCCTGACAGCCGACGCTGATCTCACTGACGCACCTCGATCCAAATGTGGGAGCTGGCTTGCCTGCGATGAAGCCCTGCCAGCCGACGGCAATCTACCTGACACCCCACGATCCAACTGTGGGAGCGGGCTTGCTCGCGAAGGCGGCCTGACAATCAACACAGTTGGACGGGGTACATATCCGTTATTTAGGTAACGGCCACTTAGGGTTCCGCTCTGACAGCGGCTCACTTTTGAAAAGAGCCCAAAAGTAAGCAAAAGGCTCTTGCCCCACCACTCGGCACCTCGCTTAGGCTCGGTGTGCCCGTAATCCGCCAGTGATTTGGGGGGCCGCCGCCACGCGCCATCCATGGCGCGGGGCGGCTAAACCGGCATCCCTGCCGGTTTACCCCCCAAATCCCTGTCGAATTCCGGCCAGCGTGGTTTGACGGGGCGCTTGAGATCACAAGCAGATCAAGATCAAGAGCGGCTCGCTTCGCATCGTGGTTACCGTCGGTTATGTATGGCCATCGCAGGTAAGCCAGCTTCCACATTAATTTCTATGTACGCGTCAGGTCTCGCATGCGTTGCAGTACGGCATTCAAACCATTACTGCGCGACGGCGATAGCTGGCGCGACAAGCCCAGTTGATTGAACCAGTCAGGCAGGTCAACTGCTTGCAATTCATCAGCCGACAACCCATTGACCCGCGCCAGCAGCAACGCCACCAACCCCCGAATCATCCGCGCCTCACTGCTCGCAGCAAACTGCCAATGGCCGTCCTGCAAACGCCCCACCAGCCACACTAGGCTTTCGCAACCGTGCACCAGGTTGGCGTCGACCTTTTCGTCATCAGCCAGGGCGGGCAAGCGTTCACCCCAGTGCATCAGCATCCGCGCGCGCTGTTCCCAACTGCCTACGGCCTGGAACGCTTCCAGTGCGGCGTGTGCCTCCAGCGGCAAGCTCATCGCAGCATGTCCAGCGCCTGGTCCAGCGCTTCAAAAAAGCGCTCCAGGTCGTCGGAATCGTTGTAGAGCGCCAGGGACACCCGGATTGCGCCTGACAGATTCATCGCCTTCAACAGCGGCATTGCGCAGTGATGACCGGCACGCACGGCAATGCCTTGCTCGGTCAGCAGGTGGGCGAGGTCGGCGTTGTGCACGCCCTCCACCACAAAACTCACCAGCGCCACTTGTGGCGAGCCCAGCACGCGCACGCCATTGCGTGCCTTGAGCCCACGCAGCAGGTAGTCATGCAGGGCGGCTTCGTGGGCGAGCACCGCCGAAGCATCCAGCGAACTCAGGTAATCCAGGCTCGCGCCCAGGCCTATCACGCTGGCAATCGGTGGAGTGCCGGCCTCGAAACCCAGCGGCGCGGGGCGAAAGCTGGCGCTGTGGTAGTCGGCCTGTTGCACCATCTCACCGCCGAACTGCCAGTGACGCAGATGATGCAGGGCCTCATTACGGCCATACAGCACACCGACGCCGTCCGGGCCGTAGAGTTTGTGGCTGGAAAACACGTAGAAGTCGCAGCCCAGGGCCTGCATGTCATGGCGGCCATGGACGATACCTTGGGCGCCGTCCACCACCGTGAGGGCGCCGTGTGCCTGGGCCAGCTTCAGCAAGGCTTGCAGCGGCTGCCAGGCGCCGAGCACGTTGGACAACTGGCTCACCGCCAGCAGGCGCGTGCGTGGGCCAATCAAGCTGGCGGCGGCGTCCAGGTCGATCACGCCGTCATCGTCCAGAGGCAAGACCACCAGCGTGAGCGCGCGCCGTTTGGCCAATTGCTGCCAGGGCAGCAAGTTGGCGTGGTGTTCCAGGGCGCTGAGGGCAATCTCATCGCCCGCATTGAATAAGTGCTCCAGGCCATAGGCCAGGAGGTTCAGCGCAGAGGTTGCGCCGTGGGTAAACACGACCTGCCCGCTGTCACCTGCGTTCAACCACTGCGCGACCTTGCTGCGGCTGTCTTCAAAGGCCTGGGTCGCATGGGCCCCGGGCAAATGCTGGGCACGGTGCACATTCGCTGCGCCATTGGCGTAGTAATGACTGATGGCATCCAGCAGGGCTTGGGGTTTTTGCGTGGTGGCGGCGCTGTCCAGATAGGTCTGGTCTTGCCGTTGCAGGGTGGCGATGGCCGGGAAGTCGGCGCGCCAGGGGGAGGGCACAAGCATGGTGATCAAGACTCGTATAAGCGAGCCGCCCCGAAGGTGCGGCCCGCTAGTGGCATCGAGTGGCTGCTTAGTTGTGAGCGTGCAGCGCTTCGTTCAGTTCGATGGCCGATTTGTGGGTTTTGCACTCCACGGCACCGGTTACCGAGTTACGACGGAACAGCAGGTCTGGCTGGCCAGCCAACTCGCGCGCCTTGACCACCTTGACCACTTGGTTCTGCTCGTCCAGCAGGGCCACCTTGGTGCCGGCGGTAATGTACAGGCCCGACTCCACGGTGTTGCGGTCGCCCAATGGGATACCGGTACCGGCGTTGGCGCCGATCAGGCAGTCTTCACCCACCTTGATCACGATATTGCCGCCGCCCGACAGGGTGCCCATGGTGGAGCAGCCGCCGCCCAGGTCCGAGCCCTTGCCGACGAATACGCCCGCCGATACGCGGCCTTCGATCATGCCCGGGCCTTCGGTGCCGGCGTTGAAGTTGACGAAACCTTCGTGCATCACGGTGGTGCCTTCGCCCACGTACGCGCCCAGGCGGATACGTGCCGCGTCAGCGATACGCACGCCGGCCGGTACGACGTAGTCGGTCATTTTCGGGAACTTGTCCACCGAGAACACTTCCAGCAGGTCGCCACGCAGGCGCGCTTCCAGTTGGCGCTCGGCCAGCTCGTTGATGTCGATGGCGCCCTGGCTGGTCCAGGCCACGTTCGGCAACTGCGGGAACACACCGGCCAGGCTCAGGCCGTGAGGCTTGACCAGGCGATGGGACAGCAGGTGCAGCTTGAGGTAGGCCTCAGGCGTGGACGTCAGTGCGGCGTCTTCGGCCAGCAGGGTCGCGACCAGCGGCGTGTGGCTTTCTGCCAGGCGGCTGAGCAGGGCGGCCTGGGCGGCATCGACGCCTTTGAGTGCGTCGGCCAGTTGCAGGGCCTGGCTCACGGTGAAGGTGATCGCCTGGTTGCCTTCGGTGTACCCGAGGATCGGTGCGATGGCGGCAACGATTTCAGCCGATGGGTTGAGCAAGGGTTGTGCGTAAAACACTTCCAGCCAAGCACCTTGGCGGTTCTGAGTGCCGACGCCGAAGCCCAGGCTGAACAGGGAATTGGACATGCTGTTACCTCTACAAAAATGGAAGGCTGGCCTACTTGAGGGCCGCCGAATAACTATCTGGCTTGAAGCCAATCAGGGTTCTGTCACCGAGATCGAGCACCGGGCGCTTGATCATCGAGGGTTGTGCGAGCATCAATTCAATGGCTTTCGACTGATCGAGATCGGCTTTGCGTTCGTCTTCGAGTTTGCGAAAGGTGGTGCCCGCACGGTTCAAAACCACCTGCCAACCGTGCTCGTTGCACCATTGGGTCAAGTGTTCGCGGTCGATACCGGCCGTTTTGTAGTCATGGAACTCATAGCTCACCCCGTGCTCATCGAGCCAGGTGCGCGCCTTTTTCATGGTGTCGCAGGCTTTAATGCCGAAAAGGTGCAAGGTTTTGCTTGAAGCAGTCAAGGAATTGCCCCCCTTTGGACGCATGAAAAATGAAAGATCGCGGATTATGCCACGACCGGCGGGTTTCGGCGCCGCTCGTCAACAGCGTGCGACTTTTGTGCAAAAGCCGGTGCGCGGCCTAGGCGAGTAACATAGCCAGGTAATATGGCACTTCAACGGCCAGTTGTTGCCTGATGTGTCGTTGCGAGTCGATTGTTCGGGAAACCCGCGTTATGCAAACCGCCTACACCGTTCTTATCCTGCTGATGCTGGTCAGCTTTTCGCGCCTGGTCGGGCGCATCATCCCACTGCCGTTGCCCCTGGTGCAGATCGCCGCCGGCGCCTTGCTGGCGTGGCCCACGTTGGGGCTGCATGTGGCGCTGGACCCGGAGCTGTTCCTGTTTCTGTTCCTGCCGCCCCTGCTGTTTTCCGATGGTTGGCGCATGCCCAAGCGCGAGTTGTGGCGCCTGCGTGGCCCGATCCTGACGTTGGCGGTGGGGCTGGTGCTGTTTACCGTGGTGGGCGCCGGCTATTTCATTCATTGGTTATTGCCAACCATCCCGTTGCCGGTGGCCTTCGCCCTGGCGGCGGTTTTATCCCCGACGGACGCCGTGGCGGTGTCGGCCATTTCCCAGAACCGTTTGCCCAAGCCGCTGATGCACATGCTCCAGGGTGAGGCCTTGATGAATGACGCGTCTGGCCTGGTGACATTCAAGTTCGCCCTGGCCGCGGCGTTGACCGGGGTCTTTTCCCTGGCAGATGCCAGCCTGACGTTTGTACTGGTGGCGGTGGGCGGGCTGGCGATCGGCGTGGCGTTGAGCTGGCTGGTCGGCCGCCTGCGCGCCTGGATGATCGCGCGCGGCTGGGATGACCCGGCCACTCATGTGGTGTTCATGTTGTTGCTGCCTTTTGCTGCGTACGTACTGGCTGAGCGCCTGGGCGCGTCCGGCATTCTCTCGGCGGTGGCGGCGGGCATGATGCAAAGCTGGCTCGACCTGCTGCCGCGCCAGACCAGCACACGCCTGCTCAACCGCAGCGTGTGGTCGTTGCTGGAGTTTGCCTTCAACGGCTTGATCTTCCTGCTGCTGGGCCTGCAACTGCCAGACATCATCAAGGCCGTGGTCAGCCATGAAGCCACGTTGTGGCCCACCTTGATGTATCGCTGCCTGGATGTGGTGGCGATCTTCCTGGTGCTGGTGGTATTGCGCTTTATCTGGGTGCAGAGCATCTGGCGGCTGTCGGGGTTGCTGCGCCGTCTGCGAGGCAAAAGCGCATTGACCCTGGTGCCGACGGCCCGCTCCTGCTGGTTGTTGACCGTCGGCGGTGTGCGCGGTGCGGTGACTCTGGCGGGCGTCATGTCGGTGCCCTTGCTGCTGGCGCCGGGCCAGGATTTTCCCGAGCGTGACCTGCTGATCTTTATCGCTGCCGGGGTGATCCTGCTGTCGCTGGTCGCGGCCTGCATCGCGCTGCCGTTACTGCTGCGTGGCGTTGAAAAAGGCCCGGATGAAAAACGCCACAACGAAGTGCGCGAGGCCTGGAAAAAGACCGCCGTAGCGGCGATCCATGCGTTGGAGGCCCAGGAGCCCGCCGAAGCCGAAACCCCGGACGCCGCTCAAGCGGCACTGGCCACCGAGCTCAAGGCGCGGCTGATGGCGGAGTATCGTCACCAGTTGGACGTATTCAATGATTCGGCCGAAGCCCAGGCGCTGGCGCTGCAAATGGATCAATTGGAGCGCAAATTGCGGCTCAAGGCCCTGCGTGCGCAGCGGTTGGAGTTGTACAGCTTGAGCCGTCATCACCAGATTGGTGACGACGTGTTGAGGGAGGTGTTGGCGGAGCTGGATATGAGCGAGGCGAATTTGGGTCACATGAAGTGACCCATAAGCCCTTAACGACGACGCTGGATGAAGTCGCGAATCCGTTCAGCCGCTTCCACACATTCCGCCAACGGCGCCACCAACGCCAGGCGCACACGCCCCGCGCCAGGGTTGAAGCCGTCCACTTCCCGCGACAGGTAAGAGCCCGGCACCACTGTCACGTGCTCCTCCACGAACAAATCCCGGCAGAAGGCAGCGTCGTCGCCTTGCACATTCGGCCACAGGTAAAAGCCGCCATCCGGGCTTTGCACGTCCAGCACCGGCTTGAGGATCGCCAGCACGGCGTCGAACTTTTCACGGTACAGGTCACGGTTGGCCAGTACGTGGGCCTCGTCCTGCCAGGCGGCGATGCTGGCCAGTTGGGTTTGCACGGGCATCGCGCAGCCGTGGTAGGTGCGGTACAGCAAAAAGGCCTTGAGGATCTCGGCATCGCCAGCCACAAAGCCTGAGCGCAGCCCTGGCAGGTTGGAGCGCTTGGACAGGCTGTGGAATACCACGCAACGCTTGAAGTCTTCGCGGCCCAGCTCGACGCAGGCGCTGAGCAGGCCTGGCGGCGGGGTTTGCTCGTCGAAGTACAGCTCGCTGTAGCACTCGTCGGCGGCGATGACGAAATCGTATTGGTCGGCCAGGGCGATGAGTTTTTTCAGGGTGTCAACCGGGATCAGCGCGCCAGTCGGGTTGCCGGGGGAGCACAGGAACAGGATTTGGCAACGTTTCCAGATATCCGGGGAGACAGCATCGAAGTCCGGGTTGAAGCCATTGCTGTCCAGGCATGGCAGGTAATGCGGCTTGGCCCCGGCCAGGAACGCGGCGCCTTCGTAGATCTGATAGAACGGGTTGGGGCTCACTACCAGCGCGTCGTCGCCACGGTTGACCACGGTCTGGGTGAAGGCAAACAGCGCCTCGCGCGTACCGTTGACCGGCAGGATGTTGCGCGCCGGGTCCAGCCAGCCCTTGGGAACATTGAAGCGACGCTCGCACCAGGCGCCGATGGCTTCGCGCAGTGCCGGGATACCCAACGTGGTGGGGTACACCGCCATTTGATCGAGGTTATTGCTCAAGGCCTCGGCAACGAAGGCCGGTGAGGTGTGCTTGGGTTCGCCGATGGACAGGGCGATCGGGCGCTTGTCCGGGTTCGGCGTCACGCTGCCCAGCAGGGCGCGGAGTTTCTCGAAGGGGTAGGGCTGCAACTGGTTAAGGGCGTTGTTCATATAAGCCTCTATCACGGTGAGCATGGCCTCTGTGGGAGCTGGCTTGCCTGCGATGGCATCACTGCGGTTAACCTGACGGACCGAGGTGTCTGCATCGCAGGCAAGCCAGCTCCCACAGGGCTCCTGTTCACAAAGTTAAGAATTCAAATGGTCAGTCGGGTCAGCTCAACACCGGGTTCCTGGCTCACGCTCAATTGCTCCACGATCGCCGCTTGTAAACGCAGGCACAGCTCTGGGTCGGACAGTGGCTGGTTGTCGGCGTCGGTGATAAAGAACACGTCTTCCACGCGCTCGCCCAGGGTCGCAATTTTGGCGTTCTGCAACGACAGGTCGAACTCCAGGAAAATCCCGCCGATGCGTGCCAGCAGGCCCGGGCGATCCGGTGCGCTGAGCTCCAGCACCGTTACCGGTCGCTGGGCGTCGTTGGAAATGGTCACCTGGGGCGCAAAGGCAAAATGCTTGAGCTGGCGCGGTACCCGGCGCTGGATGATGGTGGGGTAGTCGTCGGGGTTGCGTAGGGCTTCGGTGAGGCCCTCGCGGATCTTTTTCACCCGCGCCGGGTTGTCGCCAATCGAGTCGCCGTCGGTGTCGAGCACGATGTAGGTGTCGAGGGTGAACTGGCTGCTGGAGGTGATGACCCTGGCGTCATGGATGTTCAGGTTGAGCTGGTCCATGGCCGCCACGGTCACGGCGAAGAAGTCGTGCTGGTCGGGCGCGTAGATGAAGATCTGCGTGCCGCCTTCGAATTCGCGCTGGGTGGTTTCCTTGATCAAGACCAGTGGGCCGCCATCGGCGGGCTGCTGCAGGATCGCGTCACTGTGCCAGGCCACGTCGCCGGCGGTGTGGCGCAGGAAATAATCGTCACCCAGTTGCGACCAGAGTTGCTCGACGTCGTCCGGGTCATTACCGCCGCGCACCAGGATATCCAGGGCTGCGCTTTGGGTGCGGCGGATCTGCTCTTCGCGGTCCACCGGGTTCTCCAGGCCACGGCGCAGGGCGCGCTTGGTCTCGGTGTACAGCTGGCGCAACAGGCTGGCGCGCCAGGAATTCCACAGCGTGGGATTAGTGGCGTTGATGTCGGAGACGGTCAGCACGTACAGGTAATCCAGGCGGGTTTCATCGCCAACGATGCCGGCAAAGTCGTGGATCACCTGCGGGTCGGACAAGTCTTTGCGCTGGGCCGTTGTCGACATCACCAGGTGGTTCTGCACCAGCCAGACAATCAGGCGGCTGTCCCACAACGGCAACTGGTGGCGCTGGCAGAAGGCTTCGGCATCGACCGCGCCGATCTCAGAGTGGTCGCCATGCCGGCCCTTGCCGATGTCGTGGTACAGGCCGGCCAGGTAAATCAGCTCGGGCTTGGGCAGCTTGGCCATCAGCTTACTGGCCAGCGGGAATTTCTCTGACACCTGGGTGTACTGCAACTTACGCAGATGCTTGATCAGGTTCAGGGTGTGGGCATCGACGGTGTAGATGTGGAACAGGTCGTGCTGCATCTGCCCGACGATAAAACCGAACTCTGGCAGGTAGCGCCCGAGAATGCCGTAACGGTTCATGCGCCGCAGGTTGCGGTGGATGCCGATGCGGCACTTGAACAGCTCGATAAACAGGCTGGTATTGCGGATATCGTTGCGAAAGTCGTCGTCGATCAGGTGACGGTTTTCCCGCAGCAGGCGGATGGTATCGGCGCGCACGCCTTTGATCTCAGGCTGCTGGGCCATCAATACGAAGATTTCCAGCATGGCGAACGGCGTGCGGCGGAACACGTTGTCGTTGCGCGCTTCGATATAGCCGTCGTGCAGTTGGAAGCGCGCATTGATCGGCTGCGGCGGCGCTTCGTCTTCAGGGGCCAGGATCACTTCTTCGAAGTGCTGGATGATCAGGTCGCTGAGCTGGGCAATGCTCATGACCACCCGGTAGTACTGCTGCATGAAGCTTTCGATGCTGGTCTTCGCATCTTCGCCCTCAAAGCCCAGCAGGGTGGCGATAGAGCGCTGGTGATCGAACAGCAACCGGTCTTCGGAGCGCCCGGCCAGCATGTGCAGGGCGTAGCGCACCTTCCACAAAAATTCCTGGGACGAGGCCAGCAGGGTGTTTTCACTCTCCACCAGGAAACCTTCGCCGGCCAGGGCACGCAGGTTCAGCGTGCCGTATTGACGGCGCGCCACCCACAAAATCGTCTGGATATCCCGCAGCCCGCCCGGTGAGCCTTTGACGTTGGGTTCCAGGTTGTATTCGGTGTCGTTGTACTTGTGGTGCCGGGCTTTTTGCTCGGCGCGCTTGGCCAGGAAGAACTCCTTGCTCGGCCACATGTGTGCGGTGCTGGTGACTTCGAGCATGCGCTGGCGCAGGCGCTCGGGGCCACAGATGGTGCGGCTTTCCATCAGGTTGGTGACCACCGTGAGGTCGGCACGGGCCTCTTCGGCGCATTCGTCCACCGAGCGTACGCTCTGGCCGACTTCCAGGCCGATGTCCCACAGCAACGTCAGAAAGCGCTCGATGGAATCACGAAAGGTCTCATGATCGGCCTGGTCCAGCAGGATCAGCAGGTCGATGTCGGAGTAGGGGTGCAGTTCGCCGCGACCGTAGCCGCCGACCGCCACCAAGGCGATATCGGCGTCGAAACTCCAGTTGAACTGCTCCCAGGCCTTTTGCAGGATGTTATCGACGAACCAGGCGCGGTCTTCGATCAAGCGGCGAATATCCCGGCCGCTGCGAAAGCGCGCATCCAGAACCTCGCGGGCTTGGCGGATAGCCTTCTTGAAGGCCGCAATAGGGCTTGCCTTCAATGCCAGCTCGGCCTGGAACTGGCCACGGTCGAAGAGTTCGGGATCCACCTGGGGCATCGATCGGCTTTCCTTTCTATCTATCAGTCAGTCACAACACGCGGTGGGAAAACCTGGGCAACCTTCAGGCCGAAACGCGTGGGATGGTGTCGTCGGCGCGCAGGGTGAAGATCTCGTAGCCGGTGTCGGTGACCAGCAGGGTGTGTTCCCACTGGGCCGAGAGCTTGCGGTCCTTGGTGATCGCAGTCCAGCCGTCGCCCAGCACCTTGGTGTCGGCCTTGCCCTGATTGATCATCGGTTCGATGGTGAAGGTCATGCCGGCCTTGAGTTCCATGCCGGTGCCGGCGCGGCCGTAGTGCAGAATCTGCGGCTCTTCGTGGAACACTTTGCCGATACCGTGGCCGCAGAATTCGCGCACCACCGAGAAACCGTTCTTTTCCGCGTGCTTCTGGATCACTTCACCGATGTCGCCCAGGCGGCAGCCTGGCTTGACGATCTCGATGGCCTTGTACATGCATTCCTGGGTGACCTGGGACAGGCGCTCGGCCCACACCGGTACATTGCCGACGTGGAACATGCGGCTGGTGTCGCCGTGGTAGCCATCCTTGATCACCGTGACGTCGATGTTCAGGGTGTCGCCGTCCTTCAATGGCTTGTCACCGGGAATGCCGTGGCACACCACATGGTTGATCGAGGTGCAGATCGACTTGGGGAAGCCTTTGTAATTCAGCGGGGCAGGGATGGCTTTTTGCACGTCGACTATATAGTCGTGGCAAATGCGGTCCAGCGCTTCGGTGGTGATGCCGGGCTTGACGTGTTCGGCGATCATTTCCAGCACGTCGGCAGCCAGTTTGCCGGCAACGCGCATGCCTGCGATGTCTTCGGCGGTTTTCAAGGTAACGGTCATACAGGCTCTCTCTAGCGCGACGCGCTGAAATCAATACGGTTCACGGGGGCGCGACAAAGGGTTACAGCATTCGCGCAAGTCCCAAAAAACGCGATTCTAACAGACGATGCTGGCAAATCATGCGCATGTGGTGATCGCTTCTCTCTATGAGGTAGAGGCATGTTGGCTGTATTCAAGGGCTTACGCAAAGACGACGACCGGCAAGTGTGATTGCGGGTTTCGTTTTTGCCGACGCTGTGGTATAAAATGCGCCGCTTTCCGGGGATACCCCGCAAAGCTTAAATCCACACACGTGTCGACACGATGACCTGGGTGCCGGAGGCCTTGATGCCGCTGGTTGGTCATTGGGATACGTGGAGGCCAAACCCGACTTATTAAGGAACTATCATGTCCCAAGTCAACATGCGCGATATGCTGAAGGCCGGTGTGCACTTCGGTCACCAGACCCGTTACTGGAACCCGAAAATGGGTAAGTACATTTTCGGCGCGCGTAACAAGATTCACATTATCAACCTTGAAAAAACCCTGCCAATGTTCAACGAAGCGCTGACTTTCGTAGAGCGTCTGGCCCAGGGCAAAAACAAGATCCTGTTCGTTGGCACCAAGCGTTCCGCTGGCAAGATCGTTGCTGAAGAAGCAGCACGTTGCGGTTCGCCGTACGTGGATCACCGCTGGTTGGGCGGCATGCTGACCAACTTCAAAACCATCCGTGCTTCCATCAAGCGTCTGCGTGACCTTGAAGTACAAGCCGAAGACGGTACTTTCGCCAAGCTGACCAAGAAAGAAGCGCTGATGCGCTCCCGTGACCTGGAAAAGCTCGATCGTTCCCTGGGTGGTATCAAGGACATGGGCGGTCTGCCTGACGCACTGTTCGTTATCGACGTTGATCACGAGCGCATCGCGATCACCGAAGCCAACAAGCTGGGCATCCCGGTTATCGGCGTAGTCGATACCAACAGCAGCCCGGAAGGCGTTGACTACATCATCCCAGGCAACGATGACGCAATCCGCGCTATCCAGCTGTACATGGGTTCGATGGCTGACGCTGTAATCCGTGGTCGCAACCACGTTGCTGGTGGTACCGAGCAGTTCGTTGAAGAAGCTCCGGTAGCTGCCGCTGAGTAATTGACGCCCTGGCGTTGACTCAGTAAGCAAAAAGGGGGCTTGGCCCCCTTTTTGCCACCTCGAAAACCATTTGTCGGCAGCGCAGCTACATCATTTGTAACGTGCAGCGGCCTACAACGGAGATTCGGGAAGAATTGATCGCCCGTTTGATCGGGTGGAATGGTTGAAAACCTATCCAAGAGGATTTTGAAATGGCAGAGATTACTGCAGCGTTGGTTAAAGAACTGCGTGAGCGTACCGGCGAAGGCATGATGGATTGCAAAAAGGCCTTGACCAAGGCCGGCGGCGACATCGAAAAAGCCATTGATGACATGCGTGCTTCCGGCGCCATCAAGGCTGCCAAGAAAGCAGGCAACGTGGCTGCTGAAGGCGCTATCGCTCTGAAAGAAGACGGCAAATCCGCCGTTCTGCTGGAAGTGAACTCCCAGACCGACTTCCTGGCTCTGCAGGACGACTTCAAGGCATTCGTTGCTGCCAGCGTTGAAAAAGCGTTCGCCGAGAAAATGACTGACGCCGCTCCGCTGATCGAAGCTCAAGAAGCTGATCGCCTGGTACTGGTCGGCAAGGTTGGCGAAAACGTCAACATCCGTCGCCTGGTTCGCGTTGAAGGTGATGTGGTTGGTGGTTACCTGCACGGCAACAAGATCGGTGTTGCAGTTGTTCTCAAAGGCGGCGACGTTGAGCTGGCTAAAGACATCGCAATGCACGTTGCTGCAAGCAACCCTGAGTTCCTGCTGCCTTCGGAAGTGTCTGCCGACGCAATCGAACGTGAAAAAGCTGTGTTCCTGAGCCTCAACGCCGACAAGATCGCCGGCAAGCCAGAGAACATCGTTGAAAACATGATCAAGGGCCGCATCAGCAAGTTCCTGGCTGAAGCAAGCCTGGTTGAGCAGGCGTTCGTCAAGAACCCTGAAATCAAGGTTGGCGAACTGGCCAAGAAAGCCGGTGCTGAAATCGTTTCCTTCACTTACTTCAAAGTAGGCGAAGGCATCGAGAAGCCGGTCGACAACTTCGCTGAAGAAGTTGCTGCCCAGCTGGCTGCCGCCAAGCAATAAGACAGTTCCAAACTGTCGCCGAAAGAGGCTGCCCGCTCACGCGCGCAGCCTCTTTTCAAATGGGAAGGCCAATTTTATTTGGTTTCCTCTCGGAACTGGCTTACAAAGCCGTGTTCCGATGGCGCTGTGACAGCGTCCAGCTAGAGTGAACGCAAGCCGTAAACGGCTCGCCAAGAATTTTTTAAAAAATACGCCGCAGGAGAGATTCGCAATGGCTCAGCAGGGCAGTGGTTATCAGGCTCGCTATAAACGCATTCTACTCAAGCTCAGCGGCGAGGCCCTGATGGGCTCGGAAGAGTTCGGGATCGACCCCAAGGTGCTTGACCGCATGGCGCTGGAAGTCGGCCAATTGGTCGGTATCGGCGTGCAGGTCGGCCTGGTGATTGGTGGTGGCAACCTGTTCCGCGGTGCGGCACTGAGTGCTGCCGGTATGGACCGGGTTACCGGCGACCACATGGGCATGCTGGCCACTGTGATGAACGCCCTGGCCATGCGCGACGCCCTGGAGCGCGCCAACATCTCGGCCATCGTGATGTCGGCTATTTCCATGGTTGGCGTGACCGATCACTATGATCGCCGCAAAGCCATGCGCCACCTCAACTCCAAGGAAGTGGTGATCTTTGCCGCTGGCACCGGTAACCCGTTCTTCACCACCGACTCGGCCGCATGCCTGCGTGCTATCGAAATCGATGCCGACGTGGTGTTGAAGGCGACCAAGGTGGATGGCGTATACACTGCAGACCCATTCAAAGACCCGCATGCCGAGAAGTTCGATCATCTGACCTACGATGAAGTACTGGATCGCAAGCTGGGTGTCATGGACCTGACCGCTATCTGCCTGTGCCGCGACCACAAGATGCCGCTGCGCGTATTTAACATGAACAAGCCCGGCGCCCTGCTGAATATCGTACACGGCGGCGCAGAAGGGACTCTGATCGAGGAAGGCCAACAATGATCAACGAAATCAAGAAAGACGCTCAAGAGCGTATGCAGAAATCCCTGGAATCCCTGGCCCATGCATTTGGCCAGATTCGCACAGGCAAGGCGCACCCCAGCATCCTGGGTAGCGTGATGGTCCCGTATTACGGCACAGATACCTCCATCACCCAAGTGGCTAACATCACCGTAAAAG
Source organism: Pseudomonas sp. MF6394 (assembly GCF_002018845.1). Taxonomy (NCBI): domain Bacteria; kingdom Pseudomonadati; phylum Pseudomonadota; class Gammaproteobacteria; order Pseudomonadales; family Pseudomonadaceae; genus Pseudomonas; species Pseudomonas sp. MF6394. The sequence goes on from NZ_MVOJ01000035.1 coordinate 57,472, forward strand.
ACTCTCGCACTCTGCAAGTCGTGGCCTTCGAGCGCAACATGCTCGCTGCCGTCGACAAGGCGATCCAGAGCGCTGGCCTGAACCTCAACCCGACCAACCTGGGCGAGTTGCTGCTGATCTCCATGCCTGCCCTGACCGAAGAAACCCGCAAGGGCTTCACCAAGCAGGCGCGCAGTGCCGCTGAAGATGCCCGTGTTGCCGTGCGTAACATCCGTCGTGATGCTTTGAGCGAGCTGAAAAAGCTGGTCAAGGACAAGGAAATCAGTGAGGACGAAGAGCGTCGTGCTGCGGCCGACATCCAGAAACTGACCGACAAGTTTGAGGCTGAAATCGACACTGCCACTAAGCAAAAAGAAGCGGACCTGATGGCCGTATAAGGGTCAGGACGCCTTCATGGAAAAGACCAAGCAGACTGTGCCCTCCGTGGTGCCGCGCCATGTCGCGATCATCATGGATGGGAATAATCGCTGGGCGAAAAAACGCTTTATGCCGGGTGTTGCCGGGCATAAAGCGGGTGTTGACGCGGTAAGGGCGGTGATTGAGGTGTGCGCCGAGGCCAAGGTCGAAGTGCTGACCTTGTTCGCGTTCTCCAGTGAGAACTGGCAGCGGCCCGCCGATGAGGTCAGTGCCTTGATGGACCTGTTCTTCAAGGCTCTGCGTCGTGAGGCCAAGCGCCTCAACGACAACAACATCAGTCTGCGCATCATCGGTGATCGCTCGCGGTTCCATCCGGAACTGCAAACGGCCATGCGCGAAGCCGAGGCCATCACTGCCGGCAGCAACCGTTTCGTGCTGCAGATCGCAGCCAACTACGGCGGCCAGTGGGATATCGCCCAGGCTGCACAGCGGCTGGCCCGCGAAGTGCAGGCCGGCCATCTGCGCCCGGATGACATCACGCCCGAACTGTTGCAAACCTGCCTGGTGACCGGCGACCTGCCGTTGCCGGACTTGTGCATTCGTACCGGTGGCGAGCATCGCATCAGCAACTTCCTGCTGTGGCAGCTGGCTTACACCGAGCTGTACTTCTCCGACCTGTTCTGGCCGGACTTCAAACACGATGCCATGCGTAATGCGCTGGCCGATTTCGCTTCCCGTCAGCGTCGCTTCGGTAAAACGAGCGAGCAGATCGAAGCTGGAGCCCGGGTTTAAATGCTTAAACAACGAATCATCACGGCGCTGATCCTGCTGCCGATTGCCTTGTGCGGTTTTTTCCTGCTCGACGGTTCCGGCTTTGCGCTGTTCATCGGCCTGGTCGTGACTCTTGGTGCCTGGGAATGGGCGCGCCTGGCGGGCTTCGTCAACCAAGTGCCGCGCGTGGCCTACGCCGCCGTGGTCGCGCTGTTGTTGTTCTTCATGTACATCCTGCCGGATATCGCGCCTTGGGTACTGGGTGCGGCAGTGTTGTGGTGGGCGTTGGCGACTTTCCTGGTGCTCACCTATCCGCGCACCAGTGGCCAATGGTCCAGCGTGGCCTGCAAGCTGGTGATTGGCCTGGCAATCCTGTTGCCGGCCTGGCAAGGGCTGGTGGAGATCAAGCGTTACCCGCTGGGCAACGAATTGATCCTGGCGGTGATGGTGTTGGTGTGGGGTGCTGATATTGGCGCCTACTTCTCGGGCCGAGCCTTTGGCAAGCGCAAGCTGGCCCCGGCCGTCAGCCCAGGCAAGAGCTGGGAAGGCGTATACGGCGGTCTGGCCTTGACGCTGCTGATCACGCTGGTGGTCGGTGTGGTGCGTGACTGGTCGGTAAAGGAAGTGCTTCTGGCCTTACTGGGCACGGCTATCGTCGTGTTCATCTCGGTGGTGGGTGACCTTACCGAGAGCATGTTCAAGCGCCAGGCTGGCATCAAGGACAGCAGTAACCTGCTGCCAGGTCATGGCGGTGTGCTTGACCGTATCGACAGCCTTACCGCTGCGCTACCGATCTTTGCCGTGCTGTTGTGGATGATCGCTTCGTGAGCCGCCTGCAGCAGGTTACGGTGCTGGGCGCAACCGGTTCGGTCGGGCTCAGTGCCCTGGACGTCATTGCGCGTCACCCCGATCGCTATCAGGTTTTCGCCCTGACTGGCTTCACGCGTTTGCGCGAGTTGCTGGCCTTGTGCGTGCGTCACTCGCCGCGCTTTGCCGTGGTGCCAGAGGCGGCTGCGGCTCGCGGTCTGCAGGACGATCTGCGGGCTGCCGGGCTGGCCACTCAGGTACTGGTCGGCGAGGCAGGATTGTGCCAAGTCTCGGCCGATGCGGACGTGGATACCGTGGTGGCGGCGATTGTGGGCGCAGCAGGTTTGCGCCCGACCTTGGCGGCGGTTGATGCTGGCAAGAAAATCCTGCTGGCCAATAAAGAAGCCTTGGTCATGTCCGGCGCACTCTTTATGCAAGCGGTGCGCAAGAGCGGCGCGGTGTTGCTGCCTCTGGACAGCGAGCACAACGCCATCTTCCAGTGCATGCCCGGTGATTTTGCCCGCGGCTTGAGCCAGGTCGGCGTGCGCCGGATTCTACTGACGGCATCTGGCGGACCCTTCCGCCAGACTCCGTCGGCCGAGCTGGAGCATGTGTCGCCCGATCAGGCGTGCGCACACCCGAACTGGTCCATGGGGCGCAAAATCTCGGTGGATTCGGCGAGCATGATGAACAAGGGCCTGGAGTTGATCGAGGCCTGCTGGTTGTTCGATGCGCGGCCTGACCAGGTTGAGGTGGTGATTCACCCACAAAGTGTGATCCATTCCCTGGTCGATTACGTGGATGGTTCGGTGTTGGCGCAGTTGGGTAACCCGGACATGCGTACACCGATTGCCAACGCTCTGGCGTGGCCTGAGCGCATTGATTCCGGTGTGGCGCCATTGGACCTGTTTGCGATTGCGCGTCTGGACTTCGAAGCTCCGGACGAGCAGCGTTTCCCGTGTTTGCGCCTGGCGCGGCAAGCGGCCGAGGCGGGTAACAGTGCCCCGGCGATGCTTAACGCGGCCAATGAAGTGGCGGTGGCGGCGTTTCTTGAACGGCGCATCCGCTTTCCACAGATCGCGAGTATCATCGAGGACGTCCTGGCGCTTGAGCCTGTGGTGGCGGTGAACGATCTGGAGGCGGTGTTCGAGGCTGACACCAAGGCCCGCGCCCTGGCCGGGCAATGGTTGGATCGCAACGCGGGTTAGGCTGCGGGCAGGTTTGAGTCTTCAGGCATTGGATTGAAATGCGGAGAAATTAGATGAGTGCGCTCTACATGATTGTCGGCACCCTGGTTGCTCTGGGTGTGTTGGTGACCTTCCACGAATTCGGCCACTTCTGGGTGGCGCGTCGTTGCGGCGTCAAGGTATTGCGCTTTTCCGTCGGTTTCGGCATGCCGTTGTTGCGCTGGCATGACCGCCGCGGCACTGAGTTTGTCATTGCTGCTATCCCGTTGGGCGGCTACGTCAAGATGCTCGATGAGCGCGAAGGCGAAGTGCCTGCCGACCAGTTGGACCAATCCTTCAATCGCAAGACCGTTCGTCAGCGTATTGCGATTGTTGCGGCGGGGCCGATTGCCAACTTCCTGTTGGCGATGGTGTTCTTCTGGGTCTTGGCCATGCTGGGCAGCCAGCAGGTGCGCCCGGTCATTGGTGCGGTCGAAGCGGACAGCATCGCGGCCAAGGCTGGCCTGACGGCTGGGCAGGAAATTGTATCCATTGATGGCGAACCCACCACGGGCTGGGGCGCGGTCAACTTGCAGTTGGTACGTCGCCTGGGCGAGAGCGGCACCGTCAATGTGGTGGTGCGCGATCAGGATTCCAGCGCCGAAACCCCGCGGGCATTGGCGCTGGACCATTGGCTCAAGGGCGCTGATGAGCCCGATCCGATCAAATCCCTGGGGATCCGCCCTTGGCGTCCGGCCTTGCCGCCGGTGCTGGCCGAGCTCGACCCGAAAGGCCCGGCCCAGGCTGCTGGCCTGAAAACCGGTGATCGCTTGCTGGCCCTTGATGGCCAGGCGCTGGGTGACTGGCAGCAGGTGGTCGACTTGGTGCGTGTGCGCCCTGATACCAAAATTGTGCTGAAAGTTGAGCGCGACGGTGCTCAAATCGACGTCCCTGTGACCTTGTCGGTGCGAAGCGAAGCCAAGGCAGCCGGGGGTTACCTGGGTGCCGGGGTCAAGGGTGTCGAATGGCCGCCATCGATGGTGCGAGAGGTCAGCTACGGGCCTTTGGCCGCGATTGGCGAGGGTGCGAAACGCACCTGGACCATGAGCGTGCTGACCCTCGAATCCCTCAAGAAAATGTTGTTCGGTGAGCTCTCGGTAAAAAACTTGAGTGGACCGATAACCATTGCTAAAGTGGCGGGCGCTTCTGCCCAGTCGGGTGTCGCGGATTTCCTGAATTTCCTGGCTTATCTGAGTATTAGCCTTGGGGTTCTGAATTTGCTGCCCATTCCAGTATTGGATGGGGGGCATCTGCTGTTTTATCTGGTCGAGTGGGTGCGTGGTCGCCCCTTGTCGGATCGGGTGCAGGGTTGGGGGATACAGATCGGTATCAGTTTGGTGGTCGGGGTGATGTTGTTAGCCCTGGTCAACGATCTGGGACGTCTGTAACGCTTCGCTGAATTGCGAATCTGCCGCATTTTGCGGCAGTTTGTTTATTGCCAGTTGGAATAAGAAAGGACTTCATGAAACGTCTGCTGCTAACTGCGGTTCTCACCGTATTGATGATCGCCGAAGTTCACGCCGAGTCCTTCACCATCTCCGATATTCGCGTCAACGGCCTCCAGCGGGTTTCCGCGGGTAGCGTCTTTGGTGCCTTGCCGTTGAACGTCGGGGAACAGGCGGATGATCGTCGCCTGGTGGAATCCACTCGTGCGCTGTTCAAAACCGGGTTCTTTCAAGATATCCAACTGGGTCGCGAAGGCAACGTCCTGGTCATCACGGTCGTCGAGCGACCTTCCGTCGCGAGTATCGCGATCGAAGGTAACAAGGCCATCTCCACTGAAGACCTGATGAAGGGCCTGAAGCAATCGGGCCTGGCCGAGGGCGAGATCTTCCAGCGCGCGACCCTTGAGGGTGTGCGTAACGAGCTGCAACGCCAGTACGTTGCCCAGGGCCGCTACTCCGCGACGGTGGAAACCGAAGTGATCCCCCAGCCTCGTAACCGTGTGGGCCTGAAGGTCAACATCAACGAAGGTACCGTGGCCGCCATCCAGCACATCAACGTCGTGGGCAACACCAAGTTCCCTGATGAAGACCTGGTTGACCTGTTCGAACTCAAGACCACCAACTGGTTGTCGTTCTTCAAGAACGATGACAAGTACGCCCGTGAAAAACTCTCCGGTGACCTGGAACGCCTGCGCTCCTACTACCTGGACCGTGGCTACATCAACATGGACATCGCTTCGACCCAGGTGTCCATCACCCCGGACAAGAAGCACGTCTACATCACCGTCAACGTCAACGAAGGCGAGAAGTACAAGGTTCGTGACGTCAAGCTCAGCGGCGACCTGAAAGTGCCTGAAGACCAGGTCAAGTCCCTGCTGCTGGTGCAGAAGGACCAGGTGTTCTCGCGCAAGCTGATGACCACCACCTCTGAACTGATCACCCGTCGCCTGGGTAACGAAGGCTATACCTTCGCCAACGTCAACGGCGTGCCGACCCCGAATGATGAAGACCATACTGTGGACATCACCTTCGTCGTCGATCCAGGCAAGCGTGCCTACGTCAACCGCATCAACTTCCGTGGCAACACCAAGTCTGCGGACGAAGTGCTGCGTCGTGAAATGCGTCAGATGGAAGGTGGCTGGGCTTCGACCTACCTGATCGACCAGTCCAAGACCCGTCTTGAGCGCCTGGGCTTCTTCAAGGAAGTCAACGTCGAAACCCCGGCTGTACCGGGTGTGGATGACCAGGTTGACGTGAACTACGCCGTTGAAGAACAAGCCTCGGGTTCGATCACCGCCAGCGTCGGTTTCGCTCAGAGCGCCGGTTTGATCCTGGGTGGTTCCATCACGCAGAACAACTTCCTGGGTACCGGTAACCGTGTGTCCATCGGCCTGACCCGCAGCGAATACCAGAGCCGATACAACTTCGGCTACACCGACCCCTACTGGACTGCAGACGGTGTGAGCCTGGGCTACAACGCCTTCTACCGCACCACCGACTACAAAGACCTCGATGTTGACGTTGCAAGCTATGCGATCGACAGCCTGGGTGCTGGTGTCAACGTGGGTTACCCGATCAGCGAGACGTCGCGCCTGACCTTCGGCCTCACCGCACAGCAGGATGAGATCAAGACCGGTGTGTACACCGTGGACGAAATCTTTGACTTCACCCGTCGTGAAGGCGACAAGTTCCTGAACTTCAAGGCGTCTGCCGGCTGGTCCGAGTCGACCCTGAACAAAGGCGTACTGGCAACCCGCGGCCACTCCCAGAGCCTGACTGCGGAAGTCACCACGCCGGGCAGCGACCTGTCGTTCTTCAAGCTCGACTACCGCGGCCAGTTGTTCCAACCGTTGAGCGATAACTACACCATGCGCCTGCACACAGAGCTGGGCTATGGCGACGGTTATGGTTCGACCAATGGCTTGCCGTTCTATGAAAACTACTATGCTGGTGGCTTCAACTCGGTACGTGGCTTCAAGGACAGCACCTTGGGTCCACGTGGTACGCCGAGCCGCGGCCAGGCATTTACGGGTAACCAGGGTACGCAAGTGGACTCCGACAATGACCCGCTTCCGTTCGGTGGTAACGTGCTGATCCAGGGTGGTGCGGAAATTCTATTCCCGCTGCCATTCGTGAAAGACCAGCGGTCGCTGCGTACTTCGGTCTTCTGGGACGTGGGTAACGTGTTCGACTCCAAGTGCGATCAGATCACCAACCCAAGTGGCGTGAAGTCCAACACCCAATGCAACGACGTGAGCCTCAGCAACCTGGCAAGCTCCGTGGGCGTGGGTGTGACCTGGGTGACTGCACTGGGCCCGTTGAGCTTTGCTCTGGCCATGCCGATCAAGAAACCGGATAACGCTGAAACCCAGATTTTCCAATTCTCCCTCGGCCAGACGTTCTAAGCGTCTGACCTAAGATAACGACAACGGATTCTGTAGGAGTACATCGTGCGTAAGTTGACTCAATTGGTCTTGCTGGCCACTGTGCTGGTCACCACCCCGGCCTTCGCCGAAATGAAAATCGCCGTTCTGAACTATCAGATGGCCCTGCTGGAATCCGATGCGGCCAAGCGATACGCCGTGGATGCCGAGAAGAAGTTCGGTCCGCAACTGACCAAGCTCAAGACACTGGAAAGCAGCGCCAAGGGCATCCAGGACCGCCTGGTAGCCGGTGGCGACAAGATGCAGCAAGGCGAGCGCGAGCGTCTGGAGCTTGAATTCAAGCAAAAGGCCCGTGACTACCAGTTCCAATCCAAGGAGCTGAACGAAGCCAAGGCTGTGGCCGACCGCGAAATGCTCAAGCAGCTCAAGCCGAAATTGGACAGCGCTGTGGAAGAAGTCATCAAGAAAGGTGCCTTTGACCTGGTGTTCGAGCGTGGCGCCGTGATCGACGTCAAGCCTCAATACGACATCACCCGCCAGGTGATCGAGCGCATGAACCAGCTGAAGTAAACCATGACAGCGACTATCAAACTCGGCGAGTTGGCCGAGTTCCTGGGGGCCACCTTGCGTGGCTCCAAGGAGAAAGAAATCACTGGGCTAGCCACCTTGCAGGAGGCTGGCCCAGCTCAGTTGAGCTTCCTCGCAAATCCTCAATACCGTAAATACCTGGTCGACTGCCAGGCCGCAGCCGTGTTGCTGAAGGCCGCTGACGCCGAAGGGTTTATTGGGGATGCGCTGGTGGTGGCCGACCCGTATCTGTCGTACGCCAAGGCGTCGCACCTGTTCGATCCCAAGCCGAAGGCGGCTGGCGGTATTCACCCGTCTGCCGTGATCGCCGAGGATGCCCAGGTTGACCCGACGGCCAGCATCGGCGCGTTTGCCGTGATCGAGAGTGGAGCGCGTATTGGTGCAGGCGTCACCGTGGGTGCCCACTGTTTCATCGGCGCGCGCTGCGAAATTGGTGCCGATGGCTGGCTGGCTCCTCGCGTAACCCTGTACCACGATGTGCGTATCGGTCAGCGTGTGGTCATCCAGTCGGGCGCCGTGATCGGCGGTGAGGGCTTCGGCTTTGCCAATGCCAAGGGCATCTGGCACAAGATCGCCCAAGTCGGTGGCGTATTGATCGGCGATGATGTGGAGATCGGCGTGAACACTGCTGTGGATCGCGGGGCCCTGGCCGATACCGTGATCGGTAACGGTGTGAAGCTCGATAACCAGATCCAGATCGCCCACAACGTGCAGATTGGCGATCACACCGCCATGGCCGCCTGCGTGGGGATTTCCGGCAGCACCAAGATCGGCAAGCATTGCATGCTCGCCGGTGGCGTAGGGCTGGTGGGGCATATCGACATTTGCGACAACGTCTTCATCACCGGCATGACCATGGTGACCCACTCGATCACAGAGCCAGGGGCCTATTCGTCCGGTACCGCGATGCAACCTGCGGCCGAATGGCGCAAGAGTGCCGCGCGTTTGAGGAAGATCGACGACATGGCACGACGTATCAAACAGCTTGAAAAGCGTGTCGGGGACGTGACCCCCGGCGGTAATGCTTCATCAGAAGGCTGATACCATTTCCATATCAAGTGTGCGCAGCCGCTAGACGGCCTCCTTGATTTGCTAGCGGGGCGTGCGCCTGGTGCGCCCGCCCCCAATCTTTATTACAGGCTTCCCCCCGAAATGATGGACATCAACGAGATTCGCGAATACCTGCCTCACCGTTACCCGTTCCTGCTGGTGGACCGCGTAGTGGACCTCAACGTCGAGGAAAAGCGCATTCGTGCCTACAAGAATGTCAGCATCAACGAACCATTCTTCAACGGTCACTTTCCTGCGCATCCAATCATGCCGGGTGTGTTGATCATCGAAGCCATGGCCCAGGCTGCCGGTATCCTTGGTTTCAAAATGCTCGACCTCAAGCCTGCCGACGGCACGCTTTACTATTTCGTGGGTTCCGACAAGCTGCGTTTTCGCAACCCGGTCACCCCGGGTGACCAGTTGATCCTGGAAGCCAAGTTCATCAGTTGCAAGCGCCAGATCTGGAAGTTCGAATGCCAGGCCTCGGTAGATGGCAAGCCGGTGTGCTCTGCCGAGATCATCTGTGCGGAACGCAAACTATGAGTTTGATTGACCCTCGCGCAATCATCGATCCGTCGGCCGTACTGGCCGCCGACGTTGAGGTCGGCCCTTGGTCGATCGTCGGCGCAGGTGTGGAAATCGGCGAGGGGACTGTCATCGGGCCACACGTGATCCTTAAAGGTCCGACCCGTATTGGCAAACACAATCGTATCTACCAGTTCTCCTCGGTAGGCGAAGACACCCCGGACATGAAGTACAAGGGTGAAGAAACACGCCTGGTCATCGGTGACCACAACATCATTCGTGAAGGCGTCACCATTCACCGCGGCACCGTGCAGGATCGCGCTGAAACCACGTTGGGCGATCACAACCTGGTGATGGCCTATGCGCATATCGGCCATGACAGCGTGATCGGCAACCATTGCATCCTGGTCAACAACACCGCGTTGGCAGGCCATGTGCACGTTGACGATTGGGCGATCCTCTCCGGTTTTACCCTGGTGCATCAGTACTGCCATATCGGCGCCCACAGCTTTTCCGGCATGGGCACCGCCATTGGCAAGGATGTCCCGGCGTTCGTGACGGTATTTGGCAACCCTGCCGAAGCCCGTAGCATGAATTTTGAAGGCATGCGTCGTCGCGGTTTCAGTGAAGAAGCCATCCACGCCCTGCGCCGTGCCTACAAGACGGTTTACCGCCAAGGGTTGACCGTGGAGCAGGCCCTGGCCGAGCTGGCAGAGCCTGCCACGCAGTTTCCGGAAGTCGCGGTGTTCCGTGACTCTATCCAGACCTCGACTCGCGGCATCACCCGCTGATCATGGCCACTCTGCGTATTGCGCTCGTGGCCGGTGAAGCTTCCGGCGATATCCTGGGTGCCGGCTTGATGCGGGCGCTCAAGGCCCAGCATCCGGCGGTGGAATTTATCGGGGTCGGCGGCCCGTTGATGCAGGCCGAAGGCCTGACCTCCTACTTCCCCATGGAGCGCCTGTCGGTCATGGGGCTGGTAGAAGTCTTGGGACGCCTGCGTGAGCTGCTGGCTCGCCGCAAGCTGCTGATCAAGACGCTGATCGAAGAAAAGCCTGACGTCTTTATCGGCATCGATGCGCCGGATTTCACGCTCAACATCGAACTCAAGTTGCGTCAGGCCGGGATCAAGACCGTGCACTACGTCAGCCCATCCGTATGGGCGTGGCGCCAGAAGCGCGTGTTGAAAATCCGCGAAGGCTGCGACCTGATGTTGACGTTGCTGCCGTTCGAAGCCCGGTTCTACGAAGAGAAGGGCGTGCCGGTGCGGTTTGTCGGCCACACCTTGGCTGACGCCATTCCCTTGCAGGCTGACCGTGCTGCCGCGCGCGCCGAGCTGGGTTTGCCCGATGGCCCCTTGGTTGCGTTGATGCCAGGGAGTCGTGGCGGCGAGGTGGGGCGCTTGGGTGCGTTGTTCTTTGATGCTGCCGAACGTCTGCAAGCGCAAAAGCCGGGGATTCGCTTTGTGCTGCCCTGTGCCAGCCCGCAACGCCGTGCGCAGATCGAAACCCTGCTGGAAGGTCGCAACCTGCCGTTGACCCTGCTCGATGGCCAGTCCCACCTGGCGCTGGCAGCCTGCGATGCGGTGTTGATCGCCTCGGGCACTGCCACGCTGGAGGCCCTGCTGTACAAGCGGCCGATGGTCGTGGCCTATCGCCTGGCGCCACTGACCTTCTGGATTCTCAAGCGCATGGTCAAGAGCCCTTACATTTCCTTGCCCAACCTGCTGGCACAGCGCCTGCTGGTGCCGGAGTTGTTGCAGGACGATGCAACGCCCCAAGCGCTTGCGCAAACTCTACTACCCTTGATCGAGGGCGGCGAAGAGCAGACCCGTGGTTTCGACGACATTCACCGCACGTTGCGCCGTGATGCCTCGAACCAGGCGGCCGATGCCGTACTGACCTTGATCGGCCATAAACAGGACGCCTTATGACCATGCAAATGGGCCTGGATTTCAGCCTCGTTGCCCAAGCCCACGAACTGGTGGCGGGTGTTGACGAAGTCGGGCGCGGCCCGCTGTGTGGCGCTGTGGTCACGGCGGCGGTGATCCTTGATCCGAACCGCCCGATCCTGGGGCTCAACGATTCGAAGAAACTCACCGAAGCCCGTCGCGAAAAACTCTATGACGAGATCTGTGAAAAGGCCCTGAGCTGGCATATCGCCCGGGCTGAGGTCGAAGAAATCGACGAGCTGAATATCCTGCACGCCACCATGCTGGCGATGCAGCGCGCTGTGGAAGGGCTGCACATCACCCCGAAAATGGCGATGATCGACGGCAACCGCTGCCCCAAGCTGACGATGCCGTCCGAAGCGGTGGTCAAGGGCGATAGCAAGGTTCCCGCCATTGCCGCCGCCTCGATCCTGGCCAAGGTCAGCCGCGACCGTGAAATGGCCGCGTTCGAATTGATCTATCCCGGCTACGGGATTGGCGGGCATAAGGGCTACCCGACGCCCGTTCATCTGGAAGCCCTGGCTCGGCTCGGCCCCACCCCGATCCATCGCCGCTCGTTTGCCCCGGTACGCCAGGCTTATGAGGCCCGTGAAAGCCTGATCGAGGTTTAGCAGCAAGGCTGATGCTTTTACCCCGGCCCGGTACAATCCGGGCCTTGTTGTTTTCATGTATCAAGACAGGATCACTATGCCGGCTTCATTCGTTCATCTACGCCTGCACACTGAGTACTCCCTGGTCGACGGCCTGGTACGGATCAAACCGCTGGTCAAAACCCTGGTGGGCATGAACATGCCTGCGGTCGCGGTTACCGACCAGAACAACATGTGTTCCCTGGTCAAGTTCTACAAGAACGCCATGGGCGCCGGCATCAAGCCGATCTGCGGCGCCGACCTGTGGCTGTCCAACAAAGACCCGGATAACCCCCTGAGCCGCATCAGCCTGCTGGCGATGAACGGTGTGGGTTATCGCAACCTCACCGAACTGATCTCCCGTGGCTTTATCGACGGCCAGCGCAACGGCTCGATCATCATCGAGCGCGAGTGGGTGGCCGAAGCCAGCGAGGGCCTGATCATGCTCTCGGCGGCCAAAGAGGGTGAAATCGGTATCGCGCTGCTGGGCGGCAACCCCCAGGAAGCCGAGGTGCTGGCGCGCGAGTGGATGCAGGTATTCCCGGGCCGTTTCTACCTGGAAGTCCAGCGTACCAATCGCCCCAATGATGAAGAGCATCTGCACGCTGCCGTAGCCCTGGCCGACAAGCTGGGTGCGCCGCTGGTGGCGACCAACGATGTGCGCTTTATCAAGAAAGAAGATTTCGAAGCCCACGAAACCCGCGTGTGCATCGGCGAAGGCCGGGCCCTGGACGACCCGCGCCGTTCGAAGAACTACAGCGAAGAGCAGTACCTCAAAAGCGCCGATGAAATGGCGGAGCTGTTCAGCGATTTGCCCGAGGCCCTTGAGAACTCCGTCGAGATCGCCAAGCGCTGCAACATTGAAGTAAAGCTGGGCAAGCACTTCCTGCCCAACTTCCCGATTCCCGATGGCATGACCATCGACGAATATTTTCGAAAAGTGTCGTTCGATGGCCTGGAAGAACGCCTGAGCGTCCTGCTGCCCAAGGACACCACCGAGGACTACGAAGCCAAGCGCCAGGTGTATGTCGATCGGTTGAATTTCGAGCTGGATATCATCATCCAGATGGGATTCCCCGGTTACTTCCTGATCGTAATGGACTTTATCCAGTGGGCCAAAAACAACGGCGTACCGGTAGGTCCGGGCCGGGGGTCAGGTGCTGGCTCGCTGGTGGCCTATGTACAGAAGATCACCGACCTTGACCCGCTGGAATATGACCTGCTGTTCGAACGGTTCCTGAACCCGGAACGGGTTTCCATGCCCGACTTCGACGTTGACTTCTGCATGGATGGCCGAGACCGCGTGATTGAATACGTGGCCGAAAAATATGGCCGCAACGCGGTAAGCCAGATCATCACCTTCGGTTCCATGGCCGCCAAAGCGGTAATCCGCGACGTGGCGCGGGTGCAGGGCAAGTCCTACGGTTTGGCGGACCGCCTGTCGAAGATGATCCCGTTCGAAGTCGGCATGACCCTGGAAAAAGCCTACGAGCAGGAAGAAATCCTGCGCGACTTTATCAAGGTCGATGAAGAAGCCGCCGAAATCTGGGACATGGCGCGCAAGCTCGAAGGTGTGGTGCGTAACGTCGGTAAACACGCCGGCGGTGTGGTTATCGCGCCGACCAAGCTCACCGACTTTTCGCCGATCTATTGCGATGAAGAAGGCGACGGCCTAGTCACCCAGTTCGACAAGGACGACGTGGAGGCGGCCGGCCTGGTGAAGTTCGACTTCCTCGGCCTGCGGACCCTGACGATCATCGACTGGGCGCTCAAGACCATCAACCGCGACCGTGCCAAGGTCGGCGAAGAACCGCTGGATATCGCGTTTATCCCGCTGGACGATAAACCGACCTACAGCCTGCTGCAAAAAGCCGAAACCACCGCGGTGTTCCAGCTTGAATCCCGGGGCATGAAAGAGCTGATCAAAAAGCTCAAGCCCGACTGCCTGGAAGACTTGATCGCACTGGTGGCCCTGTTCCGTCCGGGCCCGCTGCAATCGGGCATGGTGGATGACTTCATCAACCGTAAACACGGGCGCGCCGAGCTGGCTTATCCGCACTCCGACTACCAGTATGAGGGCCTCAAGCCCGTACTGGCGCCGACCTACGGCATCATCCTGTACCAGGAACAGGTGATGCAGATCGCCCAGGTGATGGCCGGCTACACCCTCGGCGGTGCGGACATGCTGCGTCGCGCCATGGGTAAGAAAAAGCCCGAGGAAATGGCCAAGCAACGCGGCGGTTTCATTGAGGGCTGCGCGACTAACAACATCGATGCCGACCTGGCCGGTAACATCTTCGACCTGGTAGAAAAATTCGCAGGTTATGGCTTCAACAAATCCCACTCCGCCGCCTACGGCCTGGTGTCGTACCAGACCGCCTGGCTGAAAGCCCACTACCCGGCGCCGTTCATGGCGGCGGTACTCTCGGCGGATATGCACAACACCGACAAGGTTGTGACCTTGATCGAGGAAGTGCGCACCATGAAGCTGCGTCTCGACGCGCCGGACGTGAACGCTTCGGAGTTCAAGTTCACGGTGAACGACGAAGGCCGCATCATCTATGGCCTCGGCGCGATCAAGGGCGTGGGCGAAGGCCCGGTGGAGGCCATTACCGAAGCGCGTCAGGACGGGCCGTTCAAAGACCTGTTCGATTTCTGCGCGCGGGTGGACCTCAAGCGCATCAACAAGCGTACCCTCGATGGCCTGATCCGCAGCGGCGCACTCGACCGTCTTGGCCCGTACTTCCATGATGAGCCGAAGGCTTACCAGGCTAATATCGACCGCAACCGCGCGGTACTGCTGACCGCCATGGAAGAGGCGATCAAGGCTGCCGAACAGACTGCCCGTACCCATGACAGCGGCCACGCCGACCTGTTTGGCGGGCTGTTCGTCGAAGAAGATGCCGATGTCTACGCCAACCACCGCAAGGCCAAGGAACTGACCCTCAAGGAACGTCTGAAAGGTGAGAAAGACACCTTGGGCCTCTACCTCACCGGCCACCCGATTGACGAGTACGAAGGCGAAATCCGCCGTTTCGCCCGTCAGCGCATCATCGACCTGAAACCGGCGCGGGATACCCAGACCGTCGCCGGCATGATCATCGCCCTGCGGGTGATGAAAAATAAGAAGGGCGACAAGATGGGCTTCATCACCCTCGATGACCGCTCGGGCCGCATCGAAGCGTCATTGTTTGCCGACGCGTTCCACTCCGCCCAGTCGCTGCTGCAAACCGACGCCATGGTGGTGGTGGAAGGGGAGGTCAGCAATGATGACTTCTCCGGTGGTCTGCGCCTGCGTATCAAGCGGGTGATGAGCATGGAAGATGCCCGCACCAACCTGGCCGAGAGCCTGCGCCTGAAGGTCAAGACCGAAGCGCTTAGAGGCGATCAGCTACGCTGGTTGGGGGACTTGCTCAAACGCCACCGTGGCGCATGCCCGGTGACCATGGAGTACACCGGTAGCGATGCCAAGGCCATGTTGCAGTTTGGTGAGACGTGGCGAATTGATCCCGCTGATGGCTTGATTCAAGCTTTGCGTGACCAGTTCGGGCGAGACAACGTCTTCCTCCAATACCGTTGACGGTCAGATGAGTCTGATCTCGACTAAACATTTAATCTCGACCTAAACGCGCCTCTCCCTTAAGGTAGGGCGCGAATAGACAACCGGCTGGCCAGGCACCCCTTGGCCGTCGACCCAAGACGGACGCTTATGAACCCGAATTTTCTTGATTTCGAACAGCCGATCGCTGACCTGCAAGCCAAGATCGAAGAGCTGCGCCTGGTCGGCAATGACAATTCGCTGAATATCGGCGATGAGATCGCTCGCCTGCAAGACAAGAGCAGCACGCTCACCGAAGACATCTTCGGCAAGCTGACCAGCTGGCAGATCGCGCGCCTGGCTCGCCACCCGCGCCGTCCTTACACCCTGGACTACATCGAGCACATTTTCACCGAGTTCGACGAGTTGCATGGCGACCGTCACTTCTCCGACGACGCGGCCATCGTGGGCGGCATCGCTCGCCTGGACGACCAGCCGGTGATGGTGATCGGTCACCAGAAAGGCCGTGAAGTGCGCGAGAAAGTACGCCGCAACTTCGGCATGCCGCGCCCGGAAGGCTACCGCAAGGCGTGCCGCCTGATGGAAATGGCCGAGCGTTTCAAGATGCCGATCCTGACCTTCATCGACACGCCGGGTGCCTACCCAGGTATCGACGCCGAAGAGCGCAACCAGAGCGAAGCGATTGCCTGGAACCTGCGCGTCATGGCCCGCCTGAAAACCCCGATCATCGCCACCGTGATCGGTGAAGGTGGTTCTGGCGGTGCGCTGGCCATTGGTGTCTGCGACCAACTGAATATGTTGCAGTACTCGACCTACGCAGTGATCTCGCCGGAAGGTTGTGCCTCGATCCTGTGGAAAACCGCCGAAAAGGCGCCGGACGCTGCCGAAGCCATGGGCATCACCGCCGATCGCCTCAAAGGCCTGGGTATCGTCGACAAAGTCATCGCCGAGCCACTGGGCGGTGCCCACCGTGACCCGGCTGCGGCTGCTGCGACCATCCGTGCCGAGTTGGGTTCGCAACTGGCGATGCTCAAGAAGCTGGATAACGAAGCGCTGCTGGCTCGTCGTTATGAGCGCCTGATGAGCTACGGTCTCTAAGAGCGACGTAGTACCCAAATGTGGGAGCGGGCTTGCTCGCGAAAGCGGTGTATCAGACACATATACAGTGGCTGACAATCCGTATTCGCGAGCAAGCCCGCTCCCACATTTGTTTTGTGTAAGCTGGTTTATTTCATTCCAGATGAATGGCGGTACTTTGTCATGACGCCCAGCTTATCCGCCAACCTCCTGCAAACCCTAGCCCCTTGGCGTAACGCCCCGGCCTGGCACGTCGCGTTCTCGGGTGGCCTCGATTCCACTGTGCTGCTGCATCTTCTGGTCACTCTGACAAAGTCCGAAACATTACCTCCCCTCAGCGCGGTCCATATTCACCATGGCCTGCAGGCTGCCGCAGAGGTATGGCCTGCTCATTGCCAAGCGGTATGCGACAGCCTGGGCGTGCCCCTGCGGACCATGCGCGTGCAGGTGCAGCCTGGCGCCAGTCTTGAACGTGCGGCCCGCGATGCGCGCTACCAAGCATTCATGCAGATCATGGGGGCAGGGGAGGTGCTTTTCACCGGCCAACACCGCGACGATCAAGCCGAAACCCTGCTGTTTCGCCTGCTGCGTGGTGCCGGCGTGCGAGGGTTGGCAGCTATGCCTGAGCATCGTCCCTTAGCGCAGGGCCACTTGGTGCGGCCGTTGCTGGCGTTCTCCCGTCGCGAACTGGAAGCCTACGCCCATCAGCATCAGTTGCAGTGGATCGAAGATCCCTCCAATGCTGATCCACGGTTTTCCCGCAATTACCTGCGTCACCGCGTATTCCCAACCCTGACGGAACGCTGGCCCCACGCGATCACCCACCTGGCTCGCACGGCTGAGCATATGGCTGAGGCGCAAGGGCTGCTCGACGAGTTGGCGCTGATGGACCTGCAGCGCGCCGATCAGCCTTCTACGTTTCCCTGGTTGCCTCTGCCGTCTCTGGCGCTTGAACCATTGCGCGAACTATCCGATGCCCGCCAGCGCAACGCCCTGCGGCATTGGCTGATGCCACTGACCCGTTTACCCGACAGCGACCACTGGGCCGGTTGGCATGCCCTGCGCGATGCCAAGGGTGACGCACAGCCCCTGTGGCGGCTGGCCGACGGTCAAATGCAGCGTAGCGGTGAACGCATCTGGTGGTTGCCCTCAACATGGTCGGAGTTTTCCGACGCATCGGTGAGCTGGCCCGATGCGCAAAATCCACTAGAGTTAACGGGCAATGGTCAACTGAAGTTTATCGGCAAGGCGCCCGAAGGCCCGCTGCAGGTTCGTTATCGCCAAGGTGGCGAAATCATCGACGTACCGGGCCGAGGCCGGCGTGATCTCAAGCGTCTGCTGAATGAAAGCGGCATGCCGGGCTTCGTCCGTGGCAGATTGCCGCTGGTCTATCGGGGCGAGCAATTGCTGGCTGTGCCAAGCGTTGCGGGGGCATGGGCCCGGTCGGTGGGTGAGGTGCAATTGGATTGGTTGCCACAGACCTGCGATCAAGGTTTGAGCTGATAGCGCCTTTCCGGTAGACTACGCTCCCTTCTTGATACAACTTCTGTGGATTCGCCTGAATCGCAGTCGTTGCCGATTACCAAGCAGTCTTTGCTGGGCGATTCCAAAAAATGTGTAGCGATCAACGTACCGGTGTTTCATTGCTGGTCTGTCACAACGCGGCGGTTTTTTTGAAAGGTGCACTGTGATTAATGCAGGTGATCGGGGGCTTCGGCCTTCCTTCGCTTTCCCCGGCGGCTCGGACCGCTTTAACGCAGACTTCTAGGGTTTTTCATGACGCGCTACATATTCGTCACGGGCGGTGTTGTTTCTTCATTGGGGAAAGGCATTGCCTCCGCTTCATTGGCGGCCATCCTGGAGGCGCGGGGACTTAAGGTCACCATGCTCAAGCTGGACCCGTACATCAACGTTGACCCGGGCACCATGAGCCCGTTCCAGCACGGTGAAGTGTTCGTCACCCACGACGGCGCCGAGACCGACCTGGACCTGGGCCACTACGAGCGGTTCATCCGCACGACCATGACCCAGAACAACAACTTCACCACCGGCCGTGTCTACGAGCACGTGCTGCGCAAAGAGCGCCGTGGTGACTACCTGGGTGCAACCATCCAGGTGATCCCGCACATCACCGACGAAATCAAGCGCCGCATCATCAAGGGTGCAGGCGATGCCGACGTGGCGATGGTCGAGATCGGTGGCACCGTGGGTGACATCGAGTCCCAACCGTTCCTCGAAGCCATCCGCCAGTTGCGTTTCGAAGTTGGCGCCAAGCGCGCGATGCTGATGCACCTGACACTGGTGCCCTACATCGCCACTGCCGGCGAAACCAAAACCAAGCCTACCCAGCACTCGGTCAAGGAACTGCGCTCCATCGGCCTGCAGCCGGACGTGCTGGTATGCCGCTCCGATCACCCGATCGACATTTCCTCGCGCCGCAAGATCGCGCAGTTCACCAACGTTGAAGAACGTGCGGTAATTGCCCTGGAAGACGCCGACACCATTTACAAGATCCCAGGCATTCTGCATTCGCAAGGGCTGGATGATTTTGTGGTCGAGCGTTTCGGCCTGCAGTGCGGCGGCGCCGACCTGTCCGAGTGGGACGCGGTTGTCGACGCCAAGCTCAACCCTGAGCATGAAGTCACCATCGCCATGGTCGGTAAGTACATGGAGCTGCTGGACGCGTACAAGTCGCTGATCGAAGCCATGAGCCACGCCGGTATCAGCAACCGTACCAAGGTCAACCTGCGCTACATCGACTCCGAAGACATCGAGAACCAGGGCACCGCGCTGCTCGAAGGTGTTGACGCGATCCTCGTCCCCGGCGGTTTCGGCCTGCGTGGCGTGGAAGGCAAGATCACTGCCGTGCAGTACGCCCGTGAAAACAAGGTGCCGTACCTGGGTATCTGCCTGGGCATGCAAGTGGCCGTTATCGAGTTCGCCCGTAACGTGCTGGGCTGGAAAGACGCCAACTCTACCGAGTTCGATCACAGCAGCGGCCATCCAGTCGTGGGCCTGATCACCGAGTGGGAAGACGCCACTGGCGCCGTTGAAACCCGTACCGAAAGCTCCGACCTGGGTGGCACTATGCGCCTTGGCGCACAAAACTGCTTGCTGGAGCCGGGTTCGCTGGTTCATGACTGCTACGGCAAGGACGTGATCGTCGAGCGCCACCGCCACCGTTATGAAGTGAACAACAACCTGCTGCCGCAGATCAAGGAAGCCGGCCTGAAGATTTCCGGTCGCTCCGATGATGGCAAGCTGGTTGAAGTGGTCGAAGCACCGGATCATCCATGGTTCGTGGCCTGCCAGTTCCACCCGGAGTTCACCTCGACGCCGCGCGACGGTCACCCGTTGTTCAGTGGTTTCGTCAAAGCAGCACTGACGCAACATCAGAAGAAGGCGTAAACCTGATGGCCCAGAAGATCATTCGCGTAGGCGACATCGAGATTGCCAACGACAAGCCCATGGTGCTGTTTGGCGGCATGAACGTGCTGGAAAGCCGCGACATGGCGATGCAGGTGTGTGAGGAGTACGTGCGGGTCACCCAGAAACTGGGTATCCCTTATGTCTTCAAGGCCAGCTTCGACAAGGCCAACCGTTCGTCCGTGACCTCCTATCGCGGCCCGGGCCTTAAAGAAGGCATGCGGATCTTCCAGGACATCAAGCAAGCCTTCGGCGTGCCGATCATCACCGACGTGCACGAGCCTGAGCAGGCTGCCGTGGTCGCCGAGGTGTGCGACATCATCCAGTTGCCGGCCTTTCTGTCGCGCCAGACCGACCTCGTGGTCGCCATGGCCAAGACCGGCGCTGTGATCAATATCAAGAAAGCCCAGTTCCTCGCCCCCCAGGAGATGAAACACATCCTGAGCAAGTGCGTGGAAGCGGGTAACGACCAGTTGATCCTCTGCGAGCGGGGTTCAAGCTTCGGCTACAACAACCTCGTGGTGGACATGCTCGGTTTCGGCATCATGAAACAGTTCGAATACCCAGTGTTCTTCGACGTGACCCACGCGCTGCAAATGCCCGGTGGTCGTTCGGACTCCGCTGGCGGGCGACGTGCCCAGGTGACGGACCTGGCCAAGGCGGGCATGAGCCAGTCGCTGGCGGGCCTGTTCCTTGAAGCTCACCCAGACCCGGACAACGCCAAATGTGATGGCCCATGCGCCCTGCGCCTGGACAAGCTGGAGCCATTCCTGGCCCAGCTCAAGCAGTTGGACGAGCTGGTCAAGAGTTTTCCGACGGTAGAGACCGCGTAACTGGCATTTCTCCGGTAGAATTTCCCACGCTTTACGCTCAGGCCCCCGGGCCTGAGCCTTGTCGTCTGCAAGCCTGCCCCGTTGTTCCACCCTTGCGGTCGGTCAAAAGATTTCCTTCAGCTGCGTCGTTTTCGTCAACTTTGGAGTGTTTACAACAATGGCAAAAATCGTCGACATCAAAGGTCGTGAAGTTCTCGACTCCCGTGGCAACCCCACCGTCGAAGCCGACGTGCTTCTCGATAACGGCATCATCGGCAGCGCCTGCGCGCCGTCCGGTGCTTCCACCGGTTCGCGCGAAGCGCTGGAACTGCGTGATGGCGACAAGAGCCGTTACCTGGGCAAGGGTGTACTCAAGGCTGTAGCCAACATCAACGGTCCGATTCGTGACCTGTTGCTGGGCAAGGACCCGCTGGACCAGAAAGCCCTGGACCACGCGATGATCAAGCTCGACGGCACTGAAAACAAAGGCAGCCTCGGCGCCAACGCCATCCTCGCGGTGTCCCTGGCAGCTGCCAAGGCGGCTGCGCAGGACCAGGACCTGCCGTTGTACGCACACATTGCCAACCTGAACGGCACCCCTGGCGTCTACTCGATGCCGGTGCCGATGATGAACATCATCAACGGTGGCGAGCACGCGGATAACAACGTCGACATCCAGGAATTCATGGTGCAGCCGGTTGGCGCCAAGTCCTTCTCCGAAGGCCTGCGCATGGGCACCGAGATTTTCCATCACCTCAAGGCTGTACTGAAGGCCCGTGGCCTGAGCACTGCCGTGGGTGACGAAGGTGGTTTCGCGCCGAACCTGGCCTCCAACGAAGATGCACTCAAAGTCATCTCCGAAGCTGTCGCCAACGCTGGCTACAAGCTGGGCACCGACGTGACCCTGGCCCTGGACTGCGCTGCCAGCGAATTCTATGAAGACGGCAAGTACAACCTGTCCGGCGAAGGCCAGGTGTTCAACTCCGAAGGTTTTGCTGAATACCTCAAGGGCCTGACCCAGCGCTACCCGATCATCTCGATCGAAGACGGCCTGGACGAGTCCGACTGGGATGGCTGGAAAATCCTCACCGACAAGATCGGCGAGAAAATCCAGCTGGTGGGCGACGACTTGTTCGTGACCAACACCAAGATCCTGAAAGAAGGCATCGACAAGAAGATCGCCAACTCTATCCTGATCAAGTTCAACCAGATCGGCACCCTGACCGAAACCCTGGAAGCCATCCAGATGGCCAAGGCTGCGGGCTACACTGCCGTGATCTCCCATCGCTCCGGCGAAACCGAAGATTCCACCATTGCCGACCTGGCCGTGGGTACTTCGGCGGGCCAGATCAAGACCGGTTCCCTGTGCCGTTCCGATCGCGTGTCCAAGTACAACCAATTGTTGCGCATCGAAGAGCAATTGGCAGGTAAAGCTAAGTACAACGGTCGCGGCGAGTTTCGCGGCTAAGCAGTAAATGGTAAAAAGTCGGCGGATTACGTCAGAAATCTCACGAAAGTGTGAATTTCGGCGCTAATCTGCTGACTGACAAGCGCAAGCCTGGTTTTACCAGGCTTTGTGCTATCAGTTGCTGCAAAAGGTTTGCATGACTGTCTTTTTTCACTGGATACCCGGATTTCGATGCGCAGTCCCAATTGGTTGTTCCTCGTCTTGCTCTTGTTGCTGGCTGGCCTGCAGTACCGCCTATGGGTCGGTAATGGCAGCTTTGCGCAGGTAGAAGAGTTGACCCAGCAAATTGCCGACCAGCGTGCCGAAAACGAACGCCTGCTGGAGCGCAACCGCGTCCTCGACGCTGAAGTGCTTGAGTTGAAAAAAGGCACGGAGACCGTTGAAGAGCGGGCTCGTCATGAGTTGGGCATGGTCAAGGAGGGCGAAACCCTCTACCAGTTGGCCCAATGAGCCACGATTTACCGGCCTTCTGGGCCGTGATTCCTGCCGCGGGCGTCGGTGCCCGTATGGCCGCGGACCGTCCCAAGCAGTACCTGCAACTGGGCGGGCGCACTATTCTCGAACACAGCCTCGGCTGTTTTCTCGACCATCCCTCCCTCAAGGGCCTGGTGGTCAGTCTTGCAGTTGATGATCCTTATTGGCCCAGCTTGGCGTGCGCCAACGACCCGCGTATCCAGCGTGCCGACGGCGGCTCGGAACGTTCCGGCTCGGTTCTCAATGCGCTGCTGCAACTCAATGCCCTGGGCGCCAGTGATGAAGACTGGGTCTTGGTGCATGATGCTGCGCGGCCTAACCTGAGCCGTGATGATCTCGACAAGCTCCTGGCGGAACTGGCCGATGATCCGGTAGGCGGCCTGCTGGCAGTGCCCGCGCGCGACACCCTCAAGCGTGTCGACAAGCATGGCCGTGTGGTGGACACCATCGATCGCAGCTTGATCTGGCAGGCCTACACACCACAGATGTTCCGCCTGGGCGCCTTGCATCGCGCCTTGGCGGACAGCCTGGTGGCCGATGCGCTGATCACCGATGAAGCCTCGGCCATGGAGTGGTCCGGGCAAGCGCCGCGCCTGGTTGAAGGGCGGTCGGACAATATCAAGGTGACTCGGCCGGAAGATCTGGAGTGGTTGAAGTTGCGCTGGGCTAACCGGCGGTAACTTGTCAGACCGAGTTGGCCTCATCGCAGTATAGATATCGACACAACTTAGAGCCGACGCTGGACCTGTGGCGAGGGAGCTTGCTCTGGTGACGACCTGACTGCCGACGCTTATCTACCTGACACCCCACGATCCAACTGTGGGAGCTGGCTTGCCTGCGATGACGGCCTCCCAGCCGACACCCATCTACCTGACACCCCACAATCCAACTGTGGGAGCGGGCTTGCTCGCGAAGGCGGCCTGGCAGGCGACACTGTTATCCGTGTACATATCCATTCCTGCGGTAACGGCCACTTAGGGTTCCGCTCTGACAGCGGCTCACTTTTGAAAAGCGCAAAAGTAAGCAAAACGCTCATGCCCCACCACTCGGCACCTCGCTTAGGCTCGGTGTGCCCGAACGCAGGCTTGAATCCGTGGGCCGCCGCCACGCGCCATCCATGGCGCGAGGCGGCTAACCCGGCGTCCTGCCGGGTTACCCACGAATTCAAGCCTACGTCCGGCCAGCGTGGTTTAACGGGGCGCCTGAGATCAAAAGCAGATCAAGATCAAGAGCGGCTCGCTTCGCATCGTGGTTACGGTCGCTACAGAGTTGTGTAGATACCTATGGCTATCAGGCAAGCCGCCTCCCACATTTGATCGCTGCCATAACAAACAACTCAGCCAACTGTGAGCCGGGCTTGCCCGCGATGAGCATAGGTATCTACATAACTTTGTGGGCTGTAGCAGCAGGCGGTAACCACGATGCGAAGCGAGCCGCTCTTGATCTGCTCTTGATCTCAGGCGCCCCGTTAAACCACGCTGGCCGGAATTCGACAGGGATTTGGGGGGTAAACCGGCAGGGATGCCGGTTTAGCCGCCCCGCGCCATGGATGGCGCGTGGCGGCGGCCCCCCAAATCACTGGCGGATTACGGGCACACCGAGCCCAAGCGAGGTGCCGAGTGGTGGGGCATGAGCGTTTTGCTTACTTTTGCGCTTTTCAAAAGTGAGCCGCTGTCAGGGCGGAACCCTAAGTGGCCGTTACCGCAGGAATGGATATGTCCCCGATAAACTGTGTCAGCTGTCAGGCCGCCTTCGCGAGCAAGCCCGCTTGTATGCTAGGACTTGAAGGGAGGAGAAGGGACAAAGCCCGATTCTGACTGTTGACGCAGTACAGACCGTGGGAGATTTCGCCCCTCCTCCTTTCACCCAAGCGCCGA
>NZ_MVOJ01000036.1:0-80330 GCF_002018845.1 Pseudomonas sp. MF6394
GTGTGTCAGTTAAAGCATGGCTGACTGATACACCGCATTCGCGAGCAAGCCCGCTCCCACATTCGATCTTTGGTGCCTATAGAAATGAGGTTTCAGCCCAGGGCGAAGTCGCGCAAGGCATCGCCTTCCATGCGATAACGCACCCATTCTTCCTGCGGCTGGGCGCCGATGGATTTGTAGAAGGCAATCGCGGGCTCGTTCCAGTCCAGCACGCTCCATTCAAAGCGCCCGCAACCGTTGTCGCAGGCGATCTTGGCCAGGTGACGCAACAACTTCTTGCCGGCCCCACCGCCGCGTTGCTCCGGGTTGATGTACAGGTCTTCCAGGTACAGGCAGTTGCTGCCCAGCCACGTCGAGTAGCTAAAAAAGAACACCGCAAAGCCAATCGGCAAGCCGTCGCGCAAGCAGATCAGGCCATGGGCCGTGGCGCCTTCGCTGAACAGGCTGCGTTCGATGTCCACCACGCTGGCGATCACTTCATGCCGGGCTTTCTCGTACTCGGCCAGCTCAGTGATAAAGGTCAGGATCTGCGCAGCATCGCTGGGCACGGCGGGGCGAATCTCGATGGTCATGGGCGAGCCTTGGGCAAATTCAAAGGCCACATACTAAGGCGATTTGATGGCCGTTTGCAGTGCAATTGATGCCGACGAGCCCGTTTCACTCCGGTGCGGGGTGATGCAAGCATCGGCAACCACAGAACAAAGCCTGCGCACGCCCATGGTAAACAATGGGCATAAATCCAACGATCAGAGACCTGCTCATGCACGCCACGCCACCAGTGGGCACCAAGACATTCGCGCTGTTCTGCCTAGCCAGCTTCCTGCTGTCACTGTCTTACGGTTCGACCTTTTTGTTGTCACTGCTGATCCATGCCCGTGGCGGTAATGAACACGACGCGGGCAGTGTCATTGCCACGGCGATGCTCAGCACTTTTGTGGCGGTCGTGTTTTCCGGGCACCTGGCTGATGCGCTGGGCGCGGCGCGAGCAATTGCGAGCACCGGCCTATTGTTGGTGGTGGCCTGCCTGGGGTTTGCCCTGACGCCGGGATTTGGCCAAGGCTTGATGCTGTTTGGATTGTCCCTTGGCTTGGGCTGGGGCGTGTTCTATACCCTGGGCCCAATCATCGTGACGCTGCTAGTGGAACCACGCCAGCGGGCCAAATATTTCGCCTTGCTCTCAGGCAGTATGTTGAGCGGCATAGGTTCCGGCCCTTTGCTGGGACGCGCCGCCACTGCGCTGGACCTGCCCCTGACCACCGCGTTCTATATCGCCGGGCTCGCCAGCCTCGCCGGGGTGGTGATGTTCTGGCGCATGGGCTCCCGGTTGCGACAGCACGCGAATATGCCAACCGCCAGGATTTCCTGGCGTGCAAGCCGTCGCGTACTGTCTTCCAAGGCGGCGTTCGCCATCCTGATGGTCGGCCTGGGTGGCTGCGTATTCGGGGGGCTGTCTTCGTTCCAGACCAGCTATGCCGTGGCTCATAAGCTCGACTATTCACTGTTCTTCGCGGGCTTCCTGACAGCAGCAATCACCAGCCGCTTGCTGATAGCCGGCTTCGTGGTCAAGCGCGATGCGTACCAGGCTGCCTGTGTGTTATCGGGGGTGATGTTCGGCGCGATCGCGCTGTTCGCGTTTGGTGTCAGCGGCAACCTCAGTTATGTGCTCGCCGCCGCCACGCTAGGGATCGGGTATGGCCTGACGTATTCAGTGATCAACGGCCTGGTGGCCAACGAAGCGCCCAGCGGCACCACTTCCCAGGCGTTGTTGTTGTTCAGCCTGGCGTACTTTATCGGCGTCTTCGGATTTCCCTGGCTCGCAGGCAAGATCATCGTCGACTTCGGCCTTGCGACAATGATGCTGAGCGTACTGGTGATCGCGGCCCTCAACTGGGCGATCACGGTGGCACGCTTGATAGCGCGCCGAGTATCAGCACACAAAGTGATACAGGTGAGCTGATACCGTTCGTCGCCCTCCCGGCACGATCAACAATCGCGGGCAGACCAATACAGGGTAAGGACATTAATCATATGGAGACACCCTGATGAAAAATTCCAAATTTGCTGCCCTCGCCCTCACCGGCCTCTTGTCTGCCGCGTCCCTGAGCGCCTTCGCGGCCAGCTCGACCACCGGCCCCACCGATCCAACGCCGGACGCCACCACCGAGTCGCAAAAATCCATGGGCACCGGCATGGACACCAACGGTGGCGCGATCATCGACAACAGCGCTGACCCACGCACCAAAGGCAACGACACCCAGCGCCAGGCACCGGCGGCCGTGGGCAACGGCAAGATGGGCCCAGGCACGAGCAACAATGAGCCGAAGATCAACAAGGGCGACGACTCGAACATTCCGGGCGCGCAGAAACAACCAGCGCCTTGATGCACCCTTGGTACGACCTACACCCGACCATTTCCCCGTGAAGAGGTACGCATGAACGTCGATAGAAACCTTGAAAAAGAAGTCCTCACCCGCCTGTTGCACGCTCACCCGCAAGGCTTGGGCAAGGAGGTGCTGGACAATTACCGCGGTGAAAAAGAGGTCGCCAGTGTCTTGGCGTTCCTGCAGGACCGCGGGCTGATCAAGGATGGGCATGTGACCACCGACGACGCCGGCGAATACGCGTTGAACCTGCCGATCAAGCTCACCGCTTCTGGTGTGGATGAGGCGCGCAAGCTCGACGCTCAAAGCACTCAGTAATCCATTTCTGGCCTGGCCCCGCGACTGGGGCCAGAAGGAGTTTTAGCGATGCCTCGTGGAAGCAAAGCCAAATACACCGACGAACAGAAACGCAAGGCCGCTCATATCGAAGACAGTTATGAGCACAAAGGGTTGCCCAAGGACGAAGCCGAAGCCCGTGCCTGGGCCACCGTGAACAAACAGTCTGGCGGCGGTGAGAAAACCGGCGGATCAGGCAGGCGCAAAGCACCGGCCAAGAAGGCCCAGGACCGGCAGGAATCAGCCAAGCGCGCCGCTGCCAGCCGTGAAGGCCACCCGCGCAGCAGTCGCGCTTCATTGGGTACGCAGACCAAGGAAAGCTTGATGAAAGAGGCGCGGGAAAAGAATATTTCAGGACGCTCAACCATGCGCAAAGATGAGTTGATCCAAGCCCTGAAAAAAGCAGGCTAAACGCAGAACCCATTGTGGGAGCGGGCTTGCTCGCGAAGGCGGTGTGTCAGTTAAAGCATGTGTTGACTGACACACCGCCTTCGCGAGCAAGCCCGCTCCCACATTTTTGGGCCTCGTTTATTGCGTCACTAATGCATCGACCTCAGCAGTGCCGGGCGAGGTCGCTGGCCCCCAGCGGGTTACCGCCAATGCCGCCGCTGCGTTCGCTCGACGCGCCGCCTCAACCGGTTTCAAGCCATTCGCCAACCCGGCGATAAATACTCCCGCATGTGCATCCCCCGCGCCATTGCTGTCCACGGCCTGAACCTTGAATCCCGGGACATGCTCGATCTGAGCCCCTCGCCCTACCCAGCAACCCTTTGGCCCATCACGCACAACCAGCAGTGCCTGCAAGTGCTGATTGAGCATAGGCAGCGCCTGACTCATATCCGCCGCCCCGGTAAACGCCAGGGCTTCAGGGCCATTGCTGGTCCAGATGTCGATACGCGGCAACAACGCGCGCATCAACGCGGAGTCCGGCGCCTTGACCAGCGGGCCTGGGTCGAACACCACCACGATCTCTCGCGGTAGCGCCTGCAACCAGTCAAGCAACGGCTGCGCCTTACCTTCAAGCAGCAAGCTGTAGCCACTGACGTATACGTAGTCATCGACACGCGGGACGATCTGAGCCAAATCGTCGGCGCTCAACTCACCCTCGGCGCCGAGATGGGAGATGAAGGTGCGTTCGGTGCTCGCTTCAGTCAGCGACACGCACAAGCCGGTATCTTTGCCAGCGCTGGCCGCCAAGGCCATTTCAATACCCTCGCCCTGCATCGCGGCACGCGCCAGCTCGCCAAAGCGCCCCTCGCCATGGCGGCCCAGGTAAACCACCGGCAACCCATTGCGCCGCGCCGCAGCCATTACATTGAAACCGCCACCCACTTGGAAACTGGCGGAGTTGGCCAGCACGTCACCGCCGCTTGCCGGCAGGGTGTCGAGGCCCATCACCAGGTCGACAATGACCTGGCCGGTATGCAGCAATCTAGACATTGGCGCTCTCTGCTAAAGCCGGACGACGGTCAGACGCCCCGCCCAATACTGCATATATGCCGCCCGCCACCAGGAAGGTCACGATCCAGCCCAAGCCGTTATGGCCCAGCCAGGAGTCGGACAGCGGCCCGGCAAACCAGATGTTTTCGGCGGTGGTGCCGATGGTGGTGAAGCTGAACCCCAGCACGATGGCCACGGCCCAGGCGCCAAATGCACGCCACTCCACACCGCCGCGATACCAGTAGGCACTGCTGGGGCTGACGTCCAGCAGGTCGGTGGGGCTGTAGTAATGCCGGTGAATCAAGTCGACCACGAAGATCCCGACCCACGCCGTGATCGGCACCGCCAGCAGCGAAATGAAGGTAATGAACGGGCCATAGAAGCTGTCGGCGATCAGCATGAAGTAGATGGAGCCGGCAAAGATCGCGACGATATCGACGATCACCGCATGCACGCGTTTGACCTTCAAGCCCAGGGTCAAGGTAGTGAGGCCGGCCGAATACACCGACAGGTTGTTCGACAGCAACAGCCCGCCGAACGCGGTGATCAGGTAAGGCACGGCCATCCAGGTGGGCAGCATGTCGCGGATCGCGATGATGGGGTCGGTGGCTGACGCCAGGTCATTGTTACCCACCGACAACAGGCCGCCGAGGGTGATCAACAGCACCAGCGGGATACCTGCGCCAAATGCAGCGGAGGCCACCAGGCGTACGGCCTTGACGCTGCGGTGCTGGTAACGCGACATGTCTGCACCGGCGTTGGCCCAACCGATACCGGTACCGGCAGCCATGGTGCCCACGCCAATGATCATCGCGCTCAACGGAGCCGGGGTGGCGTTGAACACCGCGCTCCAGTCGATGGTGGCGCACAGAAAGCCGCCCACCAGAATGTTCAAGCCGCCGAAGACGTAGGTCGCCCACTTCTGAATCACCAGCAGCGTGGCGTGGCCCAGGCCCGATACGGCCAGGGTCAGCAGCACGAAGATGGCAATGAAGATCAGGGTAAGCACCGGTGCGCTTTTCGCCTCCACGGCCGAGCCGAACAGGATGGAGCTTAACGACAACAACACGAAGGCTGCGGTGGTGGTGTTGACGGTTTCCCAACCCAGGCGCGACATCAGCGACACCAAGGTCGGGCCGATATTGCCGCGCACCCCGAAGATGGCGCGGGACAAGGTCAGGCTGGGCGCGCGACCACGGCGGCCGGCGATGGAGATGATGCCCACCACGGCAAATGAGCCGGCGGCGCCAAGAATCGCGACGATGATCGCCTGCCAGATGGCCAGGCCACGAAACGCCACCAGCGTCGCACCAAGGGGCAAGCCGAGGATGCTGATATTGGCGGCGAACCACACCCAGAACAATTGCAGCGGATGACCTTTGCACTCGCTTTCCGGGACCGGCTCAATGCCGCGTGTTTCCAATTGCCCGGCGCTTTGGCCGGAAGAGGGGCTGCTCATGAAAGGGTGCTCCTGGTGCCTGTATTGTTGTGGTTGTGGCAGCGAGTCGAATCTTTATCCGGTCTTCCTGACCCAACGCTTTTTAATGTGGGAGCTGGCTTGCCTGCGATTGCGGTGGGGCAACCAGCTCATCCGCCACTGGAAAACCGCTATCGCAGGCAAGCCAGCTCCCACAATTAGTTCCGTGTTTATCGCAAGGCCAATAAGGCTTTGACCAGCGGCTGCAAGTCCAAGCCATTGACTCGCTTGACCTGTTCAACCAACGCCTCAGGCCAGCACTGCATGCCCAGGCACGCCCCCAGCATGGCGCCGAGCATCGCGGCAATGGTGTCGGTGTCGCCGCCCAGGCTGGCCGCCAGGCACAGGGCTTCGAAAGCGTTCATGTCGCCAGACGCCACTTGCTGCGCCAAGGCAAACGACACCACCACCGATTCCTGGGAAGCCACCGAAGTACCAATCAACTCGTAAAGCAGGTCGGCAAACAACGCTTTATCGCCGCTGCCGACGCTTAGAGTGCGAGCCCAACTAATGCGGGTAGAAATGCGTCCGCCCGCGATCCAGTGACCATGGCTTTCGGCCTGGCGGGCAATCTGGGTCCCGATATTCAAGGCTTCCCCCAGGTCCACGCCATTGATGCCAGCCGAGACCACCGCCGCCACGGCCGCAGCGCTGGAAATACCCAGGCTGGTGTTATGGGTGACCTGGCACGCCTGGATCACCGCCTGGATAAACCGCCCCGGGTCGCCGACATCGGCGGCGATGCCCACCGGGGTGATGCGCATGGCCGCGCCATTGGTGGTGCCGTAGCGCCCGGATTCCTCCGGGGTATGGCCGGCGAGGATCATGTCGATAGCGCGCTTGGTGGACGGCCCGAGCAAGTCCTGGGAGCCTTTGGCGCGCATGCCCGCTTCCCAATCGATCAAGCGTTGGGCAAGCACAGCGGGCTGGATCTGGCCCTGGCCTTGCACCAGTAACTCGGCGACCAGGATGGCTTGCTCGGTGTCATCGGTGATGGAGCCGGCAGGCATGTTCGGTGCAATGGGCTGGTCGGCGTCGGCGTCTTCCAGAGCGGTGATGGCACCGAAGCGCTTTTGTACCTGCTCGCGGCTCAAGGATTGGGTGGGCATACCCAAAGCATCGCCCAGGGCCAGGCCATAGAAGGCGCCAAGGGCGTGATTTTCGCGGGTCATTTCGACGCTCCAAACTGCAGATGCAGGCGAAAGTGCAGCGGGTCGAGCAGGCTTTCGACATGCTCCATGAAACGCTCGCGACGATCATAGGTGGTGCGCGCAGCCTTGAGAAATACTGTGCCGCTGGGACGCCCGAGTAATTCGGCATCTTCATCACTCAGCGGCTCGGCACCGATCCACTGATCGCCCTCGGCCCCGACGTAGCCGTAGGCGGCCAGGGTGATGGTCAAGGAGTTATCGATCAGGCCAATGCGCGGCAGGCTTTCCAGGTCGCCAACGGCCGGCATCAGCGAGCGTTCCAGGGACACCGCTGTGCCGTCTGCGGTGCGCCGAAGGCGGTCGAGGGTAATGAACTGGTCGGTGCCGAAACGGCTGAACAGATCCGGGCGCGTGACGGCCTCGAAACGCAGGATGTCGGTGCTTACCTGGGCGCCCGTATCGGCCAAGGCCTGAGCCCAACCGCTGCGTTGGTCCAGCACCATGCCGTCAAAGGTGACGATCGAGCCGACCCCACTCTGGGTGGCGATGTAGTTGCGACGCTTGAGTTCGGCCAGCGCCTCACGCAGCGTGCCACGACTGACCGCAAATTCCTCGGCCAGTTGATGCTCGCCCGGCAACAGGAAGCCGTCGGCCATGACCCCACCCTCGATACGGCGGATGAGTTCATCGACGACGCGTTTTTTCTTATCAAATCGAACATGTCTAATCATGTACAAATTGATAACCGAAAGCGCGCGTTTACCGCAAGAGGATTATTTCAGGCTGAAGACAAAATCCGCCTCAGGGCTCCAGGCCAATGGGGAAAAACTCCCCGCTGCTCCATACGCCAAGCCAGTTCTGACCGTTGATCGGACGGCTCACGGCCAGCTCCACCAACTGGTAAAAAGCGTTGCGATGCACGAGGGCTTCAAGATTGGTGCGAACGCGCACGTAGGGTGCGGGTTCCTGGGTGACGGGGTCGATCACCACCCGCAGCGGGTGTTCGAGGCCTGCCTCGACCTGTTCATCGACATTGGTGGTAAAGCGCAAAACCTGGCTTTCGCCCTGCCCTTGCACGTCCAGGGTCACGGCGACAAAGGGCGCATCATCGACCTGGATGCCGACCTTCTCCACTGGCGTCACCAGGAAATAATCATCGCCATCGCGGCGGATGATGTTGGAGAACAGCTTGACCATCGGCTTTCGCCCGATGGGCGTGCCCTGGTAGAACCAGGTGCCGTCACGGGCGATACGCATGTCGATATTGCCGCAGAAAGCCGGGTTCCACAGATGCACCGGTGCCGGCCCTTTGCCCTTGGGCAGTTGGGCCAATAAATCATTGGCCTTGGCGGAATCGGTCATGACGGGCTCCTCTGTTTACTGATTGCTCATGCCCAGTAAACCGCGGGCATATTGCGCCAGGGGACGGGCAATCAAATCTTGTGGCGATGTGTCGTGGAACGTCAGTAAACCGCCACGACTGCGAATACGTGCAGTATCAATCAAATACTGGGTGCTGGTCTCGATCAACATGACTTGGATCACCCCGCTGTCCAGGCCAAGGCGGTCCAGAGCTTGTTGGTCGGTCCACTCGTCGGCGTTGCCGATACGGTCATCGGCTGCCGCAAAGCGGCAATACAGCAGGTAGTGAGCACCGGCGTCGCGGGCTTCGGCCATGGCCTGTTCCAGCCCTTCCGGCTGACGGGCGCGACGCACCATGGGGAAATATTCGACGAAGCCATTGAATGCTTCCTCGGCCACCACATTGGGCCGCGGGTAAGCGCTGCCCGGCGGCACGAAGGCGCCTTGGGCGATAAACACAAAGGAATCCGGCTGTATGCGCACCGAGGCAGTACGCCGCGTATCGCTGTGGTCGAGCAGCCCGGCATCGCTCATCTGATAGCGGGTGCCTTCGGCCATATCACTGACGGTCATGCAACCGCCCAGGGCCAATGACGCCAGCAGCAAAACCAGACTACGCATCCTAATCCTCCAGAGGCCGGTGACAGGAAACCGGCGAATGGGGCGTGGGATGCAGGTTCTACGCCAGTTCGAGCAGCGCATGACAAATGTGGGGCTTGCCTGCGATGCGCATAGGTATCTACACAACGTCGCTACGACGCTGGACCTGTGGCGAGGGAGCTCTTCATCCATCAATTGACAGACAAAAAAAGGGCGACCGAAGTCGCCCAAAATGCCTTGCGTGCTCATGTAACCCGGAAAGACTTAAGGTTTTTTACGCTTGTTCGCGTCTTTCCAGATAAAAAATCCAAACCCTACAAAAAACAGCACCATGAGGCTAACAGTCAGCACTCCGGCGAAAACCACATTATCGAAAAACATGACCGGCCTCCTGCACTTGCCCTGTTGCGATAGGGCTAAGTTAATGGAGAAGGCACAGTGGGAAATTGACCAGGATCAATGTCGCCCACAACGGGGCGTAAAGAAGGGGAATAACTGACCTGCATCAACGGATGCAGGGTGTTTCAACGCTTTTTCGGTTTGTTCTTGGGCTTTTTCTTGGGTTTGCCCAGGGGCATGGCTTGTTCGAAGGCTTGGCGCACTTCATTCAAGCGTTTGTCATTGAGGTCGTGCACGCGCTTGGCGCGTTCGGCGTTCAGGTCGATCAGCTTGTCGTCATCACTCATGGCTTGGCTTACGTCGTGGCGGTAATGCCTCAATAATGCGGCCTGCCTCGCCCGACGGCAATTAAGCGAGCGACAAAATGCAGGCCATCGACCAGAATCGGCGCTTTCTACCCTGCCCAGGAGGCGCATCCAAGTGGCCTTGCACAACGACCTTCCGCCACTGTTGGCCCTGCGCGCCTTCGAAGCCGTGGCGCGGCACTTGAGTTTTATCAAGGCGGCCAACGAGTTGTCGGTGACCCAAAGTGCGCTGAGCCACCAGGTGCATAAGCTCGAACACCACTTGGGCAAGCCACTGTTTATCCGGCGAACCCGTGCGATTGACCTGACGTTGGCCGGGCAAGCGTACTACGAGCAGATCCGCCCTGCCCTGGACGCTATCGCCGCTGCGACGCGCAACCAACGGGGTGCGCCCAGCGCCAATGTGTTGCGTATCGGCTTGCTGGCGTCCTTTGCCACGTTGTGGCTGGCGCCGCGCCTGGCCGAGTTTCTACAACGCTACCCGCATATCCAGGTGGAGTTGCTGCCCGCGATTCAATTGGCCAATGTCGCCACGGCCGAGGTTGACCTGGCCATCCGCTACGGCAAGGGCGACTGGCCCGATGTGCACGCCACGCGCCTGATGGCCGAAACCCTGTCACCCGTATGCAGCCCTGCATTCAAAGCCCGGCAGGTCGCCAGTGGCCCGTTGTTGATGGCGACCTCGCACCGTCCTTTCGAGTGGACCGATTGGTCCGCCCATTACCAGGTCAACCTCGATCGCCACCCCCGCGTGATGCTGCATGACTACAACATCGTGGTCGAAGCGACCGTGGCCGGCCAGGGGATCGCCATGGGCCGCCATCGCCTGATCGAACGCAGGCTCCAGGACGGCAGCCTGGTGGAGGTTTTTGACTGGCCGCCCTATCACAGCGACATCGGCTATTGGCTGATCGCCCCCCAGGGCCCGCTCAGTGAGACGGCTGAATGCTTCAGCCAGTGGCTGAAGCAGGCGTGTGCCGACGCGTGAGTTTTTTCGATACGTCGAGTGAGATCTATCCGTTTGTCGCCCCTCGCCACCGCCAACATGCTGGAACCTTCTGACACCAGAGGGTTTCACCATGACCGACTCCATCCGCCAGCGCGTACACGCCCTCGGCCTGACACTGCCCACGCCCAGCCAACCCGCGGCCAACTACATCAATCATGTGAGCAGCCAGCATCAACTGTTCATCTCCGGGCAAATTCCCATGCTCGATGGCAAACCCGCCTACCTTGGCCGCCTGGGTGACTCCCTCAGCGATGAAGACGGCGCCCAAGCGGCAGAACTGGCGGCACTGGGCCTGCTGGGGCAACTAAGCGATGCGCTGGGCGATGACCTGTCACGGGTGGTGCGCGTCCTGCGTCTGGGCGTGTTCATTGCCAGCAGCGCCGATTTCCAGCGCCAGAGCGTGGTCGCCAATGGCGCCTCGAACCTGCTGGTCAACGCCCTCGGCGACAAGGGTCGACACGTGCGCACTGCCGTAGGGGTCTGCAGTTTGCCGGCTGGCGTCGCCGTGGAGGTCGATGCCATTTTCGAGTTGCAGCCATGAGCCCGCTGCAAGTGCAGCACTTGCGAGAGGCCACGCCCGGTTGCCAATCCGGCATCGTGCACTTCAATCACGCCGGGGCATCCTTGCCCAGCCAGGCGACGCTCGACGCCATCATCGACCAGCTGCAACGCGAAGCGCGCGACGGCCCGATGGAGGCCGGCGAACAAGGTGCCGTCTTAGTGGAAAAGGCCCGCCGAGCCGCCGGGCAACTGCTCAATGCGCCCGCGTCGTCGATTGCCTTCGCCAGCAGTGGCTCCACGGCCTGGAGCATGGCCTTCCAGGCGCTGGGGCCGTGGCAACCGGGCGATCGAATTCTAGTGGGGCGCCATGAATGGGGCGGTAACCTGGCGAGCATGGAACTGGCCGTTCAAGCCGGGGCGCGGGTGGAGGTCATCCCGTGCGATGCCAGCGGCGCCGCCTGCCCTGTGGCACTGGAGGCAATGCTCGATGCCAAGGTGAAGCTGATCGACCTCACCTGGCTGCCGGCCAACGGTGGTTTGATCAACCCGGCCCAGGCCATCGGCGATGTGGCCAGGCGGCATACCATTCCCTACTTCATCGACGCGGGCCAAGCCGTCGGCCAGCTGCCGGTGGATGTGCAAGCGTTGCAGTGCGATGTGCTCAAGTCCGCCGGCCGCAAACACTTGCGCGGGCCTCGCGGTACCGCACTGCTGTACATCCGGCCGGAGTTTCTCCCGCACCTGAACCCGGCCCAACGCGACGTATTTTCAGCGCCCTGGACCGCCGAAGGCTTCGACCTGCGCAACGACGCGCGACGCTTTGAAACCAGCGAAGTGTCCTTCGCCCTGCTAGCCGGCCTGGGCAATGCGTTGCACGAGATCAATCAACTGGGGAGTGAGCGGGTATGGCAAAGAGTCTTGCAGACCAGCGCGCGAATCCGCGAAGCACTGCGTCAGATACCGGGGATCAGCTTGCACGACTTGGGCAACACGCATTCAGGCTTGATCGCGTTCAACCTGGCCGGCTGGGATAGTTTTGAACTCAAGCAACGCCTGGGGTTAAAGCGCATCAACATCGGCGCCAATGGCGTGGCCTACACCCCGCTGGACATGCAAGCGCGTGGGTTGAGCAGCGTTGCGCGCATCTCCGTCAGCCCGCTTAACACCAATGACGAGATTGAGTTGCTGGTGAAGGCCTTGCGCGAACTGAACGGTTAAACCTCGATATCCACCCACAGGCCCTGGCGCGGCGCGTCTTCGATCAGCGGCGCCACGGGCACGGTGTTATCAGCGTTGAGCAAGTCGCCGGGAATCGGCAAATGCTGCTGCGCGTCGTCGTCAGCTTCGCGCCGACGCTTGTGTTGCTCCTGCTGGCGCCGCTGCTCTTCGCGCAACAGAAAGGTCGATTGCTCGGCATCGCCTTTTTTCAGGTCGATCGTGCTCTCGTTGGAACCCGCTTGAACGGGCACCACCGGCGGGATATCCGGCTTCTGGCGTGCCGGGTCGAGTTGCGACGTGACCGGCACAACACTGACGGGCAGCATGGGTGGCAGCATGATAATTATTCTCCTGATCAACAGGCTGTCGGCGGGTGGCAGGGTGACTTGAGCACCCGCGTGCCAAGCTGTGACTCAGTCGACACTCTCAAGTGCCCGCCATCCGTCGATTCAATTTCCGCCGGCCCGTATAAACAGCGTAGTTTTTGTCAGAGTTCTTGGGCGCCGGGCCGTGTTCCGTTAACATAGTCGGCTTTTTCACGGCGGGAGTCAGGCAGCATGGCGCAGCAGTATCAACCGGGGCAACGCTGGATTAGTGACAGCGAAGCAGAGCTGGGGTTAGGCACCGTTCTGGCACAGGACGGCCGCTTGTTGACCGTGCTCTATCCGGCCACTGGCGACACGCGCCAGTATGCGCTACGGAATGCGCCCCTCACTCGCGTGAGGTTTTCGCCGGGTGACACCATCACCCATTTCGAAGGCTGGAAAATGACCGTACAGGAAGTCGACGACGTCGATGGCCTGCTGGTCTACCACGGCCTCAATGGGCAGAACGAGCAGGTCACCCTGCCGGAAACCCAACTGTCCAACTTCATCCAGTTCCGCCTGGCCAGCGACCGTCTGTTCGCCGGGCAGATTGACCCGCTGGCGTGGTTCTCACTGCGCTACCACACCCTGGAACACACCAGCCGCCAGTTGCAGTCCTCGCTGTGGGGCTTGGGTGGCGTACGCGCCCAACCGATTGCCCACCAACTGCACATCGCCCGCGAAGTCGCTGACCGTATCGCGCCACGCGTGTTGCTGGCGGACGAAGTGGGTTTGGGCAAGACCATCGAAGCAGGCCTGGTGATCCATCGCCAACTGCTCTCGGGCCGCGCCAGCCGCGTACTGATCCTGGTCCCGGAAAACCTGCAGCACCAATGGCTGGTGGAAATGCGCCGCCGCTTCAACCTGCAGGTTGCGCTGTTCGATGAAGAGCGCTTTATCGAAAGCGATGCCACCAACCCGTTCGAAGACACCCAGCTTGCACTCGTTGCGCTGGAATGGCTGGTGGACGACGAGAAGGCCCAGGATGCGCTGTTTGCCGCCGGTTGGGACTTGCTGGTGGTCGACGAAGCCCACCACCTGGTGTGGCACGAAGACAAGGCCAGCGCCGAATACTCGCTGGTCGAACAACTGGCCGAGGTGATTCCCGGCGTGCTGTTGCTGACCGCTACCCCGGAACAATTGGGCCAGGACAGCCACTTTGCGCGCCTGCGCCTGCTGGACCCGAACCGCTTCCACGACCTGCAAGCCTTCCGCGCCGAGAGCGAAAACTATCGCCCGGTGGCCGAAGCCGTGCAGGAGCTGCTGGACAAGGGCCGCCTGTCGCCGACCGCACACAAGACCATTCAAGGCTTCCTCGGCGACGAAGGTGAAGCCCTGCTCACCGCCGTCAACGATGGCGACACCGAAGCCAGTGCCCGCCTGGTGCGTGAGCTGCTGGACCGCCACGGCACCGGCCGCGTGCTGTTTCGCAACACCCGTGCCGCGGTGCAAGGCTTCCCCGAGCGCAAGCTGCACGCCTACCCGCTGCCGAACCCGGACGAATACCTCGAACTGCCCCTGGGCGAACACGCCGAGCTGTACCCGGAAGTCAGCTTCCAGGCGCAACCGGACATCGAGGAAGAGAACCGCTGGTGGCGCTTCGACCCACGGGTCGAGTGGCTGATCGACCAGTTGAAAATGCTCAAGCGCACCAAGGTCCTGGTGATCTGCGCCCACGCCGAAACCGCCATGGACCTGGAGGACGCCCTGCGCGTGCGCTCCGGCATTCCGGCCACGGTGTTCCACGAGGGCATGAACATTCTGGAGCGTGACCGCGCCGCGGCTTATTTTGCCGATGAAGAGTTCGGTGCCCAGGTGCTGATCTGCTCGGAAATCGGCAGTGAAGGCCGTAACTTCCAGTTTTCCCATCACCTGGTACTGTTCGACCTGCCGTCCCACCCCGACCTGCTGGAACAGCGCATCGGGCGTCTGGACCGGATCGGCCAGAAACACGTGATCGAACTGCACGTGCCCTACCTGGAAACCAGCCCGCAAGAACGCCTGTTCCAGTGGTACCACGAAGCGCTCAATGCCTTCCTCAACACCTGCCCGACCGGCAACGCCTTGCAGCATCAGTTCGGCCCACGCCTGCTGCCCTTGCTGGAAGCTGCCGACGACGGCGAGTGGCAAGCCCTGATCGACGAAGCGCGTGCCGAGCGCGAGCGCCTGGAGCAGGAGCTGCACACCGGTCGCGACCGCTTGCTGGAACTCAATTCCGGCGGCGCTGGGGAAGGTGATGCGCTGGTCGAGGACATCCTCGAACAAGACGACCAGTTCGCCCTGCCGATCTATATGGAAACCCTGTTCGACGCGTTCGGCATCGACAGCGAAGACCATTCGGAAAACGCGCTGATCCTCAAGCCCAGCGAAAAAATGCTCGACGCCAGCTTCCCCCTGGGCGACGACGAAGGTGTGACCATCACCTACGACCGTAACCAGGCGCTGTCGCGCGAAGACATGCAGTTCATCACCTGGGAGCACCCGATGGTGCAAGGCGGCATGGACCTGGTGCTGTCCGGCTCCATGGGCAACACCGCCGTGGCGCTGATCAAGAACAAGGCGCTCAAGCCAGGCACCGTATTGCTTGAGCTGCTGTATGTCAGTGAAGTAGTCGCCCCGCGCTCCCTGCAACTGGGCCGCTACCTGCCACCGGCCGCCTTGCGCTGCCTGCTGGATGCCAACGGCAATGACCTGTCGGGCCGCGTGTCGTTCGTGACCTTGAATGACCAGCTGGAAAGCGTGCCACGGGCCAGCGCGAACAAATTCGTGCAGGCCCAGCGTGACCAACTCACACCGCGCATCAACGCCGGTGAAGAGAAGATCGCCCCGCGTCACGCCGAACGCGTGGCCGAAGCCAAGCGTCGCCTCGCGGCAGACACCGACGAAGAACTGGCGCGCCTGACCGCGTTGCAAGCGGTCAACCCGACCGTGCGCGACAGCGAGCTGATAGCCCTGCGCAACCAACGCGAGCAAGGCCTGGCCATGCTCGATAAAGCCGCGTTGCGACTGGAAGCAATTCGAGTGTTGGTGGCGGGTTGATAATCCGCTGAACATAAAAGGCCCGCGCAATGCGGGCTTTTTTTTATTGGCCTTGCAGGCCTCATCGCGGCATAGGTATCTGAAGCGATCGACAGTAACCACGATGCGAAGCGAGCCGCTCTTGATCTTGCTCTTGATCTGCTTGTGATCTTGATCTCAGGCGCCCCGTTAAACCACGCTGGCCGAACGCAGGCTTGAATTCGTGGGTAACCCGGCAGGACGCCGGGTTAGCCGCCCCGCGCCATGGATGGCGCGTGGCGGCGGCCCACGGATTCAAGCCTGCGTTCGGGCACACCGAGCCTAAGCGAGGTGCCGAGGGGTGGGGCAAGAGCGTTTTGCTTACTTTTGCGCTGTTCAAAAGTGAGCCGCCGTCAGGGCGGAACCCTAAGTGGCCGTTACCTAAATAACGGATATGTACCCGATCCAACTGTGTTGACTGTCAGGCCGCCTTCGCGAGCAAGCCCGCTCCCACAGTTGGATGGTGGGGTGTCAGGTAGAGAAGTGTCGGCTGGTAGGCCGCCATCGCAGGCAAGCCAGCTCCCACAGTTGGATCGCGGGGTGTCATCCCCCTTCACAGACCAGCCACCCTCCCACCCAATTGTGTTTAAAATGCCGCCCGCCCCGATGACCGACGCTTAACGATGACCCCAGACGCCCTCGCTACCCTGCACGCCCACCTGCTCACTGCCCTGGCTGACGCGCCTGCAGAAACCCGGCGCCTGTTCCATGGCCGTGGCCGCTGCTGGCCAGGCCTGGAGCAACTCACCGTGGACTGGCTGCAAGGGGTCGTGCTGGTCGCCCTGTTCAAAGAAACCGAGCACCTGCAAGCCCTGAAGCACACCCTGTTGCAGATCGAATGGAGCCGTTTCGGCGTGCACACCGTGGCCCTGCAACACCGCTACCTGCCGCAAAGCACCACCGAATGGCTGGTGGGCGACGCCATCGATGAACTGACCATCACCGAAGGCGGCCTGCGCTACCTGATCGACCTGGGCAAAAAACAGAACAGCGGGCTGTTTCTCGACATGCGTTACGGGCGCAACTGGGTGCGCGAACAGGCCAAAGGCCAACGCGTGCTCAACCTGTTCGCCTATACCTGCGGCTTTTCCGTGGCGGCCATCGAAGGCGGCGCCGACCATGTGGTGAACCTGGACATGGCCCGTGGTGCCCTCAGCCGTGGCCGCGACAACCATCGCCTGAATGGGCATGACCTGAGCCGGGTGAGCTTCCTGGGTCACGACCTGTTCAAGTCCTGGGCCAAGGTGACGAACAACGGCCCTTACGACCTGGTGATCATCGACCCGCCCTCCTTCCAGAAAGGCAGTTTCCTCCTGACCAAGGATTACCAGCGCGTGCTGCGCCGCCTGCCGGACTTGCTCAGTGCCCACGGCACCGTGCTGGCATGCATGAACGATCCGGCCTTCGGTGAAGATTTCCTGATCGACGGCGTGACCCGCGAAGCACCGGGCCTGCGCTTTGTGCAGCGGCTGGAAAACCCACCGGAATTTCCTGATATCGACCCCCAGAGCGGGTTAAAGGCACTGGTGTTCCGTCAGGGCTGATGCCCAAATGTCCTACGCTTGCTACGCTAACGGATACGCCGGGCGGTGAACCTTATCCTCCCCTTCCCGGTCGATACCTGCATTCCCTGGCCAGACTCGACGGCGCTACGTCGTCGGCTGCCCCGTTTGACCTTTTGGAGAACCGCCCGTGATATCGACCCTGCATGTAGCCAGACTCAAAGCCTGGGGCGCCCACGGCTTTACCGCCACCGGTGTGGTACTGGCCTTTTTGGCCACCCTGGCGCTGCTGGAAAACTCCCCCAAGGCGTGCCTACTGTGGCTGGGCCTGGCACTGGTGGTGGATGGCGTCGACGGCTCGCTGGCGCGACGGGTGAATGTCAGCACGGTGCTGCCCAGCTTTGACGGCTCGGTGCTGGACCTGGTGATTGACTACCTCACCTACGTATTCATTCCTGCACTGTTTATCTACCGCTACATCGACCTGCCCGATTTCACCCACCTGTTTGCGGTGTCGGTGATCCTGGTGTCGTCGCTGTTCTGCTTTTGCAACGTGAACATGAAGAGCAAGGACAACTACTTCGTCGGCTTCCCTGCCGCCTGGAACGTCGTTGCCCTGTGCGTCTATATCATCCAGCCGGATGCCTGGGTCACCTTGCTGACCGTGATCGGCCTGGCGCTGCTGACCGTGACGCCGATGAAGTTCCTGCACCCGTTCCGGGTCAAGCGCTTCATGCCGATCAACATCGCGGTGACCACCATCTGGCTGCTGTGCAGCTTCCTGATGGTGGTGGATTATCCCAACACCAACCCTTGGACATTCGGCTTGTGGTCGCTGATGTCGGCCTACTTCCTGGGTATCTGCATCTGGCGCACGGCCGTGGAATGGCTGGGCGCGCACAAATAACGCTCTAGAACGCCCCGTTGTCGTGGGGTACGACATCGGGGAACACCGCCGCTACCTGCCACTGTTCAGCGATCTTTGCATGCGCATGGACTCTGAACAGATCCCAGAAGGTGTGGGTTTGACCATTGACCCGCCCTTCTGACTGGACCGCGCCAAACTCACCTTCAGCCACCACCTGCCTGATCGCGACATACTCCTTGTCGCTCACCGCCAACGCTTGCTCCATGGTCGCCGAGCACGGCGGGTTTTCGGCGGCAGGACGAGTGCTGGGCATCCCCAAGTCGCGCCTCAGCGCACGCGGCGCGGCGCTCGAACAAGGTGTCTACCCGCTCCCACAGGGGTTTTGTGCCAAGCGCTGATTTTGTCGGCAATGCATAACCAATGTGGGAGCTGGCTTGCCTGCGAAAGCGGAGGTTCAGTTGAATTTTCATTGACTGACACACCGCCTTCGCGAGCAAGCCCGCTCCCACAGGGGTTCTGTGCCAGGCGCAGATTTTGTGGGCAATACATAACCAATGTGGGAGCTGGCTTGCCTGCGATAGCGGTGGTTCAGTTAAAGATTCAGTGACTGACAGGCCGCCTTCGCGGGCAAGCCCGCTCCCACATTTGCATCGCCTAGACCCGCCACATCGCAGTAAGATGCTGGCTTTCTGCGGCCCTCCAACAATAAGCCCTGCCCATGCCTTTCGAACTCAGCGTTGACCTCACTACCCTGGCCATCCTGGCCGTTGTCGCTTTTATCGCCGGTTTTATCGACGCCATCGCCGGCGGTGGCGGTTTGTTGACCACGCCTGCCCTGCTCACCGCTGGCATGCCGCCGCATCTGGTACTGGGCACCAACAAACTCAGCTCCACCTTCGGTTCGGCCACCGCCAGCTTTACCTTCTACCGCCGCAAGCTGTTCCACCCACGCCAATGGGTGCACGCCATCGTCGGTACGTTGATCGGTGCGCTGACCGGCGCGGTCGTCGCCCATTACTTGCCCGCCGAAACCCTGAACAAGATGCTCCCGGTGATCGTCTTCGCCTGCGGTGTGTACCTGCTGTTCGGGGGCACGCCCAAGGCGCCACTGGACGCCGAGGCACCGATCAAGAAGAAATGGCAAGCCACCCAGGGCTTCGGCCTGGGCTTCTACGACGGCGTGGCAGGGCCCGGCACGGGGGCGTTCTGGACGGTCAGCACGATGCTGCTGCACCCCATCGACCTGGTGAAGGCCAGCGGCGTGGCGCGCAGCATGAACTTCGTCAGCAACGCGGCGGCGCTGACGGTGTTCATCATCAATGGGTCGGTGGACTGGATTGTC
Organism: Pseudomonas sp. MF6394; assembly: GCF_002018845.1. Taxonomy (NCBI): domain Bacteria; kingdom Pseudomonadati; phylum Pseudomonadota; class Gammaproteobacteria; order Pseudomonadales; family Pseudomonadaceae; genus Pseudomonas; species Pseudomonas sp. MF6394. The sequence continues at coordinate 19,314 of NZ_MVOJ01000036.1, forward strand.
GGCCTGGCGATGGGGGTGTCGGTGATGTGTGGCGCGTTCTTTGGCGCACGCAGCGCGATCAGCGGCGGCGCCAAATTCATTCGCCCGGTGTTTATCACCGTGGTGCTGGGCCTGACCGTGCGCCTAGCCTGGCAGCACTGGTTCAGCGTGGCCTAAACGGCGGGCCAGGTAGAGGTCGATGAGGTAACGCGCAATCGAGCGTGACGCCGGCAACGGCGGCAGCTCGTGGATATTGAACCACTGCGCATCTTCGATCTCGTCGGCCTGGGGCACGATATCGCCACCGGCGTATTCGGCATGAAAGCCCAGCATCATCGAGTGAGGGAACGGCCAGCATTGGCTGCCCATGTACTGGATGTTCTTGACCTCCACCTGCACCTCTTCGCGCACTTCACGGATCAGGCAGTCTTCAGCAGACTCACCCGGCTCGGCAAAACCGGCCAGGGTGCTGTAGACCCCCGTGACGAAACGCGGCGAACGCGCCAGCAGGATCTCATCGCCACGGGTCACCAGCACGATCATGCTTGGCGAGATACGCGGGTAGCTGCGCAGGTCGCAGGCCTGGCAATACATCGCCCGCTCCCTCGGCACCTGCACCATCGCCTGGCCACAACTGCCACAAAAGCGGTGCTCCCGCGCCCAGGTGCCGATCTGCGCGGCGTAGCCCAGCACCTTGTACAGGGTGTGATCGCCTTGCAGCATAAAACCACGCAAACCCTGCCAGCTGCACCCTTGCACCTCTGCCGGCGCGTTGAGCTCCAACAGGTACACCGGCTCGCCATCAAGGTGACCGATACCGTGTTCGGCAAACACCGACAGGTCCTGGCGCTTGAGCCATTCGCGCGGGAACAGCGGACCATTGGTGTCGTGTAAAAAGCCTTCGCGGCTGCGGGCGACGGCCCAGCCGCCAGGGGCGTCGTTGTCGAGCAGCGTTGTAGTAATCCAGCCTGGGGTCATGTCAGTCAATCCACGAATTCGGGTTTCTGCTTACTCATGTGGGCCGCGATGGCCACGCGCAGGTCGTTGGATTGCAACATAGCCGAGTTCCAGGTGGCAACGTATTCCAGGCCATCATTGACTGTGTGGTCACGCATGTAGCTGATCATGGCCTTGGTGCCGGTCACGGCAATCGGCGACTTGGCGGCGATTTGCTGGGCCAGGTCCATGACACCCGCCAGCAGGCTTTGCTGATCAGCAAACACGCGGTTGACCAGGCCGATGCTGCGCGCTTCTTCAGCGCCGAACTGACGGCCGGTGTAGGCCAGTTCACGCAGCATGCCGTCGCCGATAATGCGCGGCAGGCGTTGCAAGGTGCCGACGTCGGCAGCCATGCCGATATCGATTTCCTTGATCGAGAATTGCGCATCCTCGGCGGCATAGCGCATGTCGCAGGCACTGATCAGGTCGATGGCGCCGCCGATGCAGTAGCCCTGGATCGCCGCCAGCACGGGCTTGCGGCAAGTGTCCACAGCGTTGAACGAGGCTTGCAGCTCAAGAATCTTGCGGCGCAGCAGGCGCGCATTGCGCCCCACGTCCTTGCCAAAATCATTGGCGATCGAGGCCAGCATCATCAGGTCGATGCCCGAGGAAAAGTGCTTGCCGGCACCGCTGAGCACCACGGCACGCACGGCGTCGGTTTCGTCGATCCATTGGAAGATGTCGATGATTTCGGTCCAGAACGCCGCGTTCATGGCGTTGATCTTTTCCGGGCGATTGATCTGCACATGGGCAACGTTGCCGCTGAGTTCGACAACGAAGGCTTGGTATTCGGACATGGCAGTGATCCCTGACTGGCGATTGAGAAAGGCCAGACTATATCAAGGGTGCGCCACGGCGCATCGGCCAAAAGCGGGACTGGCACCGGCGCAGGAAAAGACGCTGGATAAAACCCCGTACACACGCCATCCTTCGCGCTTTAAGCCGCCCCAACCGCGGCGCTCGACGTTTAAAGGACATGCCATGCAACTTCATCCCCTCGCCCCTGCCGATTTCGACGCCATCGAGGCCATCTTGCTGCAATACGGCGACGACCACTCGGTGCTGAACATGGCCGAACTCGACGGTTACTTCACCGCGCTGGTCTCAAGCCCCGCCCAAGTGGACGTGGCCGAGTGGTTCCCGGCTATCTGGGGCGGGCAGAACCCCGAATGGGACAACATGGACGAAGCCCAGGCTTTCCTTGATCTGTGCGTGCGTCATATGAATACCCTGGCCGCGCAGTTGGCCACCGACGCCCAGGCATTCAAGGCCCGTTTCGATGACACCGAGCATCAGGGCCAGGTGGTGACCCTTGCCGAGGAATGGTGCTTTGGCTATGTGCGCGGCGTGGCGATCGCCAACTGGCCGCCATTGCCCGCTGTACAAGCCGGGCAACTGGAGCGGATTTCCTGGTGCGCCGAGCAGGACAATTTCGAGCTGCCGGCAGACCTGGATGTAAACGCCCATCAACAGCGGGTCAGCGAGATCGAACCGGCTGCGCGTGCGCTGCATGACTACTGGCTGAGCCAGCGTTAAGGCAGGCAAACCTTTTTTGTAGGAGCGAGCTTGCTCGCGAAAAACTTCCAGGCGCCGCGTTCATTCAGGAAGCCCGCTTTATCGTTGGCGTTTTTCGCGAGCAAGCTCGCTCCTACAGTTAGGGCAAGTCCCTCACACATTTGGGCACGCAGATCACCCGCTCACTCGACAAGCATGGCGTGTTTGCCTGATGATTCGGGTCCGCACGTCGGCCACTCCACGCCACCTCGCCTTGACCAGGAGCCTTGTACCTTGAGTTCGCAGAAAACCGTGACCGTTACACCGCCCAACTTCCCCCTCACTGGCAAGGTCGCGCCCCCCGGCTCCAAATCCATTACCAACCGCGCGCTGTTGCTGGCGGCATTGGCCAAGGGCACCAGCCGATTGAGCGGTGCGCTCAAAAGCGATGACACGCGCCACATGTCGGTCGCCCTGCGGCAGATGGGCGTTACCATCGACGAGCCGGACGACACCACCTTTGTCGTCACCAGCCAAGGCTCGCTGCAGTTACCGGCACAACCGTTGTTCCTCGGCAACGCTGGCACCGCCATGCGTTTTCTAACGGCTGCCGTGGCCACCGTGCAAGGCACCGTGGTGCTGGATGGCGACGAGTACATGCAAAAACGCCCGATTGGCCCGCTGCTGGCTACCCTGGGCCAGAACGGCATCCAGGTTGACAGCCCGACCGGTTGCCCACCGGTAACCGTGCACGGCGTGGGCAAAGTCCAGGCCAAGCGTTTCGAGATTGATGGTGGCTTGTCCAGCCAGTACGTATCAGCCCTGCTGATGCTCGCGGCGTGCGGCGAAGCGCCGATTGAAGTGGCGCTGACCGGCAAGGACATCGGCGCCCGTGGCTACGTGGACCTGACCCTCGATTGCATGCGTGCGTTCGGGGCCCAGGTGGACGCCGTGGACGACACCACCTGGCGCGTGGCCCCCACCGGCTATACCGCCCATGATTACCTGATCGAACCCGACGCTTCCGCCGCCACTTATTTGTGGGCCGCAGAAGTACTGACCGGTGGGCGTATCGACATCGGTGTAGCCGCGCAGGACTTCACCCAACCCGACGCCAAGGCCCAGGCCGTGATCGCGCAGTTCCCGAACATGCAGGCCACGGTGGTGGGCTCACAAATGCAGGACGCGATCCCGACCCTCGCGGTGCTCGCCGCGTTCAACAACACGCCCGTGCGTTTCACTGAACTGGCGAACCTGCGCGTCAAGGAATGTGACCGCGTGCAGGCGCTGCACGATGGCCTCAACGAAATTCGCCCGGGCCTGGCGACCATCGAGGGCGATGACCTGCTGGTCGCCAGCGACCCGGCCCTGGCTGGCACCGCCTGCACCGCACTGATCGACACCCACGCCGACCATCGCATCGCCATGTGCTTTGCCCTGGCGGGGCTGAAAGTCTCGGGCATTCGCATTCAAGACCCGGACTGCGTGGCCAAGACCTACCCTGACTACTGGAAAGCCCTGGCCAGCCTGGGCGTTCACCTAAACTACTAACACAGCCACCTGTAGGAGCGAGCTTGCTCGCGAAAAACGCACAGGCTCCGCGTTTCTTCAAGACACACGCGTTATCGTTGACGTTTTTCGCGAGCAAGCTGGCTCCTACAGTTGCAGTGACACCTTGCCGGGAGCGTCAATGACCCTTCGCCAACCCTGCCCACCCGGCGCCTGTGTCTGCAACCGTGAACAACTGCTGCAAGCGCCCGAAGCTGACCTGCGCATTCTCCAACTGACGCGACAGCAGGAAAAAATCCTGCTGGAGCGCCTGGAAAACCTCAAGAGCCTGCAAGACCTCGAACACCTGCAACAGCGGATGTACGACCAGTTGGGCATCCGCGTACACATCGCGCCAGGGCATACTGAGGTCAAGAGCATGCGCGGGATCCAGATCGTCATCGACGAACTGCCGGGCATGTGTCGCAAGACCCGCCAGTCCATCCCCGCGTCCATTCGCCGAGGCCTGGAGAAAAACCCTGAGATTGCCTACCGCTTGCTGGACGCCCACGACCTGTTTCGCGACGTCTGAATTATCCCGCCACGGCTTCTCGCTCGAACAACTCTTGCCCCACCGCCCGGGCCTTGTGCAAGTGCGCCTGGGCCGTGCCACTTTCCGAGTCCAGCAACAACGCGGAGGTGAGTACCCGCGCCCCGCAATAATCAAAGATGCCGTAGTCGATCTGGGTGTTCATGGACTTGGCATAACCGTGTCGGTCAAAGGCACTTTCGTCAGCCGCCCCCAGGGCCAGCAGATGCACCTGCAAATGCCGCAGTTTCTTCTGCACCGGTGTATCGGGGCTGTAATCAATCGCCCAGCCATTGACGAATACGCGGTCTACCCAGCCCTTGAGCAATGCAGGCATCGACCACCAGTAGATGGGAAACGCCAGCACCAGCGCATCGGCGCGGTCGATGCGAGCTTGTTCGGCCAGCACGTCGGCTGGCGGCGTGGCGCGGGTACGGTGAACCTGATGATCGGCGGCGGTATAGCGCGGGTCGAAACCTTCGGCGGCAAGGTCGGCCATTTCAAAGGTGTGACCAGAGGCGGTCAAGCCCGCGCCCACCTCGGCGGCCACGCTATGGGTGAGGGATTGTGGGTCGTGATGGGCAACAACGATCAGTGCGTGCATGACTTTGACTCCGTTTCGGCTTAATCTACTTTTAGTAAGTTACGTCGAATAAGTTACTTTTGGTATATAAGCATGTCAAGCAGTGAATCCCCTGCCCCACGTCGCCGTTTATCTCGTGAAGATCGCCTGCGTCAGTTACTCGACGTGGCCTGGCAATTGGTGCGTGACGAAGGCACCGACGCCCTGACCCTGGGCCGCCTGGCCGAGCTGGCGGGTGTCACCAAACCGGTGGTGTACGACCACTTCGCGACGCGTGCGGGGTTGCTGGCCGCGTTGTATGCAGACTTCGACGCGCGCCAGGACCAGGTATTTGCCAATGCCATCGCCACCAGCAACGCGACCCTTGAGGACCGCGCGTGGGTCATTGCCTCGTCGTATGTCGATTGTGTGCTGTTGCAAGGTCGGGAAATCCCCGGCGTGATTGCCGCCTTGAGCGGTTCGCCGGAGTTGGAAGCGTCCAAGCGTGAATACGAGGCGATCTTCCTCGATAAATGCCGGGACGCGCTGTCGCCCTTCACCGCTGGCGGCAGCATTTCCCAGGCCGGCCTGCGCGCCATGCTCGGCGCGGCGGAAGCGCTGTCCCACGCGGCGGCCAATGGTGAAATCAGCCGCGAGGAAGCTCAGCAAGAGCTGCTGGAGACTATCCTCGGGATGGTCAGGCGCGTCAGGCCGTAGGCAGACGGCTCTGGACGAACAGTTGCGCCTTGCGCGCCAACTGGTCCAGGTGCCGGTCGCGCTGTTTCTCTGCGTCGACCATGGCGCGCTTGCCGTGTTTTTGCAGCAGGTAGGTGTGGATCTGCCGCACTTCCAGCGAACTGTAGATCGAGGCCACATCCAAAACCCCCATCAGCCCATCGGTGCCGTAGTTGCGGGTGTTCATCACAACCTGGGTGCCCCGCGCACCGCGCACCTGGAACCCCATGGCTTCGAACACCGCAACCTTCTCTACCGCACAGGCCAGTTCGGCGTGGGGATAACGCACCAACACCTCATCCAGCATGCTGCGTGCCACACCCTGGCGACGAAAGCCGGTCTGCACCGCCATAAACGCGATGCCACAGGCGTGCGGATCATCCTTCACCGGCAGATACAGGCAAAAGCCCACCACCGCGTCGTCTTCCATCGCCACGACCAACTCCACCGCAACGCCTTTTTCGCCATTCAGCGCCTCAAGGTACAGGTGCACCTCAAACCCGATGGCGTACTGGTAGATGTTGTACAGCAGGTTGCTCGGTGCCAACGCCACGCTGCTGATGTCGGTGAGGTTGTCTACCACCATCTGCAGGATCTGGCTGTTGATCGGTTCGGGGCACGGTGTGGTGTAGCGGGTAAGGCTGAACATGCAAATTCCTGGGGTTTCGCGTCAAGGCAGCGGCGATTGTACCTGTTGCGGGCCGCTTATGGCCCGCACACCTCGCGCAAACAGGTGCGCAGCCAGCGATGGGCCAGGTCGGCGTCCTGTCGCGGGTGCCACAGCATCGCCACGGTAAACGGCGGCAACGTCACCGGCAGCTCAAAGCAGTGCAAGCCTCGAGGCGGCACGGTGATATAGCGCTCAGGCACGCTGGCGATCAGGTCGGTGCCCCGCGCCAGGGCGATGGCCGTGTTGAAACCGGCGACCACAATGCTGACCTGCCGAACCAGACCTTGCGCCTCAAGGGCATCGTCGATCTGGCCACGGTCCTGCCCGCGCCGCGACACATAGACGTGTTGTCCCTCGGCGAAACGTGCTGCGCTGAGGGGGCCGCGGCTCAGCGGATGGCCCTCGCGCACCACGCCCACCAGGCGGTCACGGAACAGCGCCTGGGTCAGCACCTCCGGGCTGGCGCCCACATCGACCACACCGGTTTCCAGGTCAACGCCACCGTCGCGCAGCAACGCACTGTGCTTGTCGCTCTTGTGCACGAAACGCAAGCGCACCCCTGGGGCGTCCTGGGCGATACGCGCGAGCAATGCAGGGCCGAAGCGTTCGACGAACTCCTCACTGGTGCGCAAGGTGAAGGTGCGTACCACTTCACCCAAATCCAGGGTGTGCGCGGGGCGCAATACGGCGTGGGCGTCCTGCACCAATTGGCTGACCTGCTCGCGCAGTTGCAACGCCCGGGGCGTCGGCACCAGGCCGCGGCCGGCACGCACCAGCAACGGATCGCCCGTGGCCGCACGCAAACGCGCCAGGGCCCGGCTCATGGCCGAAGGGCTCAGGCGCAAGCGCTGGGCGGCGCGAGCGACGCTGCCTTCGGCAAGCAGCACGTCCAGGGTGATGAGTAAATTGAGGTCGGGCATGCGGGCTCCTTATCAGGCGTTCGGTGCAGCTATAACCTGCAACCCATGCGTCTTCCGCCATGTTAGGCGACGCCGTAGATTTGTGACAGGTGCATTTACTCAAGGAAACGCGCATGCAAACCTCCACACGCGGCGGCCTGGTCGCTTTGTCGTTGTCCATGTTGCTGGCCGCCCTGGGCACCAGCATCGCCAATGTCGGCCTGCCCAGCCTGGCGCACGCCTTCGGGGCCTCGTTTCATGCCGTGCAGTGGGTGGTGCTGGCCTACCTGCTGGCCATCACCGCGGTGATTGTCAGCGCCGGGCGCCTGGGCGACCGTCTGGGGCGCCGGCGCTTGCTGCTCGCCGGCTTGCTGGTGTTTGCCCTGGCCTGCGCCGGCTGTGGCATCGCGCCAACCCTGCCCTGGCTGATCGGCGCACGGGCATTCCAGGGCCTGGGCGCGGCGATCATGATGGCGATGACCCTGGGCATGGTGGGTGACACCGTCACTAAAGAAAATACCGGCCGAGTCATGGGCCTGCTCGGCACCATGTCGGCACTCGGCACGGCCATGGGGCCAAGTGTCGGCGGGGTATTGCTCAGCCTGTGGAGCTGGCGCGCGCTGTTTTTGATCGGCCTGCCCTTGGCGGGCGTGGCTGCCGCCCTCGCCTACCGTTATTTGCCGGTGGATGCTGACCGCCGCGACGCTTGGCCAGGCGATACATTTTGGGCGCCCCTGCGCGATGCGCCGTTGCGCGCCGGCTTGGCCATGAGTGCTCTGGTGTCGGCGGTGATCATGGCCACGTTTGTGGTGGGCCCGTTCTACCTGTCCCGTGGCCTGGGCCTCGATCCCGCCTGGATGGGCTTGGCCATGGCCGTGGGGCCTGCGGTCGCGGCGCTTACCGGTGTACCGGCGGGTTACCTGACCGATCGCCTCGGCAGCCAACGCCTGACCCTTGTGGGATTGGGCGTGATGCTCTGCGGGGCCTTGTTGCTGTCGCAGGCGTCCGGGCTTGGCGTTTATCTCGCGGCCCTGATCGTGTTGACGGCCGGCTACAGTCTGTTCCAGGCGGCCAACAACACGGCGGTGATGAGCGACATACAGGCGACCCGCCGAGGCACGGTGTCCGGCCTGCTGAATCTGTCGCGCAACCTGGGCCTGATTTTCGGCGCATCGGCCCTCGGCGCGGTGTTCGCCCGCGTCACTCCGGATGTCAGTCACGCCGCGCCTGATGCGGTGGTTGCCGGCTTGCACGCGACCTTTGCCGTGGCAACGGGTTTGCTGCTGGTGGCCGCACTGATCGCCTGGAAACGTGCGCAAAGGCCGAGCAGCGCGAAGCAGACAAATATTGACAAGCTAAAATCGTAACGACTATTGTCTGACAACCTGATCACCAAGGTTTTCCCATGCTTGAGCTCCAGCGCCCCGATTCGCTTGTCGTACGGGTTGTCAGCGCCATTCGCGCAGAAATCGAATCCGGCCAACTGGCCCCGGAGTCGCGCCTGCCGACCGAACAGCAACTGGCCGAACAACTCAACGTCAGCCGTTCCGTGGTGCGTGAAGCCATTGCCCAGCTCAAGGCCGACGGTGTGCTCACCGCCCGCCGTGGCCTGGGCTCGTTTATTTCGCAGACCCCTGCGGGCACGGTGTTTCGGTTTCCGCAACCCAACGGTCGACGACCTGACCTGGCGCAGATGTTCGAAGTGCGCCTGTGGATCGAAACCCAGGCCGCTTCGATTGCCGCCCAGCGCCGCGACAGCGCCGACCTGCTACGCATGAAAAGCGCGTTGCAGGCCATGCAGGACAACCGCGACAACTTTGAAGCCGCAGCCCTGGCCGATGTGGAATTCCACCGCGCCATTGCCGACGCCAGCAAAAATGACTACTTCGTGGCCTTCCATGACTTCCTCAGGAGCCAGTTGGCCAGTGCGCGTAAAACCGCGTGGGAAAACTCGGCCTCGCGCTTTGCCACCGGTTCGGCCGACGCGACCCAGGAACACCAACAGCTCTACCAGGCCATTGCCGATGGCGACGCCCAATGTGCGGCTGCCTGTGCCGAGGCGCACCTGCGTGCCGCGGCGCGGCGCCTGCAACTGGAATTACCGACCACGAATTGATCCGTACTGTTTGCAGCGTGTCCCCGGACACGCCATTTTTTTAACAAAAACATTAGTCTGACAACCTGATAAGCAGACTGAAATGTTCAGCCTTAGGTAACCCTGCAATGATTCATGACTTTTGCATTATCGGCGGCGGCATCGTCGGCCTGGCCACCGCCATGGAGCTGCTCAAGCGCCAACCTGGCGCGTCGCTGGTGATCCTGGAAAAAGAGTCGGTGCTGGCCAAGCACCAGACCGGCCACAACAGCGGCGTGATCCATGCCGGCATCTACTACGCGCCCGGCAGCCTCAAGGCCGATTTGTGCAAGCGCGGCGCCGAAGCCACCAAGCAGTTCTGCCGCGAACACGGGATCAAATTCGAGGTGTGCGGCAAGCTGCTGGTGGCCTCAAGCCCGCTGGAAATGCAACGCATGGAAGCGCTGTACGCCCGTGCCCAGCTCAATGGCATGCAGGTCGAGCGCTTGAATGCCGAACAACTGTGCCAGCGTGAACCGAACATCGTCGGCCTCGGCGGCTTGTTTCTCGATGCCACCGGGATTGTGGATTACCGCCAGGTGTGCGAGACCATGGCCCAGGTGATTCGTCGCAACGGTGGGCAGATCTGCCTGGAACGCACCGTCACTGCCATCCACGAAAACACCGATACGGTCACCGTCAACACCGAGGGCGAGACTTGGCAGGCCCGCCACCTGGTGGTGTGCGCCGGCTTGCAGTCGGACCGCCTGGCACGCCTGGCCGGCATCCGTATCGACCATCAGATCATCCCGTTTCGTGGCGAATACTTCCGCCTGCCCGCCGCCAAGAACAACATCGTCAACCATCTGATCTACCCGATCCCCGACCCGGAGCTGCCCTTCCTCGGCGTGCACCTGACCCGCATGATCGACGGCAGCGTCACCGTCGGCCCCAATGCCGTGCTGGGCCTGGGCCGCGAGAACTACCGCAAGTTTTCGGTGAACTGGCGCGACGTGGCGCAGTACGCTAGCTTCCCGGGTTTCTGGAAAACCCTCTGGCAAAACCTCGGTTCGGGCACCACCGAGATGAAGAACTCCTTGTTCAAGTCCGGCTACCTGGAGCAGTGCCGCAAGTACTGCCCGTCCCTGACCCTCGATGACCTGCTGCCCTACGAGGCCGGTATCCGTGCCCAGGCAGTGATGCGCGACGGCAGCCTGGTGCACGACTTTCTGTTCGCCCAAACCTCACGAATGCTGCATGTGTGCAATGCGCCCTCGCCGGCCGCCACCTCAGCCATGCCCATCGGCGCGATGATCGCCGACCGCCTGTTCCACCCCCAGTAAGACCGCACCGCCCGTTCACCCAACAATAACTACAAAGACCCAGAAGGAAGTCCAGCATGTCGGCATCCGCCTCCATCCCCGGTACCGAAACGCCCGAACAAACCCGCAAGCGCCTGCGCAAAGTCGCCGCGGCCACCATCTTCGGCTCGATGCTGGAGTGGTACGACTTTTACCTGTACGCCACCATGGCGGCGATTGTGTTTTCGAAGATCTTCTTCGATAACAGCGACCCGAAGACTGCCACGCTGATGGCCTTTTCGACCTTTGCCATCGGCTTTATCGCCCGCCCTTTTGGCGGCATCCTGTTTGGCTACCTGGGCGACAAGTTCGGGCGCAAGCAAGTGCTGGTGCTGACCTTCTGCCTGATGGGCGTATGCACCACCTTGATTGGCTTGATTCCCAGCTACGCCTCCATCGGCATCTGGGCCCCGATCTTGCTGGTGTTTATCCGCATCATCCAGGGCCTGGGCGCCGGTGCCGAGCTGTCGGGCGCGGCAGTCACCTCCTACGAACATGCCTCCCAAGGCAAGCGTGGCAGCCAGGGCGCATGGCCGGCATTGGGCCTGAACCTGGGCCTGTTGCTGTCCTCGCTGACCATTTACCTGCTGACCATCAACGGCAACGAGTTCCTGCTGGCCGGCGGCTGGCGCATTCCGTTTATCTGCAGCATCGTGCTGGTGGGCGTCGGCCTGTGGGTGCGCAACAGCATTCCCGAAACTCCGCAGTTCGAAGCGCTGAGCACGGAAAAAGCCAAGGCCAAGCCATCCCCCCTCAAAGCCTTGTTCAAGAACGACCTCAAGGGGCTCGCCGTGGTGTTTTTTGTCGCGATTGGCTACAACGCCTTGAGCTACATCTTCAAGACCTTCTCCCTGGCGTACCTGACACAGTTCAAAGGCGTGGACGTGCATGTCACCTCGCTGTCGGTGACCATCGCCAGCCTAGTGGCCATCGTCGCCGTGCCCTGCTTTGGCTGGCTGTGTGACAAGTGGAGCAGCAAGACCGTACTGATGCTCGGCGGGCTGTGCTCGCTGTTGTTCGCCTACCCGTTCCTGGCCCTGCTCAACAGTGGTGAAAGCCTGATGATCTACCTCGCCATCGGTGTGGGCACCGGTATCCTCGCGCCGATGATGTTTGCGCCCCAGGGCTCGTTCCTGAGCCGGCAGTTCCCGACGCAAACGCGCTCTTCGGGTTTTGGCACCGGGCGGGAAATCGGCACCGCCATTGCTGGTGGCCTGGCACCGCTGGGCGCACTGTCGATGGTAGCGGCCTCGGCCACCCACTCCACCGATGGTGTGGTGGTGATCCTGGCGATTTCTGCCTTGTTGGTGGTGGTGTTTGCCCTCTGCGATCAGGGCGCGAAACACTCGGCATTCAAGAACTGAGCAAAAAAGTTCGGACCAACGGGTGCATGGATGCACCTGGATCGCGCATCATGGGCACTTTCAAGCTCAAGGGTAACGTCCATGCGCGTTCTGTCATTGATGATGGGTCTTACGACGCTGGCCGCCACTACGGTGTTCTGCGCCAGCGCGATGGCGAATGAAGAAAGTCAGTTAGTCCAACAGATCAACCAATACCGCAGCCAGGTACAACGCTGCGGTGACCAGGGTTCCCAGGAGCTGCCACCGCTGGCCAGCGACACACGGCTGGTATTGCCGGCCTCCAATGTCGGCGATTTGCAGCAGTCGCTGGCGCGGGCTGCGTACCCGATGGTGAACGTGCAGGCCATCAGCCTGTCCGGGCCCAAGGATGCCGAGGCCGCGATGAAAGCGGTACGCGAAAGCTTCTGCCGCGTAGTGCTCGATCCGCAATTTGTCGACATCGGCGTCAGCAACAGCGGCCAGGACTGGCGCATCGTGCTGGCCCGCCCGCTGCTGACCAGTGGCCTGGGCGACTGGCAAACCGAAGGGAGAAAACTGCTCGACCTGATCAACACCGCGCGTGCCGAGCCGCGCCAGTGCGGCACCCAGGCGTTCACCGCGACCACACCGCTGTCGTGGAACGACACGCTGGCCAGCGCGGCCAACAGCCACACACGCAACATGGCCAACGGCAACTTCTTCGACCACCTGGACCACGACGGTCGTACGCCCGGTGACCGCGCCGAACTGGCCGGGTATATCGCGAAGAACATCGGCGAAACCATCGCCGCCGGCCTCGACACGCCGCGCAAGGTCGTCGACGGTTGGCTCGCCAGCCCCGGCCACTGCGCCACCCTGATGAACCCGCAATTTCGCGACTTGGGCGCCGCCTACGCGATGGACCCCAAGAGTGACGCGGGCATCTATTGGACGGGTTTATTCGGCACGCAGTGAAGGTTGGGCGCCGGCCCAACCCGGCCAACAATGACGGCGTGCAAATAGACAATGAAATCAAAGTGCTATCAGGGAGATAATCGCGCTGAACTGAATGCGGTCATTCCGGTCTGTTGCTAGTCGGTCGGGCTCTTCAAAGCTAAACAATACGTGGCAAGCAAGGTGTGAACCCAATGATGAATTGGCTGCAAGGCAGCAGCGAAATGGCAGAGCGGGTTCGTCAGCATGATTGGGCCAGCACGCCCCTGGGGCCGCTTGAGCACTGGCCCGATGTGTTGAAGACAACCGTTGCGCTGTCCTTCGCGTCAAGTTTCCCCCAGGCCATCGTCTGGGGGCCTCAGTTGATTACCCTCTACAACGATGCGTTCACGCCGATCCTGGGCAGCAAACCCGACGCTTTGGGCCGCCCGTTCAACGAGATCTGGCACGAGGTGTGGGACGATATCAGCCCTATCGCCGACGCTGCGTTCGACGGGCACGCCACTTATATCGAAAACTTCCCGCTGTTGATCCAACGCAACGAAGCGCCGGAACAAGCCTATTTCACCTTTTGCTACAGCCCGATTCGCAACGCCCAGGGCGTGGTGGTCGGTCTGCTCGACACGGTGACCGAAACCACTGCCACGGTGTTCCTGGCCCGTCGTCTTGAAGTGCTGGACGCCATTAGCAACTGCGTGACCAACGCCACCGACGCCGAAACCATCATGACGTCGACCACCCGTTTGTTGGCCCAGCACCTGCAGGTATCCATCTGCGCCTACGCCGACATGGACGAAGATCAAGACGGCTTCTCCATTCGCGGCGACTGGTCGGCGCAAGGCTCGCCGAGCATCATCGGCCATTACAGCCTGGCGGCGTTTGGCGAGTGCGCGGTCAACTGCTTGCGTGCCGGCGAGCCACTGGTGATACGCAATAACCTGATCGAGTTGCCGCCCCAGGATGCCGCAAGCTTCCAGGCGCTCGGTGTGACAGCCACTATTTGCATGCCCTTGATCAAAGACGGGCGGCTCACCGCCCTGATGGCCGTACACGACAAAGTGCCGCGTTTTTGGTCGTCCTACGACATCGCGCTGTTGGGCGAAGTCACCGAGCGTTCCTGGGCGCACATCGAGCGCGTGCGCGCCGACGCCGCCGTGCGTAAGGGCCTGGCCGCCTATGCGGAACTCAATGCCAACCTCGAGCAGCGCGTGAATGAGCGTACCCGTGCGCTGGCCGAAGCCGAAGCTGCACTGCGCCAGTCACAAAAACTTGAGGCCATCGGCCAACTGACCGGTGGCGTCGCCCATGACTTCAACAACCTGCTGACCATTATCCGCTCATCCGTGGATTTCCTGCGCCAACCGGGCCTGTCCGAAGAGCGTCGGCAACGTTATATGTGCGCGGTGTCCGACACCGTGGAGCGGGCCAGCAAGCTCACCAGCCAACTGCTCGCCTTTGCCCGTCGCCAACCGTTGAACCCGCAGGTCTTCGATGTCGGCCAGCGCGTGCAGAACATCGGCGAGATGCTCGAAAGCGTCACCGGCGCACGCATTCATGTGCAGGTGCAATTGCCTGATCAGCCCTGCTATGCGCGCATCGACCCCAGCCAGTTCGAAACCGCGCTGATCAACATCGCCCTCAACGCCCGCGATGCGATGGACGGCCAGGGTACCCTGACCCTGAAGGTTGCCGGGCAGCAAACGCTGCCACGTATCCGCGGGGATGCCGAGTCGTGCATGCCCTACATCGCCATTTCCCTGGCCGACACCGGCCCCGGGATTCCCAGCGATACCTTCGAGCGCATCTTCGAGCCGTTCTTCACCACCAAGGCCGTGGGCAAAGGCACGGGCCTTGGCCTGTCGCAGGTATTCGGCTTTGCCAAGCAGTCAGGCGGCAATATCGATGTGGCCAGCACCCTGGGCCACGGCACGGTGTTTACCTTGTACCTGCCGCAAGTCGAAGGCGAAGCGGCGCCGGAACAAGACTCGCATACAGATTTGCCAGCGCCGCAAGAGGCGGCTCATCAGCACGTGCTGATCGTCGAGGACAACCTTGAGGTAGGACGCTTCGCCAGCCAGATCCTCAAGGACCTGGGTTACCAGACCACGTGGGCGACCAATGCCGAACAGGCGCTGAACCTCGCCGGCACAGACGTCCAGGGGTTCGATGCGATTTTCTCCGACGTGGTGATGCCCGGCATGACCGGCGTGGCCATGGTCAAGCTACTGCGCCAGCGCCGCCCGGACCTGCCCGTGGTACTCGTCTCCGGCTACAGCGAGGAACTGGCGGACAGCGGCTATGAAGGCTTTGAATTCCTCGCCAAGCCCTACTCCGCCGACCAGGTTGCGCGAGTGCTGGCAAAGGCGATGAGCAAGGATCAGTCGACGACCGCCACCTGATTGCGGCCCGATGCCTTGGCCTGGTACAGGGCCTTGTCGGCGCTGTTCATCAAGCCGTTCAAATCCAGATGCTGAGCGTGGGTGGATGCCACGCCCAGGCTGGCGCTCACCCCCTGGACCGGGTCGGCGGGCAAGTCACCAATTTTCTGGATCAACTGCTCGGCAATGCCGCGCGCGGTTTCCAATGAGGTATTGGGCAGCAACACGGCAAACTCCTCGCCTCCCAGGCGACCGTAGATATCGGTCTGGCGAAAGGATGCGCTGATCACCGCGCCAATCTGGCGCAACACCTGGTCACCGGCTTGGTGGCCGTAGGTGTCATTGATGGCTTTGAAGTGGTCCATGTCCATCATCAACGCACACAGCGGCTGCTGCTCGCGCAGGCACTGGGCGTAAAGCAACTGGGCTTGCTCGTAAAACGCCCGACGGTTCATCAGCCCGGTCAGTTCATCGGTCTGGGCGGCGCGGGTGGAAATATGATGAGCGCGCTCCATCTGCCGCGTCAGGCGAAAGGCTTTCTCCAGGGCATCGGAGAGTTTGTGCGTCGCCCCGACCACAAACGAGGCAAACACCAGCACCGCCAGCGCCACGCCGACTTGCATCGGCGACGGCTGGAGCAGCATCCATACCGTACAGGGAAGCAACACCAGCGCCATGGAACCCAGCGTCATGTAGCGATAGGCCGAATAACAGGACACCGCACTGACCGACATGCCCACGGTAAACAGCATCACCAACACCTGGGATAAACGGTCATCCACCGGCATCACCGCCAGCGCCCCGCCGCCCCAAATCCCCGCCGACAGCATCAGCGTGACCCAGTAGCGGCGTTCCCAACGGGCGGGTGTGCGTCCCGCGTCCGGGCAGCGAAACCATTGCACGAACAGGTGCAGGCGCACCAAGGACGAGCCCGCCAGCACCACCAGCCACACCAGGATGACCTGATGATCGAACCGATCCCAGCACAGCCAGCAGAGCATGACGGCGCCCAGGTAGCTGCCGAAGATAGCCGAGAATGATTGACGAAACAGCTGGTGCAAACGGTCGGTTCGCACCTGCTCTTCGATTTGCTGACCCTGATCTTGCCCGAGGCTATTCATGGGATTGGCCTGTGTGAACGGCGACGACAAAGGCGCCATTGTGGCACCTTGCCAGCAAGCCGAACAGCAGCATCCGCCGCGCTAGAGCGTTTCATGCTCCTCGGGCCGCAAAATCAGCACACCCAAGGGCGGCAAGTTCAGCGACAACGACACCGGTTGCCCATGGCGCGGCTCATCCTGGGTAGATACCGCGCCGCCATTGCCGTAATTGGAGCCGGCGTAGGTGTCGGCATCACTGTTGATCACCTCACTCCAACGCCCGCCAAACGGCACACCGACTGCGTAGCCTTCGCGAGGCACCGGGGTGAAGTTGGCAACCACCAACACCGGTTTGCCATCCTTGCTCCAGCGCAGCCAGGCGTAAACGCTGTTGATCGCGTCATCACCGATCAGCCATTGGAAACCCTGGGGCGCATCGTCCTGTTCGTGCAACGCAGGTTCTTCGCGGTACAGGCGGTTCAGGTCGCCCACCAGCTTCTGCACGCCACGGTGCTCGGGGTACTGCAGCAAATACCAATCCAGTTGCTGGTCGTGGTTCCACTCGCGCCATTGGCCAAATTCGCAGCCCATGAACAGCAGCTTCTTGCCGGGGTGCATCCACATGAAACTGAGGTAGGCGCGCAAGTTGGCAAATTTCTGCCAGCGGTCGCCGGGCATCTTGTCGATCAGCGAGTGCTTGCCGTGTACCACCTCATCATGGGAAATCGGCAGGATAAAGCGCTCGGACCAGGCATACACCAACCCGAAACTCAGCTCGTTGTGATGATGGGCGCGGTACACCGGATCTTGCTGGATGTAATGCAGAGAGTCGTGCATCCAACCCATGTTCCATTTGTAGTTGAAGCCCAGGCCACCCTGTTGGGTCGGCTGGCTGACGCCAGGCCAGGCCGTGGACTCCTCGGCAATCACCAAGGCGCCCGGCGCTTCAAGGGCGACCACGTCGTTCAGGTGCCGCAAGAAGTCGATGGCTTCCAGGTTCTCGCGACCGCCATGGCGGTTGGGCACCCATTCACCGGCCTTGCGTGAATAATCGCGATACAGCATGGAGGCCACGGCGTCCACGCGCAGGCCGTCCACATGGAAATGCTTGAGCCAGTGCAAGGCCGACGCGAGCATGAAACCGTGGACCTCGGTGCGGCCCAGGTTGTAGATCAGCGTGTCCCAATCCTGGTGAAAACCTTCCAAGGGGTTGGCGTATTCGTACAGTGCGGTGCCGTCAAATTGCGCCAGGCCGTGGGTATCGGTGGGGAAATGCGCTGGCACCCAGTCGAGGATCACACCGATATCGGCCTGATGGCAGGCATTGACGAACCAGGCAAAGTCTTCCGGCGAGCCAAAGCGTGCGCTGGGGGCAAACTGGGATAACGCCTGATAGCCCCAGGAGCCACCGAAGGGGTGCTCCATGATCGGCATCAGTTCGATATGGGTGAAGCCCAATTGTTGAACGTAAGGAATCAGCCGCTCGGCCAGCTCACGCCAGCCATATTGCCGGGCCACTTCACCGGCCTCGTCCAGCTCGCACTGCCAGGACCCCACATGCAGCTCGTAGATCGACAACGGCGCGGTGGATTTCTGCTTGTCGCCCCGCGATTGCATCCACTCATGGTCCTGCCAATCCACTTGCAAAGGTGCGGCGACCTTGGAAGCGGTGTCCGGCGGCAGTTGGGTGGCCAGCGCCACGGGGTCGGCCTTGAGCGGCAGAATGCCGTGGGCGCCGAGAATTTCATACTTGTAGGCCGCGCCCGGCTGCAGGCGTGGGATGAAGATTTCCCACACGCCCGATGGATGGCGCAGGCGCATCGGGTGGCGGCGCCCGTCCCAGATATTGAAGTCGCCCACCACCGAAACCCGCCGTGCGTTCGGCGCCCAGACGGCAAAGCGCACGCCCTGCACGCCGTCGACGCTGACCACCTGAGCCCCCAGGCAGTTGCCCAGGTCACGGTGATTGCCTTCGGCAAACAGGTACAGGTCCATTTCCCCCAGCAGCAATTGGCTGAAGCTGTAAGGGTCTTCGGTGATCTGCTCACCGCCGGCCCACTGGATTTTCAGCAGGTAGGGCTGGCGCGTGCGCAAGTGCCCGACAAACAGGCCCGGCACCTGGGTGGCGTCGAGGCTGCCAAACGGCTCGCCCGTGTCACGCGCCAGCACCTGAACACTTAGGGCCTCCGGCAGGAACGCGCGGATAAACTGGCCGCCCTGCTCGTCATCATGGGGCCCCAGGATCGAAAAGGGATCGGGGTGCTCGGCGCGCACCAGCGCATCGACGTCCTTGGACGCCGGCAATGCAGTCAACTTGGGCTGCAGCGGTTCTCTCTGTGTAAAACTCATGACGTCTCCCCACCGCGTACAGGTTTCGATATAGGTGTCAGCCCACTCAGCAAGCCGTGCAGCCCTTGCAGGGGCACCGGCAGCCAGGTCGGGCGGTTTTCTGCTTCGTAGGCCACTTCGTACGCGGCCTTTTCCAGGCTGAACAAGGTCAGCGCTGCGTCGTGGCCGTTGGCATCCTGCCAGTCATGCGCCAGTGTAGACGCAGCGGCCTGATAAGCCTGGGTAAATGCTACGCGGGCTTCATTCAGGTAGCGGTCGGTCACGCGTTTGCGCGCTGCGTTCGCTTCTGGCGTGTGATCCACCCCTTGCACATTCAGCGCCATGGCCGCCGCATAATCGAAGGAACGCAGCACACCGCTCACATCCTTATAAGGGCTGTGCTTGCCGCGCCGCTCATGCAGCGGCCGCGCCGGCTCGCCCTCAAAGTCGATCAAGTAGGCATCGCCCTTGACCACCAATACCTGGCCCAGGTGCAAGTCACCGTGGACGCGAATACGCAACCCGCCCGCCGTGGCTTTGGCCAACGCCTGAACATGCGAGGCGATGGCTTTTTTCTGCGCCAGTAATTCACTGACCAACGCCTGGTCGGCGGGGTTCAACTGGCTTTGATGAAGCTTGAGCAACTGCAGGGCACGGTCGATCTGGGCCCCGACATCCTTGGCCCAGGCTTGGGTGTCCTTGGCCGTGGTGACTTCGGGCTTGAAGGCTTTATCGCTCGTTGGCGCACCCAATACCACGTGCATTTCACCCAGGCGCTGACCGAGCAAACCGGCAAAATCCGCCAACTCGCCGAGGGCGTTGTAGTGCTGTTCCTGTTCAGAGATCGCGTCGGCCAGCTCATCGCGGATCGCCCGCTCCAGGTTGTTCTGGGTCCAGCTCCAGGCATCGCCCTGGTTGCTCAAGTAACCCTGGGCAATCATCAGCAGGTTGTCCTGCCCCTGCCCGTCGCGGCGGCTCATAAAGCCCAGCAGCGGCGAAATGTGCGGGTAGCCGGCGGCGGTCAGGTAGGCGCTCATTTCCAGCTCCGGGTGCACGCCGGCGCTGACTTTACGAATCAGCTTGAGCACCAGGCTGTCACCGACCACCACCGAGCTGTTGGATTGCTCGGCAGACAAATAACGCACCGGCGATTCACGGGTCAGTTGCAGCGCGGCCAAGTGTTCAGTCGCCTCAAACCGTAGATCGCCGTCAGGGGTACTCAGCACGGTAGCGGCCTGCATGGCCTGGATCACCTCAAGGATAAAATGCTCAAGGCTGAAGGCATCGGTCACCAAACCCACCTGGCGGGTGCGTCGCACCCGGGCCAACGCCAATTGCTGGGGCAAGGCGCTGGTGAACTGGTCTTCGCCAAGGAAGCCCAAGGGCAGTTGGTAGCGGTTAACCTGGCCAGCACTGGTCACTTCGATCTCACTGAGCAACACCGGATGCTGCGGGTCGCCAAAACGCACGCCGTAGGCGATGTGCACCGTGTCGATTGCCGTGTCTTTGCCGGCAAACCAGCGACGCTTGGGCAGCCAGGCCGGCAATGAAGTGTGCTCCAGGCCGGTGCGGCAAGGTTCTTCCAATAACTCTTCCATGCGTTTTTTCAGTACTAAAGTGGTGAAGTCGGGCATGCTTTGCGCCGGTTCCACATGCCAGCTGGGCATCTGGTTTTCCGCGGCCAGCACGAACCAATAGAAACCATAGGGCGCCAGGGTCAGCAGGAAATTCAGCTGGCCGATCGGCGGGAAGGCATTACCGCCGAGCATCTCCACCGGCACCATGCCTGCAAAGGCCGACAGGTCCAGCTCCGCCGCCTGAGCGCTGCGCGACACGTTGGCCACGCACAGGATGATCTCGGTGTGGCCGTCTTCACCGGTGTATTCACGGGTGTAAGCCAGGATGCGCCGGTTAGCCGGTGACAACATTTTCAGGCTGCCACGGCCAAACGCCTTGGATTGTTTGCGCACTGCGAGCATGCGCCGGGTCCAGTTGAGCAATGAGTGCGGGTCCTGGGCCTGGGTCTCGACGTTGACCGACTGGTAGCCGTATTGCGGGTCCATGATCGGCGGCAGCACCAGGCTGGCCGGGTCGGCACGGGAAAAACCGCCATTGCGGTCGATGGACCATTGCATGGGCGTGCGCACGCCGTCACGGTCGCCCAGATAGATGTTGTCGCCCATGCCGATTTCATCGCCGTAGTACAAGGTCGGCGTGCCGGGCATCGACAGCAACAAGCTGTTAAGCAGTTCCACCCGCCGACGATCACGCTCCACCAGCGGCGCCAGGCGCCGTCGAATGCCCAGGTTGATGCGGGCGCGGCGGTCTGCGGCGTAGTAGTTCCACAGGTAGTCACGCCCTTTGTCGGTGACCATTTCCAGGGTCAGCTCATCATGGTTGCGCAGGAAAATTGCCCACTGGCAATTGGCGGGAATCTCCGGGGTCTGGCGCAGAATGTCAGTGATGGGGAAGCGATCTTCCTGGGCCAACGCCATGTACATACGCGGCATCAGCGGGAAGTGGAATGCCATATGGCATTCATCGCCGTCGTCGCCCTTTCTGTCTCCAAAGTACAGCTGCGTGTCTTCGGGCCACTGGTTGGCTTCGGCCAGGAGCATGCGGTCGGGGTAATGGGCGTCGATCTCGGCGCGGATCTGCTTGAGGACGTCGTGGGTTTCCGCCAGGTTCTCGTTGTTGGTGCCGTCCCGTTCGATCAAATAGGGAATGGCGTCCAGGCGCAGGCCATCGATGCCCAGGTCGAGCCAATAGCGCATTACCGACAGCACCGCTTTCATGACCTGCGGGTTATCGAAGTTGAGGTCCGGTTGGTGCGAGTAAAAGCGGTGCCAGAAGTACTGGCCGGCCACCGGGTCCCAGGTCCAGTTGGACTTTTCGGTGTCGAGGAAAATAATGCGCGTGCCGTCGTATTTCTGGTCATCGTCCGACCACACGTAGAAGTCCCGTGCGGCCGAGCCTGGCTTGGCCTTGCGCGCACGCTGGAACCAGGGGTGCTGGTCGGAGGTGTGGTTGATCACCAGTTCAGTGATCACCCGCAGCCCGCGTTGGTGGGCTTGGGCAATAAAGCGCTTGGCATCGGCCATCGTCCCGTAGTCGCTGTGCACGCCGCGGTATTCGGCAATGTCGTAGCCGTCATCACGGCGCGGCGAGGGGTAGAACGGCAGCAGCCAGATGGTGTTCACGCCCAGGTCAGCGATGTAGTCAAGTTTGGCGATCAGCCCGGCAAAGTCGCCAATGCCGTCGTTGTTGGAGTCGAAATAGGATTTGACGTGAACCTGGTAGATCACCGCGTCTTTGTACCAGAGCGGGTCTTTGATAAAGGTGGCTGCCTTGGGTTTCTTGGCCATTGCAAACTCCTGGAAAACTCAACATTTTGCTAACTGAACTCGGTACATGTGGGAGCGGGCTTGCTCGCGAAAGCGTTGTGTCAGCCAATGAATCTATGCATTGATCCACCGCTTTCGCGAGCAAGCCCGCTCCCACCATTTCGATCCTCATCAGACTCAGGGTGTGCTGATGCGCCAGATGCCGAACGGCATCTGCGGTTCCAGCCGGGTCCATTGGGTCTTGCCGTACCAGGTCCAGCGGTGGCCGTTCATCAAGTCTTCGCCCTGGGTCTGGGCATCGTCGGGCAAGCCCATCTCCCACAGTGGCAATTCGAAGTGGGCTTCTTGGGCGTTGTGCGGATCGAGGTTGACGGCGACCAGAATGAAATTGCTGCCGTCTTCGCTGCGCTTGCCGAAATACAGGATGTTGTCGTTCCAGGCGTTGTAGAGCTTGAGCCCCAGGTGCGTGTGCAACGCCGGGTTCTGGCGGCGGATGCGGTTGAGCTGGGCGATCTCGGCGATGATGTTGCCGGGCGCGGTGAAGTCGCGGGGGCGTATCTCGTACTTCTCCGAGTCCAGGTATTCCTCTTTGCCCGGCACCGGCGCGGCTTCGCACAACTCAAAGCCTGAATACATCCCCCACAAGCCCGAGCCCATGGTGGCCAGCGCGGCACGGATCAGGAAGCCTGCGCGGCCGGATTCATGCAGGAAACCGGGGTTGATATCTGGCGTATTGACGAAGAAGTTCGGGCGGTAGCACTCACGCCAGGGCGACTGGTTCAGTTGGGTGAGGTACTCGCTCAGCTCAGCCTTGGTGTTACGCCAGGTGAAGTAGGTGTAGCTCTGGGAATAGCCGACCTTGCCCAGGCGCGCCATCATCGCCGGGGTGGTGAAGGCTTCGGCGAGGAAGATCACCTCCGGGTACTTGGCGCGCACGTCGCTGATCAGCCATTGCCAGAACGGCAGGGGCTTGGTGTGCGGGTTGTCGACGCGAAAGGTCTTCACGCCCTCTTGCACCCAGCCCACCACGATATCGCGCAGTTCGGTCCACAGGCTCGGGATGGCATCGGCCGCGTAGAAATCGACGTTGACGATGTCCTGGTATTTTTTCGGTGGGTTTTCCGCGTACTTGATCGTGCCGTCCGGGCGCCAGTTGAACCAACCCGGATGCTGCTTGAGCCAGGGGTGATCCTGGGAGCACTGGATCGCGAAGTCCAAGGCGATTTCCAGGCCGTGGTCGGCAGCGGCCTGGACCAACCGACGAAAATCATCGCGCGTGCCCAACTGCGGGTGGATCGCCTCGTGACCGCCCTCCTCACTCCCGATGGCATAGGGGCTGCCAGGATCATCGGGGCCGGCGGTGAGTGAATTGTTCTTGCCCTTGCGATGACTGCGGCCGATGGGGTGAATCGGCGGAAAGTACAGCACGTCAAAACCCATGTCATGGATCATCGGCAAGCGCGCGTGCACGTCGTTAAACGTGCCGTGCCGCGCCGGATCGTCGGTGATCGAGCGCGGAAACAGCTCGTACCAGCTGGCAAATTGTGCGGCCTCACGCTCCACGTCAATCGGGTACGCGGGGCTGACGCTCAAATAGGCACGATGGTCGGCCTGGGTCATCAGGTGTGCACTGTCTTCGTGCAGGAACAACGCCACCTGCTCGGTTTCCAGCAGGCCGGAGAGCTCATGGTGCAACAACATCAAGCGGTCGCGCAGTTCGTTGTCACTGCGTTCGGCGGCCTGCAACACCAGGCTGCGGCCCTCCTGCAACTCCAGGCTGACTGGCACGCCAGCTTCATGCTTCTTGCGCAGTTCGTAACAGAAGCTGGCAAAGGTGTCGATCCAGGCTTCGATGCAATACTCATGGCGGCCTTGGCGGGCGACGGTAAACGCGCCCTCCCAACCATTGTTGCCGATATCCAGCATGACCACGCTGTGCCAGCTTTCATCTCCCAGGGCGCGCCAGCGGATCAACACCGCCAGTTTATCGTGGCCATCGGCAAACACTTTGCTGGTCACATGGACCCGCTGGCCCACCACCGCCTTGACGGCAAACTCACCGTTGTCGATGACCGGCATGGTGCTTTCGATCGCGATCCTGGGTAACAGCAGCGCCTGGGACAGCGGCAGCACGGAGTCTTCTGGAACCAGTGTTTCAGCAGTCATCGAGCATCTTCCCCTTACGCCCTGTGGACGCTCTTGGCTTGATCCGAATTCAAAGGCGGCGGCGCTCTCCCCGAGCGTGGCCGTTTAAGGTCCGAGCCTGGGCGCGCAGCAAAAGTTCAGGTGGATATCCCGCCACTGGGCAGGGAATCAATTGCCCCAGGCCGCGGTCCACCGCTAGAGCAAAGCACAAAGGAGGCCACACCGATGAATATCCCGATCCCCCCTGAACCTGAAGATCCGAATATCGACAACCCGCCTCTGCCGCCCGGCGAACCGGCGCCCGTTCCGGAGAAAGAACCGCCAGAAAACGACCCACCGCCCGTGGAGGAGCCGCCGACCACTATGCCGCCGGTAATAGGGATCCAAGCCTGGCATTCGCCAAGCATCCAGTGATCCATGATGCGGCATCATTTTTCCAACATTTTGACGATTCTGGGCATGATGCTGAACACCGCCAGGGCCAGCAGGGTACTGAGTACCGCGGTCGATTCACGGCCCATGCCCGCCGCCACGCCAATGGCGGCGGTCATCCACAACCCGGCTGCCGTGGTCAGACCCTTCACATGCTGGCCCTCCTCGTCTTCCTTGCCCTTGAGGATGGTGCCGGCACCGAGGAAGCCAATGCCCGCAATCACCCCCTGAACCACACGGCTCATGGCATCTGCCTGGTTGCCGGACATTTGCGGCACCAGCACGAACAGCGCGGCGCCCAGTGCCACCAGCATATGGGTGCGCACCCCGGCCGCCTTGCCCTTGTGCTCACGTTCAAACCCCAGGATGCCGCCGAGGATCGCAGCGATCAGCAGGCGCACGGTCACTTGGGTGAGTTGCCTGGCATCGCCGATGTCCGCGAATTCGGCTTGCAGGGTTTGCCATACCACATGCCACCAGGCGTCCATGGATACACTCCTTTTTATTATGGGTAGATAAAGGGTGGACAGCGCAGACCGCCAGTCAGTTGCCTGGAACCTGCCTCCATAGGTGCCGCCTAAGGCTATATAGCCCATAGAAAGGAGATCGCCATGACCCTGCGCATCGACAACCATTTGTGCTACTTCAAGCTCGGCGTGGACGGCCAGGAGCAAAGCCTGCCAGCCACCCGCGTGAAGATCCTTACCGACAATGACAAAGCCATGTCCTATGTGGACCTGGCGGGCGAGCGGATCTATATCACTGAAGCGGAAGCCGACGCGCTGACGGTTGAAGGGGCCACGGATGGCCGTAACCATGTGAAGGCGCAAGAGCCTGGTTCGGTGATTTGATTGATCTGCATCATCGAATCCAATGAATCCCTGCACCCCTATGCCCTGGGGGTGCAGCACATTGACGCACAAGAACGCGCCAGGCCTATCTGATCCGGTTTTTATCGCTCCACCTGAGTCTGTTATGTAAACAGCCCGTCGCCCATAGTTCATCGGCCTGATGGAGGCTGATGAGCGAACGACCATGAGCGAACGAATCCCAACCGTGGAAACCTTTGAGCCCATTCACCCAAAGAAGGTGAAGGCCAAATCCAGCGACAACCTGATCCATACCCGCAGTTTTACCGGGCTGTTTCGCACCTTGCGCGTGGGCGGTGCCGGCCTGCTGTTCCTGGCTTTTTTCGGCACCGTGTGGCTGAACTGGGGTGGGCGCCAAGCCGTACTGTGGGACCTGGCCGAGAGCAAATTTCATATCTTTGGTGCGACGTTCTGGCCTCAGGACTTCATCCTGCTCTCGGCGCTGCTGATCATCTGCGCCTTCGGCCTCTTTGCAATCACGGTGTTCGCCGGCCGCGTCTGGTGCGGCTACACCTGCCCGCAAAGCTCGTTCACCTGGCTGTTCATGTGGTGTGAAAAGGTCACCGAGGGTGAACGCAACCAACGCATCAAGCTGCAAGCCGCGCCCTGGAGCCTGAACAAGCTGGCACGGCGCTCGGCCAAACACACGATGTGGCTGGGTATCAGTGTGTTGACCGGGCTGACGTTTGTGGGCTATTTCACCCCCATCCGCCCCTTGGCCGCCGAATTGCTGACGTGGCAGATGGGCGGTGTGAGCCTGTTCTGGGTGTTGTTTTTCACGGGCGCCACCTACCTCAATGCCGGTTGGCTGCGCGAAGCGGTGTGCATGCACATGTGCCCCTATGCACGGTTCCAGAGCGTGATGTTTGATAAAGACACCCTGACCATTTCCTACGACGCCGCCCGTGGCGAGCAGCGTGGCCCGCGTAAGCGTGACGTGCAGCCAGCCGAAGTTGGCCTGGGCGATTGCATCGACTGCCAACTGTGCGTGCAGGTATGCCCCACCGGCATCGACATCCGCGACGGCCTGCAAATGGAATGCATCGGCTGCGCGGCCTGCATCGACGCCTGTGATTCGATCATGGACAAAATGGGCTATGCCCGTGGCTTGGTCAGTTACACCAGTGAGCATCAATTGCAGGGGGGCAAGACTCACCTGCTGCGGCCACGCCTGATCGGCTACAGTGCCGTGCTGCTGGTGATGATCGCGGCGTTGGTGGTGGCCCTGATTGAACGGCCGATGGTGTCGCTGGATGTCACCAAGGACCGTGGTATGTTCCGCGAAAACAGCCAGGGCTTGATCGAGAACATCTACAGCCTCAAGGTGATCAACAAGACCCAGCAGCGCCAGGACTACCGCCTGGAACTGGTGGATGCCGAGGGCTTCCAGTTGCAAGGCAAGACCCAGGTCAGCCTGGCGCCCGGGGAAATTGTCGATGTACCGGTGTCGGTGGCGTTGCTGGCGGACACACCCGCCAGCAGTTCTCAAACTATCCGTTTTAAAGTGACGGATGTGGATGAGCCGTGGATTTATACCGCTGCCGACAGCCGCTTCGTTGCGCCCTTGAATCGCTGATATTTCATCAACAATAACGATCAAATGTGGGAGCTGGCTTGCCTGCGAAAGCGGTAGTGCAGTAACAGATGCAGTGACTGACACACCGCCTTCGCAGGCAAGCCAGCTCCCACAGTTCGCCCTGCGTACACATTCAAAAAGCAAATTAGGCCGCCATGAAACGCTACGAAAAATTCGCCGACGACATCGCAGAACTGATCCGCTCCGGCGTCCTCGGCCCCGGCCAGCGCGTGCCATCGGTGCGCTATGCCAGCCAGGCCTACGGCGTCAGCCCGTCCACCGTGTTCCAGGCCTATTACTTGCTGGAGCGTCGTGGCCTGATTCGCGCACGCCCCCGCTCTGGCTACTTCGTCAACACCCATGCGCCCAGCCCGTTTTCCGAACCGGTGGTGAGTGAGCAGGTGCATGAGTCCACCGATGTGGGCGTGAGCGAGCTGGTGTTCTCGGTACTGGACTCGATCAAAGACCCCAACACCGTACCCTTCGGTTCGGCCTTCCCCAGCCCCATGCTGTTCCCGCTGCCACGCCTGGCCCGCTCACTGGCCAGTGCCAGCCGCGAAATGGACCCACGCCTGGTGGTCACCGACATGTCGCCAGGCAACCCGCAACTGCGCCGCCAGATTGCCCTGCGCTATATGGTCGGCGGCCTGATGCTGCCGATGGAGGAGCTGCTGATCACCAACGGCGCCCTCGAAGCGCTCAACCTGTGCCTGCAGGCCGTGACCGAACCGGGCGACCTGGTCGCCATCGAAGCGCCGGCGTTCTACGCCTGCTTGCAAGTGCTTGAACGCTTGAAGCTCAAGGCCGTGGAGATTCCGGTGCATCCGCGTGACGGTATCGACCTGAGCGCCTTGGCCCAAAGCCTTGAGCGCTATCCGATCAAGGCCTGCTGGACCATGACCAGCTTCCAGAACCCCATGGGCGCCACGCTGCCTGAGGAGAAAAAACAGGCGCTGGTGGAACTGCTGCGCAGCCATCAAGTGCCGTTGATCGAAGATGACGTCTACGCCGAGCTGTATTACGGGCAACAAGCGCCGAAACCGGCCAAGGCCTTCGATACCGAAGGGTTGGTAATGCACTGTGGCTCCTTTGCCAAGAGCCTGGCGCCCGGTTACCGGGTGGGCTGGGTCGCCGCCGGGCGCTTCGCACAGAAGGTGGAGCGGCTGAAATTGATGACCTCACTGTGCCCGTCGATGCCGGCCCAGGCGGCGATTGCCGATTACCTGCAACACGGCGGCTATGACCGGCACCTGCGCAAACTGCGCTACGCCCTGGAAGAACAGCAAAGCGCCATGCTGGCGGCCATCGCCCGCTACTTCCCGGCACAGACGCGGGTCAGCCAACCTGCCGGAGGCTATTTTTTGTGGTTGGAATTGCCGGAGCAGACCGACTCGCTGAAATTGTTCCAGATGGCCCTGGCCCAGGGCATCAGCATTGCGCCGGGGCCAATCTTTTCCGCGACCCAGCGCTTCAGAAACTGCATACGCTTGAACTATGGCAGCCCGTGGAGCGAAGCCTCGGAGAAGGCCATGGAGACATTAGGGCGGATTGTGCGCTCGTTCTGAATGGAACCTACCGTCGCGTCTTAACGACTCAGAGGCCTCCACAGACCGAATAAAGAGACCTGCGTGATTACCTGGAAAAACTGCCCACTGCCAGCAAGTGCCCCCCTTAACCTGAAGCCTTTTCCCGTCCCTCACCACTACATGCGCTGGGCGGAACAACAGCAGATGCGTCAGATGAAAGGTCCGAGCGGGCGCCCTGCCGGTGATCATCGCTCGGCAGAGGCGATCATCGAGCACAGTAGCGTGACGAAAAACTTCCTCAAGGGCTGCGATTTCTATCAGGTCGTCGATGACCTCAAGCGACAGGTCGGCGACTGGACGCAAGCCAATCCAGACCCGCAGGCCAGAGCTGATGCGGCCTACGATCTGGATAAAGTGTTGCGTTTTCTCGATAACGTCGATGATCGAACCCTCACTGGCAGCGATAGCCGCAATGGCCATATCGAGGGTTTTTCCAACTGCGGCTATGGCGTGGTGAAGCACTCCGAAGCCGACCTGCTCCGGCAGTTCTCCTGGTACGGCTACGAGGTGCTGCGCACGCTGCGGACCTGATCGGCCAACGCCTTAACGGCCGCCGCCCAGGTCAATGAACGTTCCGGTGGAATACGACGCCTTGTCCGACAGTAACCAGATAATCGCCTCCGCCACTTCATCCGGGCGCCCGCCCCGCGCCATCGGGATTCCGGACTCCAGCTTGCTGACCCGGTCCGGGTCGCCGCTCAGGGCATGGAAGTCGGTAAAGATATAGCCAGGGCGTACCGCGTTGACACGGATACCCTCACCTGCGACCTCTTTCGATAAGCCGATAGTGAAGGTATCCAGCGCGCCCTTGGAGGCGGCGTAGTCGACATACTCGCCCGGCGAGCCCAGCCGCGCCGCCACCGACGACACGTTGACGATACTGCCGCCCTGCCCGCCATGCCGTGGCGACATGCGCAGCACCGCGTGCTTGGCACACAGAATCGGGCCCAACACATTGGTCTTGAGGATTTTGAGGATACGAAACTCGGACATCTCATCAACCCGTGACTTGTGCCCCACGGTGCCAGCGTTGTTGACCAGCGCAGTGACCCGCCCCAACTCCGCATCAACACGATTGAACAGGCCGATCACTTCATCCTCGATGCTGACATCGGCCCGCACGGCAATCGCCTGGGCCCCCAACGCACGCACCTGTTCAAGTACACGGTGGGCCGCGTCTTCATCCGCCTGGTAGTTGATGCAGATGCGATAGCCCTGGCGAGCCGCGAGCAATGCTGTCTGGGCGCCAATGCCACGGCCGCCCCCCGTGATGATGACGACTTTGTCCATGGCTGCGGCCTCCTGATTCAACCGGATGTTTAGGGTTGGATCCAAGAATACCTTTCACTTAATGCTTTTGTCAGGCGCTACCGGCTCTTCGGTGCGACGGATATTGGCCATAAAGCTGTCGGCTGGCAACGGGTGCCCCAACAAGAAACCTTGCAAGGCGTCACATCCCAGGCGGGTGAGGAAGTCCTGCTGCATATCGGTCTCCACGCCTTCAGCGACAATCCGCAGGCCCAGGGCCTGGCCGAGGGCCACGATGGCCGAGACGATGGCCGCGTCGTCGCTGTCGTGTTCCAGGTCACGCACAAAACCGCGGTCGATCTTCAACTCGTTGGCCGGCAGGCGCTTGAGGTACATCAGGCTGGAGTAACCGGTGCCGAAGTCATCGATGGACAGGTCCACGCCCATGTCCGAGAGCTGCTGCAACACCGTCATGCTCGCATCGGCATCGCTCATGGCGGTGGTCTCGGTGATTTCCAGCGTGAGGCTGTTGGCCGGCAAGTGGTGACGCTCCAGCGCCGCCGCTACGCTGTTGACCAGCCCGGCATGGCAGAACTGCAGCGCCGACAGGTTGACGGCGATGCGCCAGCTCTCATAGCCCTGGGCGTACCACAGGCGCATCTGGCGGCAGGCTTCATCGAGTACCCACTCACCGATGGGAATGATCAGCCCGGTTTTCTCCGCCAGTGCAATAAACGTAGCGGGCATCAGCAAGCCCTGTTGCGGATGCTCCCAGCGCAACAGCGCCTCGGCCCCCACGGCAACACCGCTGACGGCGTCGAACTTGGGTTGGTAATGCAAACGAAACTGCCCCTGCTCCAGGGCATTGCGCAGGTCTTGCAGCAATTGCAGCTGTTTGCGCGCGTTGGTGTTCATCGACACATCGAAGAAGCTATAGCCGTTCTTGCCCATGCCCTTGGCGTGATACATCGCCGCGTCGGCGTTCATCAGCAGTTCCTGGGGGTTATTACCGTTGCCCGGGAACATGGCGATACCGATGCTGGCCGAGATTTGCAGCTCATGGTCGGCCACCGTGAACGGGCGGTTGATCAGGCTCACCTGGCGCTCGGCCAAGCCCATGGCATCGTCGGGCTGGGTGAGCTGCACCAGCAACACGAACTCATCACCGCCGATGCGGGCCAGGGTGTCCTGGCTGCGCAAATCCTCGCGCAAGCGCAAGCCGACGTCGCGCAACAACTGGTCGCCCAGGTGATGGCCAAAGGCATCGTTGACTGGCTTGAAACCATCCAGGTCGATAAACATCAAGGCAAAGCAACCGCCCCGCTCGTTTACCGCCTGGATGCCTTGTTGAATGCGATCAGCCAGCAACGTGCGGTTAGGCAGGCCGGTGAGCATGTCATGCAGGGCCAGGTGGGTGAGTTCCTGGTTGGCCAGGGTCAGGGAATCGGTGAGCACGGCGGTGCGCGCTTCCAGGCGCGCATCCAGCACCGAGGTCAACAGCGCAATGACCAGCACCGCCAGCGAAGTGACCAAGACCAGGTTATCCAGGCCCTTGCCGCTCAGGCCGGTCAATGCGGCGCCGCAGAAGCTGCCATCGGCAAAGCGTGCCGCAGCCATCCCGGTGTAGTGCATCCCCACGATAGCCACGCCCATCACCACGGCGGCGCCACCCCGTGCCAGCCGTACATAAGGTGTGTTGCGCCGCAGGTTGAAGGCAATCCACAGCGCGGCGCCGGAAGCCACCACCGCGATCATCAACGAAGCGCCGAACAAGGTCGGGTCGTAATCAATCCCCGGCGTCATACGCATCGCGGCCATGCCGGTGTAATGCATGCTGGCGATACCGGCGCCCATCACCAGCGCGCCCAATGCCAGTTGCCAGGCCGGTAAGCGTGGCTGGCTGACCAGCCATAACGCAAACCCGCTGGATAGCACGGCGATCAACAGCGAGAACAGGGTAATGGCCACGTCAAAGCCCAAGGCAAACGGCAGGCGCAGGGCCAACATCCCGATAAAGTGCATGGACCAGATGCCGACCCCCATCGCCACTGCGCCACCCGTGATCCACAGGTAAACAGCCCGCCCCTTGGCCGTCGCGATACGCCCGGCCAGGTCCAACGCGGTGTAGGACGCCAGGATGGCCACGCACAGGGAAATCACGACAAGGGAGGTTGAATAGCTACCGATCAGCATGGCACGTCTCGCAGGCGACCGGCGCAAAAGCCCGTGCCGGGTGGCAAATGGGCGATTGTAGCGAGTATGAATCTCGGGTAGGTGATTAATTAACCCGTTGGCCATGACGCCGTTTCTGGCGTCAATCGGCTGGCTTCATCAGGGTGTTTTCAACATCAAAATGCGGGGCTTGCGCAAGTCCCCTGTGGGAGCGGGCTTGCCCGCGAAGGCGGTGTGTCAGTCACCCCATCTGCTACTGCACTAACGCTTTCGCAGGCAAGCCAGCTCCCACAGGGAACGGTGCTTAACTGGCTGACATTGGGGCAAGCCCACACGTTGGGTCTTGCTCCCACAGGATGCGCGGCGCACCGGTCACTCCTTTTCAGCCAGGGACGTCTGGCCGTCCCAGCCTCCGCCCAACGCGGCGATCAACTGCACACTGGCCACCAGGCGCGATTGCAGCAAGGTCAACACCGTACGCTCGTTACTCAGGGCCGTTGCCTGCACCGTGACCACGTCCAGGTAGGCAATCAACCCGGCCTTGTACTGGTTTTCGGTCAAGCGCAACGATTCACGCGCGGCTTCCAGCGCTTCATTGCTGACCACCGCCTCGTCGGCGAGCACCTTGAGCTGCACCATGTAGTTTTCCACCTCACGGAAACCGTCCAGCACGGTCTGGCGGTACTTGGCCACGGTCTCGTCGTAGCTGGCCACGCTGCGGTCGACTTCCGCCGAACGCTGGCCGCCATCGAACAAGGTCATCGCCAGTTTCGGCCCCACTGACCAGAAACGGTTCGGCAGGCTGATCCAGTCCTCGTACGTACTGCTGGAATAGCCGCCCTGCAGGCTCAGGCTGAGGTCCGGATAATAAGCCGCCTTGGCCACGCCGATATTGGCGTTGGCGGCGATGACCGAGCGCTCGGCCGAGGCGATATCGGGGCGGCGCTCCAGCAATTGGGACGGCAGGCTCACCGGTATCTGCGGCAGGGCCGGGATGTCGTTGCTCACAGCCAGATTGAAGTTAGCCGGCGCCTCGCCGATCAACACCGCAATGGCGTTTTCCAGCTGGGCGCGCTGCCAGATCAGGTCAATCAGGCTGGCCTGGGTGGTCTTGAGCTGGGTTTGCGCCTGGGCGATGGCGTCCTTGCCGGCCACACCGGCACGGTATTGGTTTTCGGTCATTTTCAACGAACGCTGGTAGGTGTCCAACGTGGCTTGCAGCAGGCGCGTCTGTTCGTCCATGACCCGCAATTGCAGGTAGCTTTGCACCAACTCCGACTGTTGGCTCAGGCGCATTGCGGCCAGGTCGGCCGAGCTTGCCTCGGCACTGGCTTCGTTGGCCTCCAGGCCACGGCGTAACTTGCCCCAGATATCCGCCTCCCAGCTCACACCCAACTGGGCATTGAGGGTGTCGCGAATCCCGCTGCTGGAACTGCTAAGGCTGGCACTGCTGCTGCCGGTGCCCTGGCTGGCGCGGGTTTTGCCAACGCTCAGGTCAACGCTGGGGTAAAACGCCCCGCGTGAGCTGCGCACCAATGCCTTTGCCTGACGAAAACGCGCTTCGGCCTGGGCGACGGTCTGGTTGGAGGCGTTGAGGCGTACCACCAGGTCGTTGAGTTGACGGTCACCGTACAGCTCCCACCAGGCGCCGCGGGCCAGGGAGTCGCTGGGGTTGGCCTGGCGCCAGCCCTGGGCCTCCTTGAACTGCACCGGCTCGATGACCTCCGGGCGGTTGTAGTCAGGGCCGATGGCGCAGGCGCTGAGCAACATAGCCAGTCCCACTGTAGGAGCGAGCTTGCTCGCGAAAGCCGTCAACGATAACGCGTTCATTCTGGATGAGCGCGGCGCATGGGCGTTCTTCGCGAGCAAGCTCGCTCCTACAGGGGTTGCAGGGGCGTTGGTGGGGTCGGTCATAGCGCAGTGTCCAGGGCAGCATCGGTACGCACGCCGCGCCAGGCATTGAAGCGGTGGCGCGCGCGGTCGAGGTAAAGGTAAACCACCGGGGTGGTGTAAAGGGTCAGGATCTGGCTGAACACCAGGCCGCCAATGATGGTCAGGCCCAACGGGTGACGCATTTCCGCGCCATCGCCGCTGCCGAGCAGCAACGGCAAGGCACCGAGGATCGCGGCCAGGGTAGTCATCAGGATCGGCCGCAGCCGCAAGAGGCAGGCGCTGCGGATCGACTCCAGCGGGCTCATGCCGTCGTTGCGCTCCAACTGCAGCGCGAGGTCGATCATCAGGATCGCGTTTTTCTTCACCACGCCGATCAACAGGAACAAACCCAGCAAGGAAATCAGGCTGAACTCGCCGCCTAGCAGGTAGATCGCCAACAACGCACCGACACCGGCCGACGGCAGCGTAGACAGGATGGTCAGCGGGTGAATGTAGCTTTCATACAAAATACCCAGCACCAGGTACACCGCCACCAGCGCGCCGAGAATCATGAACGGCTGGCCTTTCTGAGTCGCGGCGAACGCATCGGCGGTGCCGGCCATCTTGGCGATCACATCTTCGGGCAGCCCGACCTTGGCAATCGCACGCTCGATGGCCGCCGTGCCCTGCTCCACCGTGACGCCGGGCGCCATGTCAAAGGCGATATTCTCCGAAGCGAACTGGCCTTCATGGCTGACGCGGTCATCGGCCAGGCTGTTTTCATAATGAGCAATGGTCGACAACGGCACCCGTGCGCCGTCGGCGGTGATCACCTGCATCTGGTTGAGGGTGATCGGGTCCTGGGCGTATTTGGGATTGACCTCCATCACCACCTGGTACTGGTTGAGGCTGTCGTAGATGGTGGAAATCTGCCGCTGACTGTAGGCGTTGTTGAGCACCGCCGTGACCATATCCATGTCGATGCCCAGGCGCTTGGCCTGGTCGCGGTCGACAATCAACGTCACCTGGGCCGCGCCGCGGCCTTCGCGGGCGTCGATGGCAGTCAGCTCCGGCAACTCACGCATCGCCGCCACCACTTTCGGGTACCACAGGCGCAACGCGGCCAGGTCGCCGCTTTGCAGGATGTAGGAATATTGCGCGCTGGTCTGGTCGCGGCCGCCCCCGAACTGCAGGTCCTGGTCGGCCATGAGGAACAAGCGCCCGCCCGGCACCAGCGGCACCTCCTTGCGTAGGCGCTCGATCACTGCCTGGGCGGAGATGTTGCGTTCGCCAAGCGGCTTGAGGCGCACCAGCATCACCGCATTGTTAGTGCCTTGGTTGCCACCGATAAAGCCGGCCACGCTGAGCACCGCCGGGTCCTTGAGCACCGCCTGGCGAAAGATCTCCATCTTCGGCTGCATCACGCTGAACGACAGGCCATCGTCGCCGCGCACAAAACCGATCAACTGGCCGGTATCCTGCTGGGGCATGAAGGTTTTGGGCACCACCACGTACAGCGCGATATTCACGCCCACGGTGACCAACAGGCTGAGCAAGGTCAGGCGCCGATGGCGCAACACCCAATCCAGGCTGGTGGCGTAGCCGGCGACCATGCGGTCGTTGACCTTCTGGCTCCAGCGCTGCAAACCGGTCTGCCGCTCCTTCACATGCGGCTTTAGCCAACGGGCACAGAGCATGGGCGTCAGGGTCAGCGAGACAATCAGCGAGACGATGATCGCCGCCGACAAGGTGATGGAAAATTCACGGAACAGGTTGGTGACAATGCCGCCCATAAACAGGATGGACAAGAACACCGCCACCAGCGACACGTTCATCGACAGCAAGGTAAAGCCGACCTCCTGGGCGCCCAGGTAGGCGGCTTTCATCGGTGGCACGCCCTCGTCGATGTGCCGGGAAATGTTCTCCAGCACCACGATGGCATCGTCCACCACCAGCCCGGTGGCGAGGATCAGCGCCATCAGCGAGAAATTGTTCAACGAAAAGCCGTACAGGTACATCACCGCAAAGGTGCCCACCAGCGACACCGGCACCGCCAGGGTCGGGATCAGCGAAGCACGGAAGTTACCCAGGAACAGGTACACCACCAGGATCACCAGCCCCACGGCAATCAGCAGGGTCATTTCCGCCTCATGCAGGGTGGCGGTGATCACGGGTGAACGGTCCATGGCCAGGCTGAGCTTGACGCTGGACGGCAACACCGCCTGCAAGGCCGGCAACTGCGCCTTGATCTGCCGCACGGTTTCGATGATGTTGGCACCGGACTGGCGGTTGATCACCAGCAACACCGCCGAATCATTGTTGAAGAAGCCGCTGTTGTAGCGGTCTTCCACCCCATCGGTGATCTTCGCCACGTCTTTGAGACGCAGGGCCGCGCCATCCTGATAACGAATCAGCAGGGGTTCATAGTCCTTGGCTTTCTCCAACTGATCGTTGGCCTGGATCTGCCAGTTTCGCTCGCTGTCTTCCAGGGAGCCTTTGGGCCGGCGCTGGTTGGCGTTGGCGATGGTGTTGCGCACATCGTCCAGGGCGACGCCGTACTGATCGAGGGCCTTGGGTTCCAGTTCGATACGCACCGCCGGCAGCGAACTGCCGCCGATCTGCACTTCGCCCACGCCCGGCACCTGGGACAGGCTCTGGGACAGGATGGTCGAGGCCAGGTCGTACAACTGGCCCTTCTGCAACACGTCGGAGGTCAGCGACAGCACCATGATCGGCGCCTGGGACGGGTTGATCTTCTTGTAGGTGGGCATGCTGCGCATGCCGCTGGGCAGCAGGTTGCGCGACGCGTTGATGGCCGCCTGCACTTCCCGGGCCGCGCCGTTGATGTCGCGGTCGGAATCGAACGCCAGAATCACCCGGGTAGAGCCCTGGCTGGAGGAACTGCTCATGGTGGTGATACCGGCAATCGCGCCGAATGAGCGCTCCAGCGGCGTGGCCACCGTAGACGCCATCACCTCGGGGCTGGCACCGGGCAAGCTGGCCGACACCACGATCACCGGGAAGTCGATCTGCGGCAATGGCGACACCGGCAGCAAGTTGAAGCTGACGCCACCGAGCAGCATGATCGCCAGGCTCAGCAGCATAGTGGCTACCGGCCGGCGGATGAAAGGTCCGGACAGGTTCATGGCTCAACCGGCTCCAGGCGTTGCGGCTCTTTGCGCCAGCGCCGGCCAAGACGATCGAAGTACAGGTAGATCACCGGCGTGGTGAACAGCGTCAACACCTGGCTCACCAGCAAGCCACCGACCATCACCAGGCCCAGGGGCTGGCGCAGTTCGGCGCCGGAGCCGCTGGCGAGCATCAACGGCACGGCACCGAACAAGGCGGCCAGGGTGGTCATCAGGATCGGCCGGAAGCGCAGCAGCGCCGCCTGGTAGATCGCCGTCTGCGGGTCCAGGCCCTGGTTGCGTTCGGCGTCGAGGGCGAAGTCGATCATCATGATCGCGTTCTTTTTCACGATACCGATCAGCAGGATGATGCCGATGATCGCGATCATGCCCAGGTCATTGCCGCTGAGCAGCAACGCCAACAAGGCCCCCACTGCCGCCGATGGCAAGGTCGAGAGGATGGTGATCGGGTGGATATAGCTCTCATAGAGCACACCGAGCACGATGTACATGGTGACCACCGCCGCCAGGATCAACAGCAAAGTGCTCGACAACGAGGCTTCAAACGCCTGGGCCGCGCCCTGGAACTGGGTTTGCACGCCCACCGGCATGCCGATGTCCTTCTGGGTCTGGTTGATCAGCTCCACGCCTTTGCCCAGCGCCACGCCGGGCGCCAGGTTGAACGACATCATCACCGCCGGGAACTGACCGATATGGGCAATTGCCAACTGTGCCTGGCGCTGTTCCACATGGGCCAGGCTCGACAGGCGTACTTGGCCACCGTCGGTGGTCTTCACATGGATCTGGTTGAGGGCCGCCGGGCCGAGGGTTTCGCCGGACTGGGCCTGCAACACCACCCGGTACTGGCTGGCCTGGGTATAGATGGTGGAGATCTGGCGCTGGCCGAAGGCGTCATACAGCGCATCGGTGATGGTCGAGACGCTCACGCCCAGGCGCGAGGCCGCATCGCGATCAATCACCAGGTACACCTGCAAGCCTTTGTCCTGCAGGTCACTGGCCACGTCGGTGAGTTCCGGCAACTGGCTGAGGGCATGTACCAGCTTGCCGCTCCACAACGCCAGCAGTTCGGCGTCCGGCGAGGACATGCTGAACTGATACTGGGTACGGCTGACCCGGTCCTCGATAGTGAGGTCCTGCACCGGTTGCATGAACAAGCGGATGCCCACCAGCTTGTCGATCTGCGGTTGCAGGCGAGTGATCACCTGGGCTGCGCTCAAGTCGCGCTGGCCGTGGGCCTTGAGGTTGATCAGCAAGCGGCCGCTGTTGAGGGTGGCGTTATCGCCATCCACACCAATGTAGGACGACAGGCTCTCGACCGCAGGGTCGGCGAGGATGATCTTCGCCAGTTCCTGTTGGCGCTGGCTCATGGCCGCAAAAGAAATCGACTGCGGCGCCTCGGAAATGCCCTGGATCACCCCGGTGTCCTGAACCGGGAAAAAGCCCTTGGGCACCACCAGGTACAGCACCACCGTGAGCCCCAGGGTGGCGATCGCCACCAGCAACGTCAGCGGCTGGTGCTTGAGCACCCATTGCAGCTTGCGGCCGTAGGCTTCGATCAGCCAATCAATCCAGGCGCCGCTGGCCTTGTAGAAGCGGCCCTGCTCTTCTTCCTTGGGTTCGCGCTTGAGCAGACGCGCGCACATCATGGGCGTGAGGGTCAGGGACACCACCAGGGAAATCAGGATCGCCACGGCCAGGGTGATAGCAAATTCACGGAACAGCCGCCCGACCACATCAGCCATGAACAGCAGCGGGATCAACACCGCAATCAGCGACAAGGTCAGGGATATCAGGGTGAAACCAATCTGCTTGGCGCCCTTGAGCGCGGCCGCCATCGGCGTCTCGCCTTCCTCGATATAGCGCGAGATGTTCTCCAGCATCACGATGGCGTCGTCCACCACAAACCCGGTGGCGATGGTCAGGGCCATCAGCGTCAGGTTATTGATGGAGAATCCGGCCAGGTACATCACGCCAAAGGTGCCCACCAGGGACAGCGGCACCGCGATGGACGGAATGATCGTGGCGCTGACGCGGCGCAGGAACAGGAACGTCACCATTACCACCAGGGCAATGGCGATCAGAAGCTCGTGCTGTACGTCTTTGACCGAGGCGCGGATGGTCTGGGTACGGTCGGTGAGCACCGTCACGTCCAGGCCGGCCGGCAGGTTGTCGGTGATGCTGGGCAGCAGGGCCTTGATGCGGTCCACCACCTCGATCACGTTGGCACCCGGCTGGCGCTGGATATTGAGCAGCACAGCCTGGTTCTCGTTGGCCCAGGCGGCGAGGCGCTCGTTTTCGGCGCCGTCGACGATCTGCGCCACATCCTTGAGCCGCAGCGGCGCGCCATTGTTGTAGGCCAGGATCAGTTCGGCATATTGCTCGGGCGAGACCAACTGGTCGTTGGCGTCGAGCATCGACACGCGGGTGGGGCCGTCAAAGTTACCCTTGGGCTGGTTGACGTTGGAGGCGGCGATCAGGGCGCGCACGTCCGAGAGGTTCAAGCCATTGGCCGCCAGGGCCTCGGGGTTGACCTTGATGCGCACGGCCTGGCGCTGGCCACCGGCGATGCTGACCATGCCGACGCCGCTGATCTGCGCGATTTTCTGCGCCATGCGCGTATCGACCAAATCATTGAGTTTGGGCAGCAACATGGTCTTGGAGGTGATTGCCAGGGTCAGCACCGGGGTATCTGCCGGGTTGACCTTGTTGTACACCGGCGGCGCCGGCAAATCCTTGGGCAGCAGGTTGGTGGCGGCGTTGATCGCGGCCTGCACCTGTTGCTCGGCGACATCCATATTGATGTCGAGGTTGAAACGCAGGGTCAGCACCGAGGCACCGCCGGAGCTGGTGGACGCCATCTGCGTAAGCCCGGGCATTTGCCCGAACTGGCGCTCCAGCGGTGCGGTGACCGCGCTGGTCATCACATCGGGGCTGGCGCCGGGGTACAGGGTCATCACCCGGATGGTCGGGTAATCCACCTGTGGCAACGCCGACACCGGCAGCAGGCGGTACGCGATGATGCCGGCCAGGACAATGGCCAGCATGCTCAGCGTGGTGGCGACCGGGCGAAGGATGAACAGACGCGACAGGTTCATGAACCGACCTTTTGCGCCTTGCCGGCGTCAGCACCGGTCTCCCCTTTTGCTGCGGGCTTGCCTTGCAGGTGTTCGGTCGGGGTGGTCGGCACCTCGCTGCTGGCGTTGACCACTTCGATCTCGCTGCCGTCCTTGAGGCGGTCAGTACCTTCCAGTACCACGCGGTCGCCAGCGGCCAGGCCTTCCTTGATCACAGTGTTTTCGCCATCGGTGTCGCCCACCACCAGCGGCTGGACCTTGACCTTCTTGTCACCGTCGAGCTTGTAGACAAAGGTGCCATTGTTGCCGAACTGGATCGCCGCGGAGGGTGCCAGCACCACGTTCTTCAAGGTGTCGGCCAGCAGGTGCACATTGACGAACTGGTTGGGGAACAGCGCCTGGTCCTTGTTATCGAAACGCGCCTTGAATTTCAGCGTGCCGGTAGTCACATCAATCTGGTTGTCCAGGCTTTGCAGTACGCCGACCGCCTGTTTTTTCACGTCGCTACGGTCCCAGGCTTCCACGGGCAATTTGTTGCCGGCGTGG
The DNA here is from genome assembly GCF_002018845.1 of Pseudomonas sp. MF6394. Taxonomy (NCBI): domain Bacteria; kingdom Pseudomonadati; phylum Pseudomonadota; class Gammaproteobacteria; order Pseudomonadales; family Pseudomonadaceae; genus Pseudomonas; species Pseudomonas sp. MF6394. Next base: position 60,259 of record NZ_MVOJ01000036.1, read on the forward strand.
TAACGGGCCAACACGGTTTCCAGGGTATTTTCCGGCAGGGTGAAGGCCACGCTGATCGGCTGGGTCTGGGTGATCACCGCCAGGGCGGTGGTGTCGTTGGCGGCGACGAGGTTGCCGACGTCAAGCTGGCGCAAACCGACGCGGCCACTGATGGGCGCGCGGATCTTGGTGAATTCCAGGTTGAGCTTGGCGTCGTCCACCGCGCCCTGGTTGGTCTTGACCGTGCCCTGGTATTGCAAAACCAGCGCTTCGGCGGTGTCCAGGGTTTGCTTGGCGATACTGTCCTGGGCGTACAGATCGCGATAACGCTGTACATCAACCTGGGCGTTCTTCAACTGGGCCTGGTTCTGCAGCAAGGTGCCCTGGGCCTGGAGCAAAGCGTTCTGGTAGCTGCGTGGGTCGATTTCTGCCAGCAGGTCGCCGGCCTTGACCATCTGCCCTTCCTCGAAGGCGATCTTGACCAGCTCACCGCCCACCCGGCTGCGCACATTAATGGTGTTCAGCGCAGTGACCGTCCCCAGGGCCTTGTAGTACACCGGGAACTCCCCCAGCACCGCCGGTGCCACACGCACCGGTACCGGCCCGGTGGAACCACCGAAGCCCGGCCGCGCCATGCCGGTCTTGCCCGTGTGCCCCGCCGGAGCATCTTTATGGGCCGCGCCACTGGGCCAGAATTTCCAGCACAGGCCGGCGATAACCAGCAGCACGAGCAGGCCAAACAGCCAGCGGCGGGAGTTGCGGGAGGAGGATTGCATGGAGTGATCAACCATTGGGGGTGAGAGCTTCTTCTTCGGGAGGCTGAAAGATAAGCACTGGGGTGCGTTTAGAAAAGCACCTTTACCGGCTATTTACCTTAGGCTTACAACGTTTAACTTTTGATCTTAGTCCACCGGCTATTTCGCTAAGCCGCTGACGCTCAAATAAAAACGGCCTGGACTAGGCCAGGCCGCAATCATGCATCATACGTGTTACTGCCAAACGACAGTCATACGTAGAAACAGTTACTTCAACACAGCCAGGGCGGCGTCGTAGTTTGGCTCTTCAGCGATTTCCTTGACCAGCTCGCTGTGCAGCACGTTGTCGTTTTCGTCCAGTACCACGACAGCGCGTGCGGTCAGGCCTTTGAGCGGGCCGTCGGCAATGGCCACACCGTAATCAACAGCGAAGTCCGAATCACGGAAGTCCGACAGGTTCTTCACGTTTTCCAGGCCTTCGGAGCCGCAGAAACGTGCCTGGGCGAATGGCAGGTCGGTGGAGATGCACAGCACCACGGTGTTGGCCACGTCGTTGGCCTGGGCGTTGAACTTGCGCACCGAAGTGGCGCAGGTTGGGGTGTCAACGCTTGGGAAGATGTTCAGCACTTTGCGCTTGCCGGCAAAGGTAGCCAGGGTGGCGTTGGACAGATCGCCGGCGGTCAGGGTGAAGTCTGCGGCTTTTGCGCCGACTTTCGGCAAATCGCCTTCAACCTGGACCGGGTTGCCTTTAAGAGTGACTTGAGCCATGAACAGAATCCTTATGCTGGGTTTGGTTAAACGAATTCGAGAGGCGGAAGTTAACCACAAAGTGCCGAAGCTACCTACCGCCAGACACAAATTGTCATGTCCCCACGCATGATCAATACCGACACCGCCTGGAATCGGGCGCGAACACGTGCTTACCCGCCGAAATTGCGCTGATATAGATTCAGTTCGATAGATAGGAAATGCCGGGCACCGGGGGTGCCCGGCAAGACGTTGGCGCTCGCGAGCTAGATGCTTACGGCATGCGTCGCTATTGCCCGATCATCGGGTCCGGACATATCAAAGATAAACTCTGCCCTGAACGTTATCGTCTGAGTCCCGCTCGGAATCGCTACTGACTTGTAGTTTGACCAAGTATGCCACTGCCCATCCTGCATACGGTCATCGGGCGAGTCCAGGTCCCATACAGTGTTGTTGCCGACCTTGACATCGTAATTAATATTGGCTTTGTTACGTGAACTATCGCCCTTGATCATGTAGTCCTCGGTTGTCAACGTCAGCGTGTTACCTGAGCGCTGAAACCTGATACGCAAATTGCCGCTATAGCCGGTAACACCCCTTGTCAATGTGACGTTATGCCAGTCAGCTTCAACCGCGTTCCCCTTGTTGGTTTGTTCATGGTCATCCATGGTAGGCACCTCCTGAAAACGATTTGATGAGTTTCCGACCGCCCTACATCCGGAAAGCTGTAGCGAACCTAACACCCTGCACAAGCCGCGATAACTGTGAACGTTGACAGGCCACAAGCTCATTTCGCAATTAAAATCCACGCATTAATCAGCATTTCCTCGCAAGGCTTGTTGCGCCGCAAAAGTGTGATTTAATCAGCCGCTTTTTTAGGCCCGCCCCGACGGCACGAAGGACTCATTTCATGCATCAACCCGCCACCAAAGTCCTGGTCATTGGCTACGTCTGGCCCGAACCCCGTTCTTCTGCAGCGGGCGGGCATATGATGCAAATCCTTGAGAGTTTTCTTACGCAAGGTTGGGACATTACCTTCAGCAGCCCCGCCACCATTGGCGAGCACAAGGCCGACTTGCCCGCACTCGGGATCGCCGAACGCGCCATCGAACTGAATAACAGCAGTTTCGATGACTTTGTCCGCGAACTGGCCCCGGACATTGTGCTGTTCGACCGTTTCATGATGGAGGAGCAATTCGGCTGGCGCGTGGAACAATGCTGCCCCGACGCGCTGCGGGTGCTGGAGACCTCCGACCTGCAAAGCCTGCGCGACGCTCGCCACCAGCGTTTCAAGGAGCAGGTGAAAGCCAACCCCGACAGCGACGACTTCAGCGCCCTGTTCGCGCCGGCATTGGAGGACGAGTTCCAGCGCATGGCCGATACCGACCTGGCCAAACGCGAAATCGCCGCGATTTACCGCTGTGACATCAGCCTGATGATCTCCGACGTGGAAATCCGCCTGCTCACCGAACAGTTCAAGGTGCCTGCCGCCCTGCTCCACTGGTGCCCGTTGATGCTGCAACCGCCCAGCGCTGCATTTGCGCCCTTTGAAGACCGTGCGCATTTCCTCAGCATCGGCAACTTCCGCCACGCGCCCAACTGGGATGCGGTGCTGTGGATGAAGCACAGCCTGTGGCCACTGATTCGCCAACAACTGCCGGGCGCGCAGTTGCACATCTACGGCGCCTACACCCCGCCCAAGGCCACCGCCCTGCACAACCCGGCGCAGGGTTTCCATGTGATGAACTGGGCCGAAGATGCATTGCACGTCATGACCGCCGCGCGTATCTGCCTGGCACCGCTGCGCTTTGGCGCCGGCATCAAGGGCAAGTTGGTGGACGCCATGCTGTGTGGCACGCCGAATGTCCCCACCCCCATCGGCGCCGAGGCCATGGGCGATGACCAACCCTGGCCCGGCGTGATCGCACAGGACGCCCCGGCCCTGGCCGCCGCTGCCGTGGCCCTTTACCAAGACCGCGAGCGCTGGACTCAAGCCCAGGAGCATGGGCGCCAACTGCTGGCCCGACGCTATGACCAGGACGTGCACGGGCCCGCCTTGGTGGAATGCCTGGAACGTTGCCGCAGCAACCTTGCCGTCCATCGCCGGGACAACTTCACCGGCAGCATGCTGCGCCACCACGCGCATAAAAGTACCCAGTACATGTCCCAGTGGATCGAGGCCAAAAACCGCACCCTATAAACACTGGCGCTGGCGAGGTCGCGCGGGACGGGGCATTATCCTACGCAGCAACCACAATAAAGCGACGGCAGCATGACCCGAGCAACGCGCATCACCGACCCTTCCTACGAGCTGATGGACGACCACAACGGCCTGTCCATCATCTATCGCCAGCACGGCTTCCCCTGCCCCCTGGTGCGCTGGCATTTCCACAAGGAATACGAACTGCACCTGATCGTCGCCAGCTCCGGCAAGGTGTTTATCGGCGACTACATCGGCAACTTCTACCCCGAAAGCCTGTTCCTCACCGGCCCCAACCTGCCCCATAACTGGATCAGCCAGGTGGAAGAAGACGAAGTCGTGCCCAAGCGCGACATGCTGGTGAACTTCACCGATGAATTGTTCGAACACGGCAGCCACATCTTCACCGAACTCAAAAGCCTGGCGCCGCTGCTTGAACGTGCGCAATACGGCATCGAGTTTCGCTGCAAAAAAACCATCGCCCACGCCATGACCCTGATGCAACGCATCGAAGACGCCCGGGGCATGGCACGCCTGGGGCACTTCTTTATCTTGCTGGAAGTGTTGAGCGCCTGTGAGGACTACCAGTTACTGTCCGGCGTGACCACGCCACAGCAAGCCGACGAACACAGCATCGACCGCACCAACCGCGCGGTGGACTACATCTTTGCCCACTACGCCCGCGAGCTGCCGCTTGAGGAAGTGGCGGAGTACCTGGGGATGAAGCCAACGTATTTTTCCAGGGTGTTCAAACAGGCGACCGGGCGCACTTTTATTGAATTCGTCAATCGGCTGCGTATCAGCAAGTCCTGTGAATTGCTGGCCGATGGGGACAAGGCCGTGACGGATGTGTGTTTTGAGTCGGGGTTTAATAATATTTCCAACTTTAATCGGCGGTTTCAGCAGCTTAAGGGGATGACGCCGTCTCACTATCGGCGGTTGGCGGTGCAGCGGTTGACGGAGCAGAATTTGGCTTGAGGTTGATCGTTCGTCTAGGTAGTGGGAAACAGAAACGTCTTACAAGCCTTTGAGGTTGCCCCTAGGACACTCGATCTCTAGTCTCCTTACACCGCTGCAAACGCAGCGGTCGGGCGTCGCGGCCCGTATTTCTTCAGACGCAAAAGCGTCGTGTGTCCTTTCAGTTGGCGCTTTTTTATCGTCTACTGTGCGGCGCTATGGCGGCTGTGCGCGGGATACCTTCGGGTATGCCGATGTTCTGGAGAGTCGGTCCGCGAACCCGCGTACAGCTGCCACCCCCATCGCGTCGCGGCGATCAATGGCAGCTCCTTAATATCTCCGGAGTTTCACCATGATCAAACCCACACCAAATCCCCCTGCCAGCGTGCTATTCACCGTTAAAGACGGCCTCTGCACCCAAGACCTACTCGTCAACCTCAGCGAATCCCTCGCCTCTGCCCACGCCCTCACCTGCGATTTCGCCTTTGAACTCGACGGCTCGCGACGAGAAGGTGCGCTGGGTATTGCACAGTTGATTGAGGTATCCAGGTTGTTGGCTGAACGCGTATTGGCTGATATCGAGCGCTAAATCCTGCATCGATCGCCCTCAAGCTTCGTTTGAGGGCGATCACCGAGTGCAAAAAAGTATCAGTGAGCGTGCTCCCAAGGATTTGTCACCGCCGCTTTTGAAGGCTGTAATCAACGCACACTCTTCCTGACTCCTGGTAGGAAGACACAACAACAATAACCGTCCTTCTGTAGCCCCCTGGGCGCGGAAATGGAGTGCGCGATGAAGTTCACAGCAAAAGCATTGCTTGCCTGCACCTGCATGACCCTCAGCGCCGTCAGCCTTGGCGCGCAAACCCTGACCATTGCCACCGTCAATAACAGCGACATGATCCGCATGCAGAAGCTCTCGAAAACCTTCGAGGCCGAGCATCCGGAGATCAAGTTGAACTGGGTGGTGCTCGAAGAAAACGTGCTGCGCCAACGCCTGACCACCGACATCGCCACCCAAGGCGGGCAGTTCGATGTGTTGACCATCGGCATGTACGAAGCCGCACTCTGGGGCGCCAAGGGGTGGCTGGAGCCGATGAAGGACTTGCCGGCGTCCTACGACCTCGACGATGTGTTCCCTTCGGTGCGTGACGGTTTGTCGGTCAAGGGCTCGTTGTACGCCCTGCCGTTCTACGCCGAAAGCTCGATCACCTATTACCGCACCGACCTGTTCAAGGACGCCGGGCTGAGCATGCCCGAGCACCCGACCTGGAGCCAGATCGGCGAATTCGCCGCCAAACTCACCGACAAATCCAAAGAGCAATACGGCCTGTGCCTGCGCGGCAAAGCCGGTTGGGGTGAGAACATGGCGCTGATCACCACCCTGGCCAACGGCTTCGGCGCGCGCTGGTTCGATGAGAAGTGGCAGCCAGAATTCAACGGCCCCGAGTGGAAGAATGCGCTGAACTTCTACGTCGACAACATGAAAAAATCCGGCCCGCCGGGCGCCTCCAGCAACGGCTTCAATGAAAACCTGGCGCTGTTCAACAGCGGCAAGTGCGCGATCTGGGTGGATGCCAGCGTGGCCGGCTCGTTTGTCACCGACAAGAGCCAGAGCAAGGTCGCAGACCATGTGGGCTTTACCTTCGCGCCCCATGAGAAAACCGACAAGGGCACCTCGTGGCTGTACTCCTGGAGCCTGGCGATCCCCACCAGTTCCAAGGCCAAGGACGCCGCCAAGGTGTTCACCAGTTGGGCCACCTCCAAGGAATACGGCCAGCTCGTGGCCAAGACCGATGGCATCGCCAACGTGCCGCCCGGTACGCGCCAATCCACCTACAGCGACGAGTACATGAAGGCCGCGCCGTTCGCCAAGGTGACGCTGGAGTCGCTGAAAGTGGCCGACCCGACCAAGCCAACCGAGAAACCGGTGCCGTATATCGGTATCCAGTTGGTGACCATTCCGGAATTCCAGGCGATTGGTACCCAGGTGGGCAAGTTCTTCTCGGGTGCGTTGACCGGTCAGCAAACCGTCGATGCTGCATTGACCGCCGCGCAGAACACCACCGAGCGGGAAATGAAGCGGGCTGGTTATCCTAAATAGTACGGAACCCCGTAATTAATGTGGGAGCGGGCTTGCTCGCGAATGCGTTCTTCCAGTTGATGCATCCGTGACTGACACACCGCCTTCGCGAGCAAGCCCGCTCCCACAGTTCTGTATACATCTGACTGGTTCTGATCACCATGAATACACCCACCAAAAACCGCCTGGCCAACCCCGGCTGGTTTCTCGTCAGCCCCTCGGTGGCCTTGCTGCTGCTGTGGATGATCGTGCCGCTGGGCATGACCCTGTACTTTTCGCTGATCCGCTACAACCTGCTCTACCCCGGCGAAAACCAATTCGTGGGGCTGGAGAACTTCAGCTACTTCATCACCGATTCGGGCTTCCTGCCCGGCGCCACCAATACCCTGTTGCTGGTGGGCAGCGTGTTGCTGATCAGCGTGGTGTTCGGCGTGTTGATCAGTGCGCTGCTGGAGGCCAGTGAGTTTCTGGGGCGCGGCATCGTGCGGGTGATGCTGATCTCGCCGTTCTTCATCATGCCCACCGTGGGCGCGCTGATCTGGAAGAACCTGATTTTTCACCCGGTGTCGGGGATCCTCGCTGCCGTATGGAAGTTCTTCGGCGCCGAGCCGGTGGACTGGCTGGCGCATTACCCGCTGCTGTCGATCATCATCATTGTGTCGTGGCAATGGCTGCCCTTCGCGATCCTGCTGCTGATGACCGCCATGCAGTCCCTGGACCAGGAGCAAAAAGAAGCCGCACGCCTGGACGGTGCCGGCGCCATTGCGATCTTCTGGCACCTGACCTTGCCCCACCTGGCCCGCCCGATTGCCGTGGTGGTGATGATCGAAACCATCTTCCTGCTCTCGGTGTTCGCCGAAATCTTCACCACCACCAACGGTGGCCCCGGCTACGCCTCCACCAACCTCGCCTACCTGATCTACAACCAGGCGCTGGTGCAGTTCGACGTGGGCATGGCCTCGGCCGGCGGCTTGATTGCCGTGGTCATCGCCAATATCGCGGCGATCATCCTGGTGCGGATGATCGGCAAAAACCTGACTGACAAGCCTTGAGGGCCGCGCCATGACGCTTCAACAATCCCGCCGCCTGCAAAGCCTGTTGCTCGGCACGTTGGCCTGGGCCATCGCGATCCTGATTTTCTTTCCGATCTTCTGGATGGTGCTGACCAGTTTCAAGACCGAAATCGACGCGTTCGCCACCCCGCCGCAGTTCATCTTCACGCCGACGCTGGAGAACTACCTGCACATCAACGAGCGCAGCAACTACTTCGCCTATGCCTGGAATTCGGTAGTGATCTCGTTCAGCGCTACCGCCCTGTGCCTGCTGATTTCGGTGCCGGCCGCCTACTCCATGGCGTTCTACGAAACCCAGCGTACCAAGGGCACGCTGCTGTGGATGTTGTCCACCAAGATGCTGCCGCCGGTGGGCGTGCTGATGCCGATCTACCTGCTGGCCAAGAGCTTTGGCCTGTTGGACACGCGCATTGCGCTGATCATCATCTACACCCTGATCAACCTGCCGATTGTGGTGTGGATGGTGTACACCTACTTCAAAGATATCCCCAAGGACATCCTCGAAGCCGCCCGCCTGGACGGCGCCACCCTGTGGCAGGAAATGGTCCGCGTGCTGCTGCCCATCGCCAAGGGTGGCCTGGCGTCCACGGTGTTGCTGTCGTTGATCCTGTGCTGGAACGAGGCGTTCTGGTCGCTGAACTTGACCTCCTCCAGCGCCGCGCCGTTGACCGCCTTGATCGCCTCTTACTCCAGCCCCGAAGGTTTGTTCTGGGCCAAGTTATCCGCCGTCTCGACCCTGGCCTGCGCGCCGATCCTGATCTTTGGCTGGATCAGCCAGAAGCAGTTGGTACGCGGTTTGTCCTTTGGCGCCGTCAAATAATAATTCGAAAAGGAGGCCCATCATGGCCAACCTGAAAATCAAGAATCTGCAAAAAGGCTTCGAAGGTTTTTCCATCATCAAGGGCATTGACCTGGAAGTGAACGACAAAGAGTTCGTGGTGTTTGTCGGCCCGTCGGGTTGTGGCAAGTCCACGCTGCTACGCCTGATCGCCGGCCTGGAAGAAGTCACTGAAGGTACCATCGAGCTCGATGGCCGCGACATCACCGAAGTCACCCCGGCCAAGCGCGACCTGGCCATGGTGTTCCAGACCTACGCGCTGTACCCGCACATGAGCGTGCGCAAGAACATGTCGTTTGCCCTGGACCTGGCGGGCGTCGACAAGAAACTGGTCGAGAGCAAAGTCAGCGAAGCGGCGCGCATCCTTGAGCTGGGGCCTTTGCTGGAGCGCAAGCCCAAGCAGCTCTCGGGTGGCCAGCGCCAGCGCGTGGCGATTGGCCGTGCGATTGTGCGCAACCCGAAGATCTTCCTGTTCGACGAACCGCTGTCCAACCTCGACGCGGCGCTGCGTGTGCAGATGCGCCTGGAACTGGCGCGCCTGCATAAAGAACTGCAAGCGACCATGATCTACGTAACCCACGACCAGGTCGAAGCCATGACCCTGGCCGACAAGGTGGTGGTGCTCAACAGCGGGCGCATCGAACAGGTCGGCTCGCCGCTGGAGCTGTACCACCAGCCGGCCAACCTGTTCGTGGCGGGCTTTCTCGGCACGCCGAAGATGGGCTTCCTCAAGGGCCAGGTCACCCGCGTCGACAGCCAAGGCTGCGAGGTGCAACTGGACGCTGGCACCCTGATCAGCCTGCCGTTGAGCGGCGCCACCCTGAGCGTGGGCAGCGCGGTGACCCTGGGCATTCGTCCCGAGCACCTGGAAATGGCCACGCCAGGGCAAACCACCCTGACCGTCACCGCCGACGTCGGCGAGCGCCTGGGCAGCGACACCTTCTGCCACGTCATCACCCGCAACGGTGAACCGTTGACCATGCGTATCCGTGGCGACATGGCCAGCCAATACGGCGAGACGCTGCAGCTGCACCTGGACCCGGCGCACTGCCATCTGTTCGACACCGATGGCGTCGCCGTGGCCCGCCCACTGCGCGCTGCCGCCTGATTTCGTGAGTATTTCCCGATGAAATTGAATAAAGCCAACCTCACCCAACTGGCGCCCGAAGTGCAGGTACCGACCTACGCGCTTGCCGACACCCGCCAGGGCATCGCGCACATTGGCGTCGGCGGTTTCCACCGTGCGCACCAGGCGTTTTACACCGATGCCCTGATGAACACCGGCGAAGGCCTGGACTGGGGCATCTGCGGCGTCGGCCTGCGCAGTGAAGACCGCAAGGCCCGCGACGACCTGGCCGGCCAGGATTACTTGTTCACCCTGTATGAACTGGGCGACACCGACGACACGCAAGTGCGCGTGATCGGCTCGATCAGCGACATGCTGCTGGCCGAAGACGGCGCCCAGGCGCTGATCGATAAGCTCGCCAGCCCGCAGATCCGCATCGTCTCGCTGACCATCACCGAAGGCGGCTACTGCATCGATGACAGCAACGGCGAGTTCATGGCCCACCTGCCGCAGATCCAGCATGACCTGGCGCACCCGAGGGCACCGAAAACCGTGTTCGGCTTTATCTGCGCCGCGCTGACTCAGCGCCGCGCCGCCGGCACCCCGGCCTTTACGGTGATGTCCTGCGATAACCTGCCCCACAACGGCGCCGTCACCCGCAAGGCCCTGCTGGCCTTCGCCGCCCTGCACGACGCCGGGCTGCATGACTGGATTGAGGCCAACGTGAGCTTCCCGAATGCCATGGTCGACCGCATCACGCCAATGACCAGCACCGCCCACCGCCTGCAACTGCACGACCAGCACGGGATCGACGACGCCTGGCCGGTGGTGTGCGAGCCGTTTGTGCAGTGGGTGCTGGAAGACAAATTCGTCAACGGTCGCCCGGCCTGGGAAAAGGTCGGCGTGCAGTTCACCGATGACGTCACGCCTTACGAAGAAATGAAAATCGGCCTGCTCAACGGCAGCCACCTGGCCCTCACGTACCTGGGGTTCCTCAAGGGCTACCGGTTCGTTCACGAGACCATGAACGACCCCGTGTTCGTGGCGTATATGCGCGCCTACATGGACCTGGACGTCACGCCGAACCTGGCACCGGTGCCCGGTATCGACCTGACCGAATACAAGCAGACCCTGGTGGAGCGCTTTTCCAACCAGGCGATTGCCGACCAATTGGAGCGCGTGTGCTCCGACGGTTCATCGAAGTTTCCCAAGTTCACCGTGCCGACCATCAACCGCCTGATTGCCGACTGCCGCGAGACTGAACGCGCGGCCCTGGTGGTGGCGGCCTGGGCGTTGTACTTGAAAGGCGTGGATGAAAACGGCGTGCGCTACAGCATCCCGGACCCACGGGCAGCGTTCTGCCAGGAGCTGGTGAGCGATGACGCGCTGATCAGCCAGCGGTTGCTGGGGGTGGAAGAGATTTTTGGCACGGCTATTCCCAAGTCGGCGGCGTTTGTGGCAGCGTTCGAGCGTTGCTATGCAAGCCTGCGTGACAAAGGCGTCACGGCCACGCTGCAAAACCTCCTGAACAAACCGGATTAAACATGTGGGAGCTGGCTTGCCTGCGATAGCGGTCCGGCAGTCACTGCAGGGTTGACTGGACCACCGCTATCGCAGGCAAGCCAGCTCCCACATCGACCGTATTTCCAACCCAATAATAATGCTGAGCACCCACCTCATGACCCAGCAAAACCTCTACCTCGGCATCGATTGCGGCACCCAGGGCACCAAAGCCATCGTCCTCGATGCGTCCAGCGGCAAGGTGCTGGGCCTGGGCGCCGCCGCGCACAGCTTGATCAGCGGCGCCAATGGCCGTCGTGAACAACACACCCAGGAGTGGCTGGACGCCTTCACCGCCGCCACCCACCGTGCGCTGCAACAGGCCGGCGTGGACGGCCAGGACATCCTCGGCATCGGCGTGTCCGGCCAGCAACACGGCCTGGTGCTACTGGACGAACAAGGTGAAGTGTTGCGCCCGGCCAAGCTGTGGTGCGACACCGAAACCACGCCGGAGAACGACCGGCTGCTGCAGCATCTGGGGGGCGAACGTGGGTCCCTGGAGCGCCTGGGTGTGGCCATCGCACCGGGCTACACCGTGTCCAAGCTGCTCTGGACCCTTGAACAGCACCCGGACGTCTTCGCGCGCATTGCCCATATCCTGCTGCCCCACGATTACCTCAACTACTGGCTCACCGGCCGCGCCTGCGCCGAGTATGGCGATGCGTCGGGCACCGGTTACTTCAACGTGCGCCGCCGCGAATGGGATGTGGCATTGCTCCAGCACATCGACCCCAGCGGCCGCCTGCAAGCCGCGTTGCCGACACTGATCGAAGCCGACCAAGCGGTGGGCACGATCCTGCCGGCCATCGCCGAGCGCCTGGGCATCAACCCTGACGCGGTGGTGTCCAGTGGCGGCGGCGACAATATGATGGGCGCCATTGGCACCGGCAATATCGCCCCCGGGGTGATCACCATGAGCCTGGGTTCATCGGGCACCGTGTATGCCTTTGCCGACCAGGCAAACGTCAGCCCCCAAGCCTCGGTCGCGACCTTCTGCTCCTCCAGCGGCGGTTGGCTGCCGCTGATTTGCACCATGAACCTGACCAACGCCACCGGCGTGATCCGCGAGCTGTTCGAACTGGACCTCGACGCCTTCAACGCCTTGGTCGAACAGGCGCCCATCGGCGCCGATGGGGTGAGCATGCTGCCGTTTCTCAACGGTGAACGCGTGCCCGCCCTGCCCCACGCCACTGGCAGCCTGCAGGGCCTGACCATGACCAACCTGACCCGGGCCAACCTGTGCCGCGCGGTGGTCGAAGGCACCACCTTCGGCCTGCGTTATGGCCTCGACCTGCTGCGCCAGACCGGCCTGCAAAGCCAGAGCATCCGCCTGATCGGTGGCGGCTCGAAAAGCCCGCTGTGGCGGCAGATGGTCGCCGATATCATGCACACCGAAGTGGTGTGTACCGAACAGAGCGAGGCCGCCGCCCTGGGCGCGGCGATCCAGGCGGCGTGGTGCCAGAGCGGTGAACCGCTGGCCAGCCTGTGCGACAAATGCGTGAGCGTTGACCCTGCCAGCCGTACCTTACCCGTGGCGGCCAATGTCAGCGCTTATCAACAGGCGTATGAGCGTTATCAACAGCACGTGGCAACCCTTTAAGAGCGAGCAACTATGTATCTGGTGTGTGGTGAAGCGCTGTTTGATTTCTTCAGCGAGGAGGATGCCAGCGGGCAGGCCGCCAAGCTCAACTACAAGGCGATTGCCGGTGGCTCGCCGTTCAACGTGGCGGTGGGTTTGCGGCGCCTGGGGATCGAGTCGGCGTTCTTTGCCGGCTTGTCCACCGATTACCTCGGAAGGCGCTTGCAGCAGGTACTGAAAGACGAAGGCATCAGCGAAGGCTTTCTGGTGGAGTTCGACGCGCCGACCACCTTGGCGATGGTCGCCGTGGGTGCCAACGGCTCGCCGCAGTACAGCTTTCGCGGCGAAGGCTGCGCCGATCGGCAATTGCAACTGACGCACCTGCCGCCCCTGGGCGATGAGATTCGCGGGCTGCATGTGGGCTCGTTTTCACTGGTGGTACAGCCCATTGGTGACACGCTGCTGAACCTGGTCAAGCGTGAAAGCGGCAAGCGCCTGATCAGCCTCGACCCCAACGTGCGCCTTAACCCGCAGCCCGATATTCAGCTGTGGCGCGCGCGCGTCGCAGAGCTGGTGCAACACGCCGACCTGATCAAGGTCAGCGACGAAGACCTGCACCTGCTCTACCCCGACCAGGCACCGGAAAGCGTGCTGCAAGGCTGGCTGCAACACCGTTGCCAATTGGTGTTCCTCACCCGTGGCGGCGACGGCGCGTCGGTATTCAGCCGTCAGCATGGCACCTGGTCGCAACCTGCGGTCAAGGTGGTGATGGCCGATACAGTGGGCGCTGGTGATACCTTCCAGGCGGCGCTGATTGCGTGGCTGACGGAACAGCAGTTGGATTCAGTTGACGGGCTGCAAAACCTGAGCCGCGAGCAGATCGACGCCATGCTGGGTTTCGCGATTCGGGCTGCCGCCCTGACCTGCGGCAAGACGGGCCCAGACCTGCCCTATCGTCACCAACTGGGTTGAGCCGAGCGGGCAAAAACCCAAAGTGCCATCACGCAGGCCACGTATTCCGTGGCCTGCGCGTCATGTACCAAAAAATTGCACTACTGAAAAACTGTGCTAAACCCAAAAACAGGAGCAGTTAATACAACAAACCTAGGACACCCCCATGCAAAAGCCCAGTGGTTTCTCGACCCGGGCCGTTTTAGCTGTCGGCCTCATCTCATTGCAATACATGATCCCTCAACCCTCCCACGCCGCCTGCGTTCTCACCCCGGGAACCGGTAACGACACCTATACGTGTAACAACGGCAGTAGTGCCGGCCTGACCGATCTTTCCGGGGATAACAGCCTGACGCTCTCCACAGGCGGCGCCATCAATGGCGATGTGACCTTTGGCCCTGGAATAGATACGGTGGAGCTCCGCGACGGCTGGGTCACCGGGATCGTGCAGCAAGGCGACGGTGTTGATCGTGTCGTCATGATGGGTGGGCGAATAGGCGGCCTGCTCCAGGGCGACGGCCGCGACTTGCTTGAAATGTATGACGGCATAATCGACGACGCGTTTGAAGACGGCGATGTGGCCTACCAGCGCGGTGGCAGCATTGGCCGCGTCAATATGAAACTGGACAAGAATTTCTATGAAATGACCGGGGGGAAAATCCTGGGCAACCTGGTCACAGGCTTTGATATCGACACGATCCGCATTTTCGACGGTTTCATCGGTGGCAATATCAGCACCAGCGGCGGTGATGACAGCATCACCGTCAGGGGCGGCGTGATCAATGGCGAGATTCGCGCCAGCGTCGGCAACGATACGTTCCAATGGCTGGGTGGCGGCCAGATCAACTCAGCGGTATTGATGGGTGATGGCGACGACACCGCCCTGCTGCAAGGCTTGAGTGAAAGCACACTGACCCACACACCCTCTATCGACGGTGGCCTGGGCAACGATCAACTGACCTTCGATACTACGACGTCCAGCACCGCCAGCCGCTACCTTGGCTGGGAGACCGTCAACCTCACCAACAAATCGCGCCTGGGCCTGGTCGGGGACTTTTTCTTCGGTGACAGTGACAGCAAAACCGGCATATTCAACATCGACGGCAGCAGTACCCTGGCCGTGACACAAGGCAGCATCCGCCCCTACACCGCCGGGCAACGGGTGACGTTCAATAACGCCGGCACGATCGACATGACCGCTGACAACAGCGCGACCAGCGTGTTGACGGTGCATGGCAACTACGTGGGCAACAACGGCCAGTTGCATCTGCAAACCGTACTCGGCGATGAAAACTCTGCCACCGACAAACTGGTGGTGACCGACGGCAGCATCAGCGGCCACACGCAATTGGCCGTCAGCAACCTCGGCGGTGTCGGTGGGCTTACCCGCAATGACGGAATCGAGGTGGTCCAGGCGCTTAACGGTGCGGTCAGCAGCAACGATGCGTTCGCTTTGAATGGCCCGGTATCCGCTGGGGCCTATCAGTATTTCCTATTCCATGGCGGCACCATCGCGGGCAAGGAAAACAACTGGTACCTGCGATCCTCGGTGGTCGCGGTGCAACCGCCAGCCGTGGTGACGCCGACGCCGCCCGTGATGCCCGCTGCGCCCGTAGCGCCCATTCCGGCAAATCCGCCAGCCGTCGACCCGGACGAGCCGCCTGTCGAACCCCCGACCGCGCAACCGGTAGCACCGGTCGAGTCCCCTGCGCCAGCACCCAACCAGGTTGCGGCGGCCCACTCACCGCAGTCCGCGGCGAGCAACCCGCCATTGCCGACCGCTATCCCCGGTGCCAAGCCGATTCCGTTGTATCGCCCGGAAGTGCCGATCTATTCAGTGGACATCCCGGCGGCGCAGGTCATGACGCTGCAAGCCCTCGGCACCTTTCATGAACGCCAGGGCGAGCAAAGCCTGCTGACCGAGACCGGTGCAGTGCCGGCAGGTTGGGGCCGTGCCTACGGCAGTGACTTCAACAAGAGCTGGTCGGGCATGGTGGCGCCCAGTTTCGACGGCACGTCCAGAGGCTTCCAGGTGGGTCATGATCTCTACGCCGCCCAAACCAGTGGCGGGCAGACGCAACGCTTTGGCCTGTTTATCGGCCAGAGTCGCCTGCGCGGCGACGTCAAAGGGTTTGCGCTGGGCTGGCAAAACCATCGTTCCGGGCGAGTCAAACTCGACGGCGACAATGTCGGCGCCTACTGGACCCTCACTGATCCCACCGGCTGGTACGTCGACCTGGTTGCCATGGGCACGCGCCTGGACGGCGACAACAAGTCCGACCGAGGCGTGAAGATGGACACCAAGGGCCACGCCCTGGCGTTATCCGCCGAGGCCGGCTACCCGATCACGCTGTCCGAGCATTGGGTCGTGGAGCCACAGGCGCAGGTGATCGGCCAGAAGATCGACCTGGATAGCCAGCACGATGGTATTTCCAAGGTCTCGTTTGACTCTCAGGAGTACTGGACCGGCCGCCTCGGCGCGCGCCTCAAGGGCCGCTATCTGGTCAGCAACACACCGGTGGAGCCGTACCTGCGGGCCAATGTCTGGCACACCTTCGGCGGGAGCGACACGGTGACGTACGACGAGGTCGACCGGATCAAAAGCGATCACAAGTCATCCACGGCTGATATTGGCGTCGGTGCTGTGGCTCAATTGTCATCCGCGGTTAGCGCCTATGTGGAGGGCAAATATGGAACCGGGCTGGACGACAATAACTTTGAGGGCGCCAGCGGTAGTATCGGCGTGAGAGTGAGCTGGTAAAGCTGAAGTCTTGTCAGCGTTGGGCCTGGCACATACCAGGCCCACGGTCTCAATTGACCCTCAAGCGATCAACTAGTGATAACCGCGCCCGCCTGCTCGTTGCAGGACCGGTGCGTGGTGGTGCCTGAGGTCCTCACGCAACCCGGTGATCAGGTTGCAAATGGCTCGACTGCTGTCGAGTTTGTCAGCGTTTATACCTTTGACTTCCAAATCCACCCGGTCACGGTCGCGCTCGTCGTAGACCCTGATGGTCAACGACGCATCCTCGGCTTTGGTGCACTCGCACCGTTTAGGCAGGAAACTTCCTTCAATAATGCTGCGAAGCTCTAGTTCTGAAAGCATGGCTAACCTCTCCTTTTTTGAGACTGCCAACCTGTATATGTAACCGACAGGCACTTGCCTGCCACGTCTTGCCAACCTTGGAAGACGCTTTCAATCAGTAAGCCTACTCGGCAAAAACCGCTGTGGTTGTAACCTTTCCTCATAAGCAAGCCGCTTGCTCATATTAAACAAAACGCTCTTTTTGGCATCATCGTCGAACTACATCGATTAAACGTTTAACCCTTAGCGTGGGGGACAGGCGTTTATGTGGAAATCCG
Source organism: Pseudomonas sp. MF6394 (assembly GCF_002018845.1). Lineage (NCBI taxonomy): Bacteria > Pseudomonadati > Pseudomonadota > Gammaproteobacteria > Pseudomonadales > Pseudomonadaceae > Pseudomonas > Pseudomonas sp. MF6394. The sequence continues at coordinate 77,404 of NZ_MVOJ01000036.1, forward strand.
TTTTCGGCAACATATCGCAACCAATCAGCCCGCCACCGTTCAGCCGACGGAGGTTTGCGATAAACATACGAAACATATACGATTCGTATATCAATTAAACACAGTGAACCTCATGGGCATCGTCAAGATTACCGATCAGCTGCACGAACAACTGCGCCTGGCCAGCGCCGCCATGGACCGCTCCATCAACGCCCAGGCCGAGTTCTGGATCAAGATCGGCCTGCTCGCCGAACTCAACCCGCACCTGCCCTACAACGAGCTGATCAACAAGCTGCTGCTGGACAAACCCGACCTGATCCGGGGGCGTAGCTGATGATCAAGACGCCCGCACAGTTGGCCGTAATGCGTGAAGCCGGGCGCCTGTTGGCGCAAGTATTCGACATGCTCGACGGCTTCGTCGCCGCCGGCCGCTCTACCCTGGAGCTGGACAGCACCGTCGAAGCCTTCATCCGCAATGACCTCAAGGCCCGCCCTGCCAGCCTGGGGCAATACGACTACCCCTTTTGCATCAACACCTCGATCAACGAGGTGGTGTGCCACGGCATGCCCAGCGCCAAGCAGTTTCTCAAGGACGGCGACATCATCAACATCGACATCACCCTGGAAAAAGGCGGCTTCATTGCCGATTCCAGCAAGATGTACATGATCGGCAACGTAACACCCAAGGCCAGGCGCCTGGTGGACATGACGTTCGAGGCGATGTGGGCCGGTATCCGCCAGGTCAAGCCCGGCGCGCGCCTGGGCGATATCGGCCATGCGATCCAGAACCATGCGCAAGCCAACGGCTACAGCGTAGTGCGCGAATACTGCGGCCACGGCATCGGCCGGCAAATGCACGAAGAGCCGCAAATCCTGCACTTCGGCCGGCCTGGCACCGGCCTGGAACTGCGCGAGGGCATGGTGTTTACCATCGAACCGATGCTTAACCAGGGCAGCGCCAAAACTCGCAGCCTGAAAGACGGCTGGACGGTGGTCACCAAGGACAACAGCCTCTCGGCGCAATGGGAACATACCGTGGCGGTGACGGCGGATGGATTTGAAGTGCTGACCTTGCAAACCCCTCAAAACCTTCACACCCCTCAAACCCTGTAGGAGCGAGCTTGCTCGCGAAGGCCTCAGGGACCGCGCGTTAAACCAGGCTACCCACCTTTTCGTTCACGCTTTTCGCGAGCGAGCTCGCGCCTACAGTGGCCTTGGCTTCAAGCTCGCGCACCAGCGGCAATACACGCTGGCCGAAATACTCCACTTCTTCCTGGAAGTGCAGAAAGCCTGCAAGCACCAAGTCCACCCCCACGGCCTTGAGTGCGACGATGCGCTCGGCGATCTGCTGCGGTGTGCCGATCAGGTTGGTCTTGAAGCCATCGTTGTATTGCACCAGGTCCTCAAAGCTGGACTTGGCCCAGTTACCCTCGCCCTCCGGCGACGCCTTGCCTGCTTGCCTGGCCGCGTCACCAAAGGCATTGACCGCCTCCGGGTCGGCTTGGTCGATGATCTGCGCCAGCACCGCCCGCGCCTCCTCCTCCGTGTCGCGGGCGATCACAAAGGCGTTCACCCCCACCTTCACCGAGTGGTGGTTGGCAGCGGCCTTGGCGCGGATATCATCGACCTGGGCCTTGACGCCTTCGGGCGTGTTGCCGTTGGTGAAATACCAATCCGACACCCGGGCCGCCATGTCCCGAGCCGCCCGCGAACTGCCGCCCTGGAAAATCTCCGGCTGGCCCAGGGGCTTGGGCTTGAGGGTGTACTGGTTGAAGCGATAGAAATCGCCCTTGAAGGTGAAATCGTCCTGGGTCCAGATGCCTTTGAGGGCACGAATAAACTCTTCGGAACGCCGATAGCGCTCATCATGCTCCAGCCAATGCTCGCCAATGGCCTGGAACTCGCCCTTGAACCAGCCACTGACGATATTCACCGCAATACGGCCATTGGTGAGTTGGTCGATGGTCGCCAATTGCTTGGCCGCCAACGCCGGTTGCCACGGCCCGGGCAGAATCGCCGCGATGACCTTGAGGGTGGTGGTTGCCGCGAGCAACGCATGGCTGAACGCCACGGACTCATGCTGGTTCTCGGCGCCATAGCCTGCGGTGAAGCGAATCTGCGTCAAGCCATACTCAAAGCCCGCCGCCTCCGCCAGCTGCGCCAGCTTGCGGTTGTACTCGATGCCCCAGTGGGTGCGCTGTTCAATCTTACTGACGACCAACCCACCGCTGACGTTGGGTACCCAATAGGCAAATTTCACGGCTTGCTGACTCATCGGACGGTACCTCGCACAAGGGATGTACAAGGGCTTACGCAGCAAGCGTGCCAGGGGCAGGCAAATGCCCGTAGCGTGGAGGTTACGAGGCAAAAAGGATGATTGAAGCGCTGGCTTGCCAGTGTCTGGTATCGCAGTGATTTGTGGATCTGCTGTTGCTGAAGCAACAGTGGCGACCGGCGCCGCCAAACGTACTCACGATGCGAAGCGAGCCGCTCTTGATCTGCTCTTGATCTGCTTTTGATCTTAGGCGCCCCGTTAAACCACGCTGGCCGGAATTCGACAGGGATTTGGGGGGTAAACCGGCAGGGATGCCGGTTTAGCCGCCCCGCGCCATGGATGGCGCGTGGCGGCGGCCCCCCAAATCACTGGCGGATTACGGGCACACCGAGCCTAAGCGAGGTGCCGAGTGGTGGGGCAAGAGCCCTTTTGGTTACTTTGGGGGCTCTTTTCCAAAAGTGACCCGCCGTCAGAGCGGAACCCTAAGTGGCCGTTACCGCAGCAATGGATATATACACGGTCCAACTGTGTTGACGGTCAGGCCGTCTTCGCGAGCAAGCCCGCTTGTATGCTAGGACTTGAAGGGAGGAGAAGGGACAAAGCCCGATTCTGACTGTTGACGCAGTACAGACCGTGGGAGATTTCGCCCCTCCTCCTTTCACCCAAGCGCCGA
>NZ_MVOJ01000037.1:0-78221 GCF_002018845.1 Pseudomonas sp. MF6394
CAGGTGTGTACGTGGGGGCTATGGTGGGAGGCGTACTGTTTGGTGCCAGCCGCTTTAGTGCCTATCAAAGCAGGCAACCGCAGGCCATGGCCAGCGCAGCGCAACAACAGGAAGAACAGTTCGCCAGGAATATTTCGGAGGCGGCGATCGGGGCGGCGCAGGAGAGTGGGCTGAGTCACGAAGAAACGGAGCGGTTGGTGAATTTTGTCTATGCGCGCCGTCACGCTGAAGAAGGCATTACCTTTTACGTCAGTCAGCGTCAGGGGACCCTGCGTGGCTACGTGGGGCCTGTGGACCTGTCCAGAGACGTCGCTCGCATACTGAGGGAGAGTCGTAACCCGATGCCTGAGTTGAAACGCATGGGCTATAGCGCGATAGTGCTGCGAAGCCCAGAGCGTGAGTCCGCTGCCGCGAGCAGTCAGCAGGCGGGGTCACGGGCGTTCGAGGTGGGGGTGACGACACAGGTGGCTGGTCCAAGTCGCGCACGCGGTGGGCGGCAAGCACAGGCGCAGGTGCCGTTGGTAGCGCCGGCAGCAGCGAGAGCCGCTGCCCCGCAGATGGAGTTCGATACCGCGAGGCTTGTAGATACCCAACTATCGGGCCGCGAGCGTCGCAGTATTGCCCTTACCCTCAGCCACTTGCGTGAAGGGCGGTTCGGCGCGGTTCATTGGCATGCTCACCGAGACCAACTATGGTCCGCTGATTTGCATGGCTACGCCTCTTCTCGCGGGCGTGGTGCCTATCGATTGATGTTCAGCCATCTCGGTGGCCTGCGGTACCGCGTGGAGGGGGTACGTAACCCACACCGATGAGGGCATATCAGCGGCTGCATGCCGATGCGGTGGCGGCGTGGTTTTGCTAGAATGCGCGCCGCGTCGCCTTGGCCGACGCCTTTTTGTATCCGGTTCACCCCTTACGAGGGTAGCCACCTGGAGAGAACACCCATGACTCAACCGATTGTCGTGGCGGCACTGTATAAGTTCGTCACCCTTGAAGATTACGTCGCCCTGCGCGAGCCCCTGTTGCAGGCGATGGTCGACAACGGCATCAAAGGCACCTTGCTGATCGCCGAAGAAGGCATCAACGGCACCGTTTCCGGCAGCCGCGAAGGCATTGACGGCCTGATGGCCTGGCTGAAAAAAGACCCGCGCATGGTCGATATCGACCACAAGGAATCCTACTGCGACGACCAGCCGTTCTATCGCACCAAGGTCAAACTCAAGAAAGAGATCGTGACCCTGGGCGTTGAAGGCGTCGACCCGAACAAAAAGGTCGGTACCTACGTCGACCCGCAGGATTGGAACGCGCTGATCAGCGACCCGGAAGTGTTGTTGATCGACACCCGTAACGACTACGAGGTGTCGATTGGCACGTTCGAAGGCGCAATCGACCCGAAAACCACCAGTTTTCGCGAATTTCCCGACTACATCAAAGCCAACTTCGACCCGGCCAAGCACAAGAAGGTCGCTATGTTCTGCACCGGCGGCATTCGCTGTGAGAAGGCGTCGAGCTACATGCTCAGCGAAGGCTTCGATGAGGTCTACCACCTCAAGGGCGGTATCCTGAAGTACCTCGAAGAGGTGCCCCAGGAAGAAACCAAATGGCAGGGCGACTGCTTTGTGTTCGACAATCGCGTGACCGTGCGCCACGACTTGAGCGAAGGCGACTACGATCAATGTCATGCCTGCCGCACACCCGTGAGCGTAGAAGACCGCACCTCTGAGCATTATGTGGCCGGCATCAGTTGCCCCCATTGCTGGGATAAGCTGCCGGAGAAGACCCGTCGCAGTGCGATCGACCGCCAGAAGCAGATCGAACTGGCCAAGGCCCGCAACATGCCGCACCCGATTGGTTACAACTACAAGCAAACCCCTTCCGAGGCCTGAGCCATGTCTGCGCGCCTGCTCTATGTAATGGACCCGATGTGTTCCTGGTGCTGGGGCTTTGCCCCGGTGGCACAAGCGCTGGTAGAGCAGGCCCAGGCGGCCGGCGTGGACGTGCACCTGGTGGTGGGCGGCTTGCGCACCGGCAGCGGCGCGGCGCTGGAGCCGACTACCCGGCGCTACATCCTTGAACACTGGCAGGCCGTCACCGACGCCACCGGCCAGCCGTTCAAGCGTGAGGGCGCGTTGCCCGAAGGGTTTGTCTACGACACGGAGCCGGCGTGCCGCGCGATCGTCACCGCACGCAGCCTGGCGCCGGATTGTGCCTGGAAGCTGCTGGGGCTGATCCAGCGCGCGTTCTATGTCGAAGGTCGGGACGTGACCCTGGCCCCTGTGCTGGTGGAACTGGCCGAGCAGGCCGGTATTCCACGCATCGAGTTTGCCGGCGAGTTCGACCGTGCCGATCAGCACGCGGCCACGGCGGCTGATTTTACCTGGGTGCAGGACCTGGGCATTGCCGGGTTCCCGACCCTGCTGGCCGAGCGCAACGGCCAGTTGGCCTTGCTGACCAATGGTTACCAGCCGCTGTCCGAGCTGTCGCCGTTACTGGGTCGATGGCTGGAGCGAGCTGCCTGTGTATGAACAGCCTCCACGCACCGACCGCCTGACCTGGGCGGAAATTCGCCGCCTGGCCCTGCGTCACAAGAAATCCCTGTGGGTCGCCAACGGCGTCGCCGTGCTCGCCACCCTGTGCAGCGTGCCTATCCCGCTGTTGTTGCCGTTGCTGGTGGACGAAGTGCTGCTGGGCCATGGCGATGCCGCTCTCAAGGTGATGAACCACGCGCTGCCCCTGGGTTGGCAAAAAGCTGCTGGCTATATCGGCCTGATGCTCATGGTCACCCTGGCCCTGCGCTGCGGCGCGCTGGTGTTCAACGTGGTGCAGGCGCGGCTGTTTGCGCGCTTGGCCAAGGACATCGTGTACCGCATCCGCGTGCGCCTGATCGAACGTCTCAAGCGTATCTCCCTGGGTGAGTACGAAAGCCTGGGCAGCGGTACGGTCACCACCCACCTGGTGACCGACCTGGACACCCTGGACAAATTCGTTGGCGAAACCCTCAGCCGTTTCCTGGTGGCGATGCTGACCCTGGTTGGCACTTCGGCGATCCTGGTGTGGATGCATTGGCAACTGGCGTTGCTGATCCTGTTGTTCAACCCGTTGGTGATCTACGCCACGGTGCAGTTGGGCAAGCGCGTCAAGCATCTCAAGAAGCTGGAAAACGACAGTACTTCACGCTTTACCCAGGCGCTGACCGAAACCCTGGATGCCATCCAGGAAGTGCGCGCCGGCAACCGCCAGGGCTTTTTCCTCGGGCGCCTGGGCCAACGTGCCCAGGAAGTGCGTGACTACGCCATCCATTCCCAGTGGAAAACCGACGCGTCGAGCCGCGCCAGTGGCTTGCTGTTCCAGTTCGGCATCGACATCTTCCGCGCCGCGGCCATGCTCACCGTGCTGTTTTCCGACCTGTCCATCGGCCAGATGCTCGCGGTGTTCAGTTACCTGTGGTTCATGATCGGCCCGGTGGAACAACTGCTGAACCTGCAATACGCCTATTATGCGGCGGGCGGCGCGCTGTCGCGGATCAACGAGCTGCTGGCGCGTGCCGATGAACCGCAATACCCAGGCGGCGCAGACCCGTTCAGCGGGCGCGAGACGGTCGGCATCGAAGTGCGTGGCCTCGACTTTGGCTACGGCGAAGACCTGGTGCTCAACCAGTTGAACCTGGCCATCGCACCGGGTGAAAAGGTGGCAATTGTCGGCGCCAGCGGCGGCGGCAAAAGCACCCTGGTGCAACTGTTGCTGGGGCTCTATACGCCCCAGGCCGGCAGTATTCGTTTTGGCGCTGCCACTCAGCAGGAGATCGGCCTGGAGACCATCCGCGAGAACGTCGCGGTGGTGCTGCAACACCCGGCGCTGTTCAACGACACCGTGCGCGCCAACCTGACCATGGGCCGTACCCGCACCGATCAAGCCTGCTGGCAGGCGCTGGAAATCGCCCAACTGGATGCTACTGTCAAAGCACTGCCTTTGGGCCTGGACAGCGTGGTCGGGCGCTCGGGCGTGCGTTTTTCCGGGGGGCAGCGCCAACGCCTGGCCATTGCCCGCATGGTGCTCGCCGAGCCTAAAGTGGTGATTCTGGACGAGGCCACGTCTGCATTGGACGCGGCCACCGAGTACAACCTGCACCAGGCTCTGGCGCGGTTTCTCAGTGGGCGTACTACACTGATCATCGCCCACCGGCTGTCTGCGGTGAAGCAGGCTGACCGAGTGCTGGTGTTCGATGGCGGGCACATTGCCGAGGACGGCGACCATCAGCAGTTGATTGCCGATGGCGGGTTGTACGCCAAACTGTACGGACACTTGCAACAAGTACGTTGATTTAGCTTAGGCTGTGCTATCGGGAGCGGATTTTCGCGTGCGTATCAAGCTGTGCATGTGCAAGGGACTTCATGAAGCAAAAGCGGACTCTCGGAACGCCACGCCTGTTGGGTATTGTCTGGCCCTTTATCGCCGTCGTGTTGTTCCAGGCATTGTTAGGCTGCGTCAGTCTCTACGTGCTTTCGGCAGTGCGGGGCTATGTGGCGGGCGAAAGCCTGTGGTCCAAGGGCCAGAAAGATGCCATTTACTACCTGACCCTCTACGCCGATAACCGCAACGACGCCACCTACCTCAAATACCAGCAGGCCATTGCCGTGCCCCAGGGTGGGCATGAATTGCGCATTGCCCTGGACCGTCCCAATCCCGACATGGAGGCCGCGCGCCTGGGTATTCTCAAGGGCGGCAACCATCCGGACGACGTTTCCAGCCTGATCTGGCTGTACCTCAACTTCCGTCATTTCAGCTACCTGGAAAAAGCCATTGAGCTGTGGACGGTGGGCGACGGCTACCTGGTGCAGTTGGATGAGCTTGCCCAGGAGATGCACGGCGCCATTACCTCCGGCTACGTCAGCGATGACGATGTCCATAGTTGGAAGGCGCGCATCACGGCCATCAATGAAGGAGTGACGCCCGCCGCCAAGGCGTTCAGCGATGCCCTGGGCGAAGGTTCGCGGATGATCCTGCGGCTATTGTTGATCACCAACCTGGCGACCGCCCTGGGCCTGATCGTGTTGGCGTTGCTGCGCACCCACAAGTTGCTGGCCCAGCGTCATGCCTTTGCCGATGCGCTGCAAGCGGAGAAGGAGCGGGCGCAGATCACGTTGGAGTCGATTGGCGACGGGGTGATTACCACCGATGTCGACGGGGCCATTGCCTACATGAACCCTGCAGCCGAAGCTTTGACCCACTGGCGCTCGGAGCAGGCCCAGGGCCTACCGCTGGCGGCGCTGTTCAAGCTGTTGGATGAAAACGCCGAGCCCGACGGCTTCACCCTGATTGAACACATCGTCAAGGGCCAGTTCAGCGGCGGCAGCGAGCATTCCAAGCTGATCCAGCGCCTGGACGGCAGCACCGTCTCGGTGACCCTGGTGGGCGCGCCGATCCGCAGCGCCGGCAAGATCAGCGGTGCGGTGCTGGTGCTGCACGACATGACCCAGGAACGCCAGTACATCGCCAACCTTTCCTGGCAGGCCACCCACGACGCCTTGACCGGCCTGGCCAACCGTCGCGAGTTCGAGTTCCGGCTTGAACAGGTGCTGCAGCAGGTCGCGCGCCAGCAAAATGGGCGACATGCCTTGATGTTCCTTGACCTCGACCAATTCAAGCTGGTCAATGACACCTGTGGCCACGCGGCGGGCGATGAATTGCTGCGCCACATCTGCGCGCTGCTGCAGTCGGACCTGCGCGAGGGCGATACCCTGGCTCGGTTGGGCGGAGACGAGTTTGGCATCCTGCTGGAAAACTGCCCGGCGCCGGTGGCGGAAAAAATCGCCGAGAGCCTGCGCCATACCGTGCAGAGCTTGCACTTCGTGTGGAAGGGGCGGCCCTTCATGACCACTGTCAGCATCGGCCTGGTGCATATCTCCCAAACCCCGACCACCCTGGAAACCTCCCTGCGCGCCGCCGACATGGCGTGCTACATGGCCAAGGAAAAAGGGCGCAACCGCGTGCAGGTCTACCACGTCGATGACTCGGAATTGTCTCTGCGGTTTGGCGAGATGGCCTGGGTACAGCGGCTGCATATTGCCCTTGAGGAAGACCGCTTTTGCCTCTACGCCCAGGAAATTGCGCCGTTGGGCACTACCGACGCCGGCAATGGACACATTGAAATTCTCTTGCGTCTGCATGACGAAGCGGGGCGAATCATTTTGCCCAACAGTTTTATTCCGGCCGCCGAACGTTACGGTTTGATGACGTCCCTGGACCGTTGGGTAGTGGAAAACGTATTCAAGATTATTGCCCGTTGCATGCATGAGCGTCCGGGCCGGCCCATGGCCATGTGTGCGATTAATCTGTCAGGAATAACGATTGGCGACGATGACTTCTTAGGATTTTTACGTCAGAAATTCGATACTTACAACATTCCACCGGAAATGATTTGTTTTGAAATAACTGAAACCAGCGCTATCGCCAATTTGGGCAGCGCGATTCGATTTATTAATGAACTCAAAGCGTTAGGCTGCCATTTTTCCCTCGATGACTTTTGCGCCGGAATGTCCTCATTCGCATATTTGAAACATTTACCTGTAGACTTCCTGAAGATCGATGGAAGTTTCGTAAAGGATATGCTGGACGACCCGATTAACCGCGCCATGGTCGAAGTGATCAACCACATCGGCCACGTCATGGGTAAGCGCACAATTGCCGAGTTTGTTGAAACACCGCAGATCGAACAGGCTTTACTTGAGATAGGTGTGGATTACGCTCAGGGCTACCTGATTGAACGCCCGCAATTGTTTACCTTTGATAGCCTGCAGTGCCGCCCTGAGCGGCCGCAGCCACTGTTATTCAAGGCGCCCGGCACTTTCCGCTGAAACATTTGCTGGTCTGTACAATCACACTTGAAAAGGAGCCCCACAGTGATCGACACCTTCAACAGAACCGGCCCGCTTATGGAAGCCTCGAGTTACCCTGCCTGGGCGCAACAGCTGATCCAGGACTGTAGCGAGAGCAAGCGCCGGGTTGTCGAGCACGAACTGTATCAGCGCATGCGTGATAACGCCCTCAGCGCCAAGACCATGCGCCACTACCTGATTGGTGGTTGGCCGGTGGTGGAACAGTTTGCCTTGTACATGGCGCAGAACCTGACCAAGACCAAGTTTGCCCGCCATCCTGGGGAGGACATGGCGCGCCGTTGGCTGATGCGCAACATTCGCGTGGAGCTCAACCATGCCGACTACTGGGTCAATTGGGCACGGGCTCACGGCGTCAGCCTTGAAGAGCTGCAAGCGCAGGAGGTACCGCCCGAGTTGCACGCCCTGAGTCATTGGTGCTGGCACACCAGCTCGGCGGATGCGTTGATCGTCGCGATTGCCGCCACCAACTACGCGATCGAGGGGGCGACGGGGGAGTGGTCCGCGGTGGTCTGCTCTACCGGTGTTTATGCTGCGGCCTTCCCGGAGGAAGATCGCAAGCGGGCGATGAAGTGGCTGAAGATGCACGCCCAATACGACGACGCCCACCCTTGGGAAGCCCTGGAAATCATCTGCACCCTGGCCGGGACCAACCCGAGCAAGGCCCTGCAGGAAGAGTTGCGCCAGGCGGTGTGCAAGAGCTACGACTACATGCACTTGTTCCTGGAAAGCTGTATGCGTCTAGAGAATGCGGAGAAAGACAAGGCGCCAGCCGTTCGCGAGCGCCCTGTGCGCATCGCCAGCGAGGCGTAGCGGTAATTGTGGAGAGGGAGCAAGCTCCCTCTCCACAACTGACCTTACCCCGCCATCGCCAGGCGGTTACGACCTTCGCGCTTGGCCACATACAACGCATTGTCGGCCCGACGCAGCAGGCTTTCAGCTGACTCGGCCGCCAGCAGCGTCGAGCAACCGAGGCTCACGGTCAGTTCGATTCGGGTGCCCTCCACCCAGTAGTCCTGGGCTTGTGCCGCCTGGCGCAGGCGCTCTCCCACCATCCTCGCGGCATCGCGACCGGTGTTGGAGAGCAGGATCAAAAACTCTTCCCCGCCAAACCGGAACACCATGTCCACGTTGCGCAACTGGCGTTTGATCGCCCCCGCCACGGCGCGCAGCACGCTGTCGCCCGCGGCATGCCCATGGGTGTCGTTGATTTTCTTGAAGTGGTCGATGTCCAGCATCAACAGCGACAGCGGGTGCAAATGCCGGCGTGCCATGTCGATTTCTCGCTGCAGCGTCTGGTCCATGGCCACACGGTTGCCGGTTTCGGTCAACGGGTCACGCAGGGCGCTGCGGGTGGCGGCGCGGTAGAGCAGGGCGTTGCGCATCGGATAAAGCAAGGTTACCAGCAGCAGTTCGAGCTGGCTCAGTTCTTCTTCAAGCAACCGCTGGTTACGACGAAAGACCAGTTCCCCCAGGTGCTCGCCTTCATGGCTCAGGGTGTAGCTGACGGAGTGATGACCCCGGTGGCCAAACTCCAGGCGCAGGTCGCTGGCGGCGTGACGGTATTGCAACGCGTCCAGCGGCACCAGGCGCTGTACCTCGCGAAAGAACAGACCCAGGATGCGCTCCGGCTCCAGGCTCGTCTGCAACTGCTGGTTCAGTTGCTGGCGAAGTTCGGCGAGGGTGGCGGGGCGGCGTGGGCGTAAGGATGGCTGGCCAAATCCCAGGCGTTGCAATTTGGCACTGTCAAAGTCAATTGCGTTGGTCTGGGTGGGGGTTTTCATAAGCGCGTGGCCTCTAAGCACTGGGCTGTCTTACAGGCGGGATGAGAGTGGCGAGTGCCAAGCGTCTTACTGATCCGTCAGTTCCGTAAAACATTGGAAACAGTTTAAACCGCTTTTCCTTGGGTTATAACCCCGGGGCACTGCCGCACGTCTTGTCATCGCCGAACCTGCTTGAACAGTACTAGAGCGAGATTCATGCCAAGTGTATTTGGTTGGTAAAAATCCTTATAAATCAATTAACTAATTTTTAAGTAAGAAAAGTCAGTTAAAGCATGGCGCCAGTTATTTGGCTGATTTGGCCCGACGTTACTGCCGGCCCGGTTAACCTTACTGTTACGGTGGGGCGAGTTGTTTGTCGCAAATAAACAACGCTTCGGTTATCCGCACACAAAGTACACCACCCCTCATCACTACTAGACCAAGGTGGTACGGTCGATCTGCGCGATGGAAGTGACCCCGGTCAGGGTCATGGCCACGCGCATTTCCTTGGCAAAGATGTCCAGCAGGTTCTCCACCCCATGCTGGCCCTCGGCGGCCAGCGCGTAGGCGGTGGCACGCCCCAGCAGGCACGCCTTGGCACCCAGGGCGAGCATGCGCACCACGTCGAGCCCGGAGCGAATGCCCGAATCCACCAGCACGGTCAGGTCATCGCCCACCGCTTCGGCAATCGGCGGCAACGCCTTGGCCGTGGAGAGCACCCCGTCGAGCTGGCGGCCGCCATGGTTGGAGACCACGATGCCGTCGGCACCGAAACTCACCGCGTCCTTGGCATCCTGCGGGTCGAGGATGCCCTTGATGATCATCGGGCCTTTCCAGAACTCGCGGATCCACTCCAGGTCTTTCCAGCTGATCGACGGGTCGAAGTTGTTGGCCAGCCAGCCAATGTAGTCCTCCAGGTGGGTGGGTTTGCCCAGGTATTTGGAGATATTGCCCAGGTCGTGGGGGCGGCCCATCAAGCCCACATCGAAGGCCCATTGCGGCTTGGTCACCGCCTGCAACATGCGCCGCTGCGCCGCGTAGGGGCCGGACATGCCCGAGTGCGCGTCACGGTAGCGTGCGCCCGGTGTCGGCATGTCAACGGTGAACACCAAGGTAGTCACCCCGGCGGCCTGCGCCCGCTCCAGGGCGTTGCGCATGAAACCGCGATCCTTGAGCACATACAGCTGGAACCAGATCGACTGGGGGCTTTGCGAGGCTACTTCCTCAATCGAACACACCGACACTGTCGACAGGCAGAAGGGGATGTTTTTGTTGGCCGCCGCCCTGGCCGCTTGCACTTCACCGCGTCGCGCGTACATGCCGGTCAGGCCGACCGGGCTGAGGATCACCGGCATCGCCAGTTCGGTGCCGAACAGCTGGGTGGTAAGACTCAGGTCGTCGACATTGCGCAGGATGCGTTGGCGCAGGCTGATCTCGGCCAGGTCCGAACTGTTGGCGCGCAGCGTGTGCTCGGCGTAGGCGCCGCCGTCGATGTAATCGAACAGAAAGCGCGGCAACTTGCGCTTGGCCGCGGCGCGGTAGTCGGAAGCGGACGAGATGATCATCGACGGTGTCTCCACAGGGCAAAGTGCTACACCCTAAGCAAAGTTATGCCATGATGAAAACAACTTTTATCACTGCTATCCAGTCGCCAAAGGAATACTGATGAACCTGCGAACCTTGCGTGCGTTTGTCGAAGTGGTGCGCCAGGGCGGGTTCTCCCAGGCGGCCGAAGTGGTTGCCCTGACCCAGTCCACCGTCAGCAAAGCGGTCAAGACCCTGGAGGACGAATTGGGCATGCCACTGCTCAATCGTCTGGGCCACAAGAACGAACTCACCGCCGCCGGCGAAATTGCCTACCGCCGCGCCTTGGTAATGCTCGCCGAACGCACCGACCTGATGGCTGAAATCAACGACCTGCGCGGCCTCAAGCGCGGCGTGCTGCGCATCGGCCTGCCGCCGGTGGGGTGCGGCGTGCTGTTCGCGGCCATGTTTGCCACCTACCGCAGCCGCTACCCAGGCATCGACATCGAACTGACCGAGTACGGCAGTAAAAGACTGCGCGAATGCCTGGAAGCGGGGGAGGTCGATCTGGCGGCACTGCTGCTGCCGGTGGACGAAGGCTTCGACTATCAGCCAGTACGCAACGAACCTCTGATCGCAGTGCTGCCCGTCAGCCACCCACTGGCCCGCCGCAAGCGCATCGACTTCACCGACCTGGCGGACTCGCCGTTCATCCTGTTCGAAGCGGGTTTTGCCCTCAACGCGAAGATCCTCAGTGCGTGCGAGCGTAAAGGCGTAACCCCCAAAGTCACTGCCCGCAGCGGGCAAATAGACTTCATCGTCGACCTGGTGGCCGCCGGGCTGGGCGTCGCCTTCCTGCCCCGGATGCTGGCGCACAAACACCAACATCCCGGCATCGCCTTGATCCCCCTGGACGAGCCCCACACCGATTGGCACATCGCCCTGGCCTGGCGCGCCAGCGCCCACCTGCCACCGGCAGCGCGGGCCTGGTTGGATCTGGCCAGGGAACCGTCGTATTCAAGCGAGCAGGGGGGCGATTTACGGAAAGTGTCAGAGGATGCTTGACTTCTTCTTTTTAATCAGTAACATACGGCGCATTCCGCGATAGCTCAGTTGGTAGAGCAAATGACTGTTAATCATTGGGTCCCTGGTTCGAGTCCAGGTCGTGGAGCCAGATAGAGAAAAGCCTGTAGAGATACAGGCTTTTTTTTGCTTGGGATTTGACCCAGCAAACCAAACGCTTAGCATGACGCCATCAGCGGGTATGATCCGCATGCTTATTTGAAGGCCGTGCTCACGCGCCTGCCGTCGCAGCGGGCGAGTGAGATTGAAGCGGCCCGGTCCTACGCGATTTTGATTACTACCTTGCCAAAGGCGCCTCTGGCCAAATGTTCGTACGCTTCGCGTGCTTGATCAAATGGATACACGTGGTCGATGACCGGGCGAATCTTGTGCTCATTCAAGAATTCGTTCATTCGGTCAAATGACGAGCGTGGAGCAACGGCTATGCCGCGAATCGTTGTTTGCCGGAAAATCATAGGCATCAGGTTCAAGGCAGAGGTCTGGCCTGTCAGAAAGCCGATCTGTGCGATACGTCCACCTGCCTTTGTTGCAGCAATCGATTGATTGATGCCGTCACCGCCTGCCACATCCAGCAGGAGATCCACTCCCTTGCCGTCAGTGAGTTTCAAAACTTCCTCTGCCCACTCAGGGGTAGTGCGATAATTCACACCCGCAACCGCGCCCAGTTTTTTTACAGCTTCCAGATTGTCATCACGGCTGGAGGTGACGATCACCTTGGCTCCCAAAGCCGTGGCAATTTGTGCTGCAAACACAGAAACACCTCCAGATCCCTGAACCAAGACGGTTTGGCCGGCCTCGATCTTGCCATAATCGACGAGCGCATACCACGCCGTCAGAGCCGCAATTGGAAGGGTCGCTGCTTCCTCATCTGACATGTTGTCGGGGGCACGTACCGCGCTGTCTTCATGGATGATCATGAATTGCGCCAGACCACCAGGCAATGGCGAGCCGAAGCAGTAGTTGGGTTCATCTGGCCCAGGCATGCCGTCCAACCAACGTGAGTAGAGGTGTGAGTTGACCCGATCTCCGATAGCAAAGCGGCTGACACCTTCACCTACTGCCACGACAGTCCCCGCCGCATCGCTGATGGGGATCAGCGGCTTGGGCACCCTGTGCGGTTCATAGATGCCGTCAACGATGGCCTTGTCCCGGAAATTGAGTGATACGGCGCCTACTTTTACCAGCAGCTCACCCGCTTGGGGCGCGGGGGTTTCCGTTTCGCCCTGCACCAGATTATCCAGGCCGAAATCTTTCAGAAGCCACGCTTTCATTTTCTGTCTCCAACAATTTTGAATGTGCAGGGGAGGAACGCTCCTCCTTTACGCTGAGGACATTGTTGAGGTTTCGCGGCTCTAGATAAATGTGCAGAAACCAACAGGATTGTTATCCTGATCAGCAACAATCATCCCGTTAACACGCTTCACGAGAAGAGACTTATGGAGCTTCTACAGTCGATGCAAGTATTCGCCAAGCTAGCGGAGTTGGGGAGCTTCACCAAAGTCGCTGAGGCAATGCAGGCCGGGCGCCCGCACGTCACACGCACCATTCAGGATTTGGAAGCCTCGCTGGGTGTTCGTCTGTTCCAGCGCACTACGCGTAAAGTAAAACTGACTGCTGAGGGCGAGCGGTTTTACGAACGCGTCAAAGAGATTTTGGCAACCATCGCAGAAACCACTTCCATGTTCGACCGTAGTGGGTCGACGTTGCGTGGGCGGCTTCGAATTGACATCCCCACTGCGTTTTCCCAGCACAGTTTCATGGAAAGCCTCAGGAGATTTACCGAGGCATTTCCCGACATCGAGCTTGCGCTAGGCGTGACCGACCGTACGGTAGATCTCGTAGCCGAGGGCATCGACTGTGTATTGCGCATTGGTGACCTCGCGGATTCAAGCATGGTGGCTAGAGAAATTGGCACCGCCACCATGGTGACCTGTGCGTCTGCAGGTTATCTCCAAGCCTGCGGTGCACCCATAACCCTACAAGATCTAGTAGACCACCAATGTGTCAGCTTCCTTTCCGGTCAAAATAACAGACCGCTGCCTTGGCACTTCGCGGTAGACGGCGAAGATCGTCCACATACGCCTCGGGGTGGAATCACCGTGAATGAGTCGAATGCCTACGTTCAATGCGGTGTTGCAGGCTTCGGCATTGTTCAAGCGCCTGGAATTGCCGTTGAGACATTCCTCGCAAGCGGAGAACTGGTTGAGGTGCTCAAGGCATTTCGTCCAAAGCCTCGCCTGGTTTCCGTGCTTTATCCAAGCAGAACGCATCTTGCGCCTCAGGTCGAGGCATTTGTGGATTGGCTGAAGGAACATTTTCCTGTGCTACACCCCAGATGGTTCACCGCGCACTAACCTTGGCTCATAGGCTGACTCCGCACCAAGACGGACTAGTGCAAGATGTGTTCGGTAGACGCTTAAGGTGGGGGAGCCGGACGGTTACCCTTCAAATCGAACAAGGATTAACCAGGTTTACGATGGAGGTCATCGTCATCCCCGCTCTCCCTCGACCCGTGTCGCTCACATAATCCTTTTCAGTGCCCACCAAGGTTCGTTTTCCTGGTTGGAGCATGGTATCGACGATGAGTTTTTTCTTCGCGATATCCGGTTTAAAACTCGGCTCTACTGGCCAAATCTGCACGGCGTAGTCTTGGGTGAACAAAAACAGATTTGGAGCGGTATCTACCGGCGTTTGTAAGTGCGCGCACATGACGTCGCTGGCTTGTACTTCAACCATTGTTTTGTAGTGGGGCTTGTCGTAACTGGCCAATATCAATTTCGTGCGAGTCTGAACCCCCAGCGCTTCCTGAGGGTGGCAAGGCGTCACTTCGCCATAGGCGTAGGCGCACCAATTCACCTGGGTCATTGTGACAATTTCCTCAGGTTTTAAAGACAGATCTTTCTGGATGTTCAACTGGTCTTGCGGTTTTTCGTAGGGGATTGTCGTGCAGCCAGTGAGCAATGCGAGTGCGAGCAGAGTGATGAACTTGAAGTACATGGCTTTCATTTCCTATGAATTACATCGACCTGATAGAAACAACTTCCACAAAACGGAATTTTTTCCTAGCCGCCTTGGTAGCGTCTTGCTCAGCTAGGATACCTGGGAGAGACTCTTGCTCGGGAGACGGGCTGCAGCGATGCAGGCTTTTTTTGCCTTGGATTTGGCCTGCATGGCGCGATTCGCAAGAAGCCAACTCTAGCCCTTCGATTCAGACAGGTTTGCTTTTTGATTTGGCAGGCAGTGGATTAACAAGCATTCGATTCAATTCGCCAGCGAGCGCTATCAACTGCTGTTCCAACGCTTCGACCTCTGAGACGCTGATGCCATTGTTGAGGACTTGCAAGGTTTTGGCTTGTTTCTTCGAGGCTGGCGCTAGGTTATAGGTGTCCTGGGAAACCAATGCCTGTCGCAGTAGATTGTTGATCACGGTCTGATAGCCGGTGCCTGCACTCTGGGCACGTTCACGGGCGGCTTCGATCACAGCATCGTCCAGCATGATCGTGATACGGGTTTTACCTTTGTTGCTGGCGATAGCGCCTCGTTTGGCGTTACTGAAGTCGTACTCGTCTTTCATGGCTCACACCTCCAGGTACTGGCGCCGTTCATTTTTGGATGCAAGCCGGGCGCTGATGATGCGTACGAAATTGGGACCGCGGTAGGTGTAGGCCACTACCGACACGCGTGCGTTTGCGTCGGTGCCCATGATCCCCTCCGATCAGTTGGAGCTTGATCTTGCAGAGATTGCCTGGGGATTTCCGTGCGCAACGGGCGTCTGTTTACGTAGTCAGGTTCTGTATGCTTTGTCGGAAGGCATGCCTAGACATGATCGAATGCCATATCGAAGCGTTTGAGTGGCAGGCGGGCTGGGTTTAAGCCCAGGTCGTGGAGCCTCAATTAGCAGCGTTCTCACGAGCATCAAGCACCCGACGCGGCAACCGCCCATTAAGCACGACGTACGCCACCAACCCAATCAGCAGCCCCCAAAACGCCCCGCCAATCCCGAGCAACGTGATGTTGGCGGCCGCAATAGGCTCGTAGGAGCGAGCTTGCTCGCGAAAAACTCACAGGCGCCGCGTTCATTCAGTAAGCACGCGTTATCGTCGACGGTTTTCGCGAGCAAGCTCGCTTATACAGAGGTCACTGAACGGCATGACGTATCTAAAGCCTGCTCGGGGTTTGAAGCGCAGGCAGGAGGTAGTCGAACCATTGCGCCAGGTTCGAGCCTGATAGCCGCTGCGCCTCATCGACCTCCATCGATTCATCCTCACCGGCGGTGTAGCACTGGTCACCGCTGCGCCTGTCATCGGGATACACCATAAAACCACCGCGCCCGTCAGGGCAGTCGGGCAGATACACCGAAGACAGGTCGCGTTGCTCATCGAGGTGCGCATTCAAGCGCGCGATATAGATGCCCATCGAAACCGCCACACCAATAACCAGCACCACGCAGGCGACCAACTGGCCGGTATAACTGGCGCCAATCTCATCACGACGCACGGGCGACATCACACGACCCTGTCTGCTCAATGTTCTGGCCCACCAGAAACCAGCCATTGCCTCCCATGCGTACCAACTGCGTTTGCTGTGGAAGGATGCCCACCATCAGCGCGAGGAAAATCACGGCTAACAGCACCCCTTTGATCATCGAATACAGGTTCATGACGGTGACGAGCTCTGGATAAGAAGAGCCTTAGCCTAAGCAGCACGGGGTTAACGTCAGGTAAACATCACGGGAAGCCGCCCGACTTCCGCTATCCTTCACACCGCTGCGCACTGCCTGCCCGAGGGGTTTTTTCCGTGCATATTCATCTGCTGCTGGTCGAGGACAACCTGGACCTGGCCACCACCGTCATCGAGTACCTGGAGATCAGCGGCATCGTCTGCGATCACGCCAGCCATGGCCAGGCCGGGCTCAACCTGGCGCTCAACCAGCATTACGACGTCATTGTGCTGGACATCATGCTGCCGCGACTGGACGGCCAGCAGGTGTGCGCAGGGTTGCGCCAGCAAGGCGTCCAGACCCCCATCCTGATGCTGACCTCGCTGGATGCGTTGCCGGACAAGCTCGCCAGTTTTGCCGCGGGCGCCGACGACTATCTGGTCAAGCCGTTCGAGCTTGCCGAGTTGGTGGCGCGGATTCGCGCCTTGAGCCTGCGGCGCAGCGGCCAGACCAGCCGCCTGCAAGTGGACGACCTGGTCATGGAGCTGACCACCCGCAAAGTCAGCCGGGCAGGGCAGGAGCTGCATCTGTCACCTATCTGCTGGGCCTTGCTGGAGCACTTGATGCGCGCCAGTCCCGAGCCTGTTCCCAGAGAGCGGTTGGAAAGCAAAATCTGGGGCGATGAGCCACCCGACAGCAATACCCTCAAAGTGCATATGCACCGGCTGCGCAAGGCGGTAGACAAACCGTTTGGCCGGCCATTGATCCATACCCTGGCGGGTGTCGGCATTCAGGTAAAACCTCATGCGTAACGGACTGAGCCTGAAGTGGGTAATCAGCGGCAGCTTCCTGTGCCTGATTGCGGTGGTGCTGGTGATCTACAGCAAGCTGCTGCCTGAATTCACCGTGCGGGGCCTGTTCTACACCGCCAGCGCGATGATGGAGGAGGAGGCTCAGTATTTTCTCCGGCACTACAAACAGGACCCGACCACGCCGACACCGCACAATTACTTCTATACCAGCGTCATCGGCAAGGAGGCGTTGCCGCAGGACGTGCGCGAGTTGCTCACTACATCGCCGAGCCTGTCCTTTGGCGCGGTGAATATCTTCGGCGATCTCTATTCCGATGACGACGAGGAGCCGTTCCAGATCATCCTCGAACAGCCCCTGGGTGACGGCAAAACCCTCTACATGTACGACATCGACCACGATAAGGAAGCAGGTGGAGAGGTGGAGACGCCGTTGTCTGATGCCTATTTCGATCAGGTCATAGAGAGTGTCAAGTTCATCAGCCTGGCGGTATTCGTGCCGGCGCTGATCATCATCGCCTTGCTGGTCTGGTGGCTGGTTCGGCCGCTGGGGCGCCTGGTGCAATGGTCCGGCACACTCAAGGACCCTGAGGCACTGACCGGCGCTCGACCGGGTTTCAGTTTCAAGGAGTTCAACATGCTGGCCGATGCCCTGGCCAAAAGTGTTGAGCAGGTGCAGGCCGCCAGCGAACGAGAAGGCCGCTTGTTGCGTTACACCAGCCATGAACTGCGCACGCCCCTGGCGGTGCTCAAGGCCACAATCGAATTGTTGGCCCTGCAATCGGGCGGTGCGCTGCCACCCTCATTGCAGCGCATAGAACGTTCGGTGATGAACATGCAACTGATCGCCGAAACATTGCTGTGGATGAGCCGCGAGCGTCCCGAGCCGCTGCCGGAAGAAGACGTTGACCTGAGCGAGCTGGTGGGCGACCTGATTGAAAAACACCGCTACCTGATCGGTCACCGGGATATTGAGCTGAGCATCGACATCCACAACGAACCTTGCCGACTGCCCCCTACAGCGTGCCGTATCGTGATCGGCAACTTCCTGCGCAATGCGCTGCAATACGCGGAAGAGGGCACGGTGGACATCAGTTTCAAATACCCCAGGCTGGTGATTGCCAATTACATCAACGAGGCCAGGCCGCGGCAGGAATCCGACGACTATGGATATGGTCTTGGGTTGCAGTTGATGCGGCAATTGTGCGCAAAGCTGGGCTGGCAGATTGAGGTGATCCGTGAGCAACAGAGGTTTACGGTCATTCTTGATTTTACGAGCGGGCGGGCTGTCGAGTCAGAACGTTAAGGCTGATAGCGCCTCACAGAAGCGCCAACCGGGTTAGGAACGGTTTTATAGCTGCGCCTCAGCATGCAGTCCCCGCTTCCCGCGCGCCAGTGCATAACCACTGACACGCAAGAAGGGCCAGGGCGTTACAGCGTCTGCACAATCACCTGGCTTTTCAAATCGTTGACCATGCCTTCAATCGCCGGCTGCATGGCCGCAAAATCCTCCGGGGTGCAGAGAATCTCTGGCTTGCTAAACACATATTGGCGCGTGATCAGCACCGTATTGGCCTTCTTCACATAGGTCGAGCGATAGTCGAAGCCTGCGTGTTTCACCGACACTGCCTTGGGCACCGCGAGGATCTTCACCTTGGCGGGGAACTCCAGGCGCGCAACTTCTGAGATTTCACTCGAAAGGCAGGAGAAGTTCTGAGTACGTTCCTTTTCGGCCATCAAGGAAAACACGCTCTGGCCAATACCGCCGGCCAGGCTGGAGAGGGTAGGCACCCCGGTCGGGCCAGGCAGGTTGACCAGATTGCTGGTGTGGCCTTTGAGGGTGAACTTGAAGGTATTGGCAGTACTGTCCAAAGCGTCAGTTTCGATCACGCCGCTACCGGATTGCCCAAACATGCTCAGGACCTGTTGCACCAACTGATTACGGTCGGCTGGCTGCATGGCCTTGAGCATGAAGCGGTTAAGCTCCGCGCCCCAACCGTCGATGGTGGAGTCGTTGGTAAAGTCTGCAGCGCCTTTGGTGTTGACCTTGAACACCATGGTTGTGTCCACTTTGCCAGGCTGGCGGGACGGTGTCTGCTTACGTTCACCGGTCTGTGTCAGCAATACCGGTTTGCCGAGTTCGGGCAGAGGCAGGTAGCCAGCGGCGATGGGCGTCGCGGTGGAGTCCAGGTACAGATCGAGGCTGGGTACATAAGTGATCACATGATTGAGCACGCCCAGGGTTGGCACCTTGGGCAGTACGTAGGCGTTGTCGGCGTTGATCAGGGCGGGAGAGCTTTCAATGGCGACGGCTTTGAGCAGCGCTTCAAGCAGGGCTACATGGTCTTTGCAGTCGCCGTAGCGGTTATCCAGCACCGCTTGCGCTGAGTGCGGTACTACGCCGCCGGCGCCGACGTACACGGCCACATAGCGGATGTTCTTGCGTACCCAGTCACTCAGCACCAGGGCCTTGCTGCGTGGGTTGTCGAGGTTGGTGGTGAGTTCCTTGGCCAGTTGGGTCATGGCCGGGGTCACTTCTACCTGTGCGCGTGCGGCGTAGGCCCGGGCAAACTGTTTGTAGTCGGTGAACGTCGATACGGCCAGCAGTTGCCCGTAGTCGGTGTAGGCAACGGAGCCATCTTCCACGCGATTTTTCTTGGTTTGCTCCAGGTCCCAGCGGTACACCGTTCGCCCGTTGGCGTTGGCTGGCGCGGACGCTTTGAAACCCCGTGAGTCGGCGTACAGCTTCATTTCGGCGGGCATGTCGTAGCTCAGGCGCACCAGCTCATTCTGGTAAAAGTCCGGCGAGAAAAGGTCTTCGAACTGCCC
The DNA here is from genome assembly GCF_002018845.1 of Pseudomonas sp. MF6394. NCBI lineage: Bacteria > Pseudomonadati > Pseudomonadota > Gammaproteobacteria > Pseudomonadales > Pseudomonadaceae > Pseudomonas > Pseudomonas sp. MF6394. The sequence goes on from NZ_MVOJ01000037.1 coordinate 19,562, forward strand.
CGCAAACAACGGCGTATTGCGATGGCGCTGGTACCGCAGCACCATGCGATCGCCCACTTGCAGCTCCGGGAAGATCACCACTTTGACCCGCGAGTCCTGAAACATCGGCGCCTGGGCAGACTCCAGTTCCTGCTGCTCCTTGATCCGGTCTGGTGTTACCACGACTTTGCGGCCATCGGATTTGAGAGTGTAGGCCTCGACAATATCCAGAGTTTCCAGGGTGCGATTGTAGGTCACAGAGCGCTGGGCGTTGGAGGTGATCGCGCGCTCTTCATTGATCCGCATAACCCGTTCGACATCCAGCACAAAGCTACCGTCGGGGTTCACGACGTAGGACTGGATGTTTTTTTCGTGGGTCAGGGAGAGGTCGGTGTAATCGGCACGGGCTGGCGTCGTCAACAGCACGCAGACCATGACTGCCAGCACACCGAACAGGCGTAACACAGAGAACGGGAGGCTTTGCATAGAGATCCTTCTGAACTAGGGGCGCGCCGTTTCACCGGGGCGTATGTTCCTGAATAAGTCGATGGATAGGACTCGCGAGCGCTTCGCCTACTCAATTGGCTGACGTTCAGGGGTTATGAAGATTTTTTAGGTTTCTCTCGTACGCTATGTGTGCCGAGACTTCCCATTGAGTAAGACGTTTTCGAAGGATTTTATTTAGCGCTGGTTAATCAGAAAGTTAAAAGCCTTGATCCATGTCTCTTGGGTGAAGAGGTGTTTTTTTGACGGCTGATGATCTTTTCCCGTCCTCTTACTTGATATGCCGATAAGGCGTTCGCCCTTGATACCTTCGCCCTGGAAAGGACCGATGCAGCTCGCCGTTGGCGGTATTGCCGATGCGCAATTGATGCCGCATATCGCCGGCGATACCACCACGGCAATCCGCACCGCTTCGCAGTGCATCGTCGACCGCATCCAGGCGTCCAGTCACGCATTGCAGATGCCGCGTAGCTGATACTGCCTGGGCCGGCCGAATGCCTAAGCGAGTTTCACATTCATGGTGATGTGGGCGGTGAAGACCTTGACGCCACCGGCATCAAAGATCTCCACCGGCACGATCTTGTCTCCGGCGGTTTGCCAATCGATAGCGCTGCCATCGGCAACAGCGCGGATATCGGTTTTCGCCTTGGCCAGGTATTCCACAGTCATGCCTTTGGGAATCCAGCGTGCGCCTGCGGGGATCGACGCGTCGGTCATCATGCCACCGGCCAGTTCGGCGGCGTTGCACAGTGCGATGGCGTGCACGGAGGCCAGGTGGTTAGTGATTTCCTTGCGAAACGGCACGGTGACCACCGCATGGTTGGGTTTGAGCTCCGCGATCTCGGGCGTGATGGTGCTGAAGTAGGGGGCCATCTGGCAGGCCAGGTTGCTGAATGCAGTGGGGCCTACGCTATTGAACATGCTCAGGGCTTGGCTCATCGGAATATCCTCAAGGGTCATTTGCAGAATAATATTCTGTGACGGAACAATATTCTGTTGATTCCACGGCTGTCAACCTGAGCTTTCTCTGCCGGTCGTTCAGCCTATAAACTGTTTTGATTTGGCGTTCCTCCATGCACTCCATCGATCTCATCGAGCGCACCTTCCCCGGCAGGCGCAGCGACCTCAAGCGCATCATCCTGCGCGAAGCACTGGCGTGTTTTAACGAGGTGGGCATTGAGGCGACCTCTATCGAAACTATTCGCGCGCGTTGCGATACCAGCGTGGGCGCTATCTATCACCACTTCGGCAATAAAGAGGGGTTGGTCGCTGCGCTGTTCTTTGCTGCGCTGGAGGACCAGGCCAGCCTGCGTGACCGCTATCTGCAAGCGGCGGATACGGCCCACGCAGGCGTCGTCGGGCTGGTGTACAGCTACGTTGAATGGGTGACCGCACAGCCGGACTGGGCGCGGTTCGTGTTTCAAAGCCGCTTTGCCGTCTCCAGCGGCCCGTTCAAGGAAGAGCTGCTTGCACGCAATAAACAGCGCAACCAGCAGCTGAAGGAGTGGATGAGCGGGGAAGGGCGCAAGGAGCATTTCAGCCACTTGCCGGCAGAACTGATTCCCTCGTTGATTATCGGCGCTGCGGAAAGTTACTCGCGTGCGTGGTTGTCGGCGAAGGTCAAAAAGAGTCCATTTGAATACCGCGAATTGCTGGCTGAAGCGGCGTGGAAGTCGATCAGCCTGGGTTAGTCAGGCCTGCTCACCTCCTGTGGGAGCTGTCGAGCTTTAGCGAGGCTGCGAAAGCGGTGGTTCAGGCGCTGAAGAGGTTGATTATGCCGCCGCCTTCGCAGCCTCGCTGGGGCTCGACAGCTCCCACATTTTGAGCGGTGTTGTTGTCGGGTGCTGTGTTGGGCGCGGTGGCGCTGCAAAGCGATATTCCATATACACCGCCGATCCCCTGTGGGAGCTGTCGAGCTTTAGCGAGGCTGCGAAAGCGGTGGGTCAGGCGATGAAGATGTTGATTGTGCCGCCGCCATCGCAGCCTCGCTGGGGCTCGACAGCTCCCACATTTTGAGCTGTGTTGTTGTCGGGTGCTGTGTTGGGCGCGGTGGCGCTGCAAAGCGATATTCCACATACACCGCCGATCTCCTGTGGGAGCTGTCGAGCTTTAGCGAGGCTGCGAAAGCGGTGTATCAGGCGCTGAAGAGGTTGATTGTGCCGCCGCCTTCGCAGCCTCGCTGGGGCTCGACAGCTCCCACATTTTGAGCGGTGTTGTTGTCGGGAGTTGTGTTTGGCGCGATGGCCCTGCAAAGCGACATTCCACATACACCGCCGATCCCCTGTGGGAGCTGTCGAGCTTTAGCGAGGCTGCAAAAGCGGTGGTTCAGGCGCTGAAGAGGTTGATTGTGCCGCCGCCATCGCAGCCTCGCTGGGGCTCGACAGCTCCCACATTTTGAGCGGTGTTGTTGTCGGGAGTTGTGTTTGGCGCGCTGGCGCTGCAAAGCGATATTCCACATACACCACCGATCTCCTGTGGGAGCTGTCGAGCTTTAGCGAGGCTGCGATAGCGGTGTATCAGGCGCTGAAGAGGTTGATTGTGCCGCCGCCTTCGCAGCCTCGCTGGGGCTCGACAGCTCCCACATTTTGAGCGGTGTTGTTGTCGGGAGTTGTGTTTGGCGCGATGGCCCTGCAAAGCGATATTCCACATACACCGCCGATCCCCTGTGGGAGCTGTCGAGCTTTAGCGAGGCTGCGAAAGCGGTGGTTCAGGCGCTGAAGAGGTTGATTGTGCCGCCGCCATCGCAGCCTCGCTGGGGCTCGACAGCTCCCACATTTTGAGCGGTGTTGTTGTCGGGAGTTGTGTTTGGCGCGGTGGCGCTGCAAAGCGATATTCCACATACATCGCCGATCCCCTGTGGGAGCTGTCGAGCTTTAGCGAGGCTGCGATAGCGGTGTATCAGGCGCTGAAGAGGTTGATTGTGCCGCCGCCATCGCAGCCTCGCTGGGGCTCGACAGCTCCCACATTTTGAGCGGTGTTGTTGTCGAGAGTTGTGTTTAGCGCGCTGGCCCTGCAAACCGATATTCCACATGCACCGCCGATCCCCTGTGGGAGCTGTCGAGCTTTAGCGAGGCTGCGAAAGCGGTGGGCCAGGCGATGAAAGTGTTGCCTGTGCCGCCGCCATCGCAGCCTCGCTGGGGCTCGACAGCTCCCACATTTTGAGCGGTGTTGTTGTCGGGAGCTGTGTTTGGCGCGGTGGCCCTGCAAACCGAGATCAACCCGCCACCGCCGATCCCCTGTGGGAGCTGTCGAGCTTCAGCGAGGCTGCGAAAGCGGTGGGTCAAACAATGAGCCTTTGGGCAATGCCCCCACCTGATCAAATTCCGTCTGAGGCTATACTTGCCTCCGTCCAACCAATCGAGATCCCCATGAGCACCTCTCTTTCCCTGTCGCCCGTGCGCAAGCCCGTCGCGCCACTGATCGCTTTTGTCATCCTGGTGGCGGGCGCTCTGTTCCTGCAAAACACGGTGGGCGCGCGCCAGGTGTTGTTGCTGGTGGTCGGTGCCGCGCTTGGCCTGACCCTGTATCACGCGGCCTTCGGTTTTACTTCGGCCTGGCGTGTGTTTATCAATGATCGGCGTGGCGCCGGCTTGCGTGCGCAGATGGTGATGCTGGCGGTGGCGGTGGTGCTGTTTTTCCCGGCGCTGGGCGCGGGCACTTTGTTTGGCCAGCCGGTGACCGGGCTGGTGGCGCCGGCGGGTGTGTCGGTGGTGTTCGGGGCGTTTATTTTCGGGATCGGCATGCAGCTGGGCGGCGGGTGTGCGTCGGGTACCTTGTTCACCGTCGGCGGCGGTAATGCGCGGATGTTGGTGACACTGCTGTTCTTTATCTGTGGCTCGTTGATCGCCACCCATCACGTCGACTGGTGGTTTGCACTGCCATCGTTCCCGGCGGTTTCCATCGTCAAAACCTTCGGTGTGCTGCCGGCTTTGGTCCTGAGCCTGACGGTGTTCTTGCTGATTGCGCTGGTTACCGTGCGCCTGGAAAAACGCCGTCATGGCCAGCTTGAACAAGGCGTACAAAGCGAGCACCCAGGGCTGCGCCGCTTCCTGCGCGGGCCATGGCCGTTGGTATGGGGCGCGATCGGCCTGGCGCTGCTCAACTACGCCACCCTGGCCCTGGCCGGGCGGCCGTGGGGCATTACTTCCGCGTTCGCATTGTGGGGCGCCAAGGTGGCGAGCGGGCTGGGCGTGGACGTCGCCAGTTGGGCATTCTGGCAGATGCCGGGCAATGCCAAGGCCCTGGCTGCACCGGTGTGGGAAGACATCACCAGCGTCATGGACATCGGTATTGTCCTCGGCGCGCTGCTGGCCGCAGGCCTGGCCGGGCGTTTCGCCCCCAGCCTGAACATCCCGCTGCGCTCGTTGATCGCGGCGGTGATCGGTGGCCTGATGCTCGGCTACGGTTCGCGCCTGGCCTATGGCTGCAATATCGGCGCCTACTTCAGCGGCATCGCCTCGGGCAGCCTGCATGGCTGGGTGTGGCTGGTGGCGGCCTTTATCGGCAACGGCGTGGGCGTGCGCTTGCGGCCGTTTTTCTTTGCGGGTGAGCGGCCCAAGGTGGCCTTGAGTGGCTGCTGAGCCGTGCACTCACATTCGCCTGGCGCGAGCGCAAGATGCCGGGTTATTACCCGCCATCGAGCATTGCGCTGCCCAGGCATTCCGGGCCATTGAAGGCCTGGGTTGGCTGGCGGATGCTGCGTCGATCAGTGTCGAGCGTCATCGGCAGTGGATCGCACTATCGACCTGCTGGGTGGTGGTCGACACCCATGGCCAGCTCCAAGGCTTCCTCAGCGCAGAACGTTTTGGCGACGACCTGCATATCCACGAAGTCTCGGTTGCCCAGCCATTGCAAGGCCAGGGCTGGGGACGCAGGCTGGTGGAAACGGCGATCCACCACGCACGCGCCCAGCAACTGTGTGCGGTGACCTTGACCACCTTCAAGCATGTGCCCTGGAATGCGCCGTTCTATCGGCGCCTGGGCTTTGAACCCCATACCCATCAGCGCCTGGAAAATACCCTGGCGGATGAATACGCCCAAGGTTTCGTCCCTGGCAGCCGCTGTGCCATGGCGTACAAAGTGGTATGTCCGAATCCGTCCTGAAGTAGTCCGCCTCTTGCCTGTCGTCCTCCGAGCGTTGTCCTTACCATGGCTCTATCGTCTCCCCATAGACACAAGCCAGAAGGACAACCCGTGACTCAAAAAGCCCTGATCGTGATCGACGCCCAACATTCCTTCCGGCATTCAACCTACTGGTCCGAAAATGACCTGCCCGATTACCTGGAAAAACAGCAGGCCCTCATTGATGGCTGTGTTCAGCAAGGCATCCCGGTGGTACAAATCTTCCATGTTGAAGACCAAGGGCATTTCTCCATGCAATCGGGCAACGTCAGGGCCTTGAGCGAGCTGTCGATCAATCCACAGTTAGTGATCCATAAGCGCTACCACAGCGCCTTCGCCGGTACGCCTCTGGCTGCTCGCCTCACGGAGATGGGCGTCACCACGCTGATCATCAGCGGCATCCGCACTGAGCAATGCTGCGAGACCACCACGCGGCAAGCGTCGGACAGCGGCTTTAAGGTGGACTTTGTCAGTGAAGCCACACTGACATTCCCCATGACCCACCTGCGCAGCGGCCGGGAGTACACCGCGGCGCAAATCCGCGAACGCACGGAGCTGGTGCTGGAAGAGCGTTTTGCGCGCATCGTCACGGTCGACCAGGCCCTGGAAGGATGAACCCGTGAGCGTACCGGTGCTGTTTGTGTTGTTGCCTAATGTGCTGATGCTCGACCTGGCGGGGCCTGCTGAAGTGTTGCGCCTGGCCGCGCAAGCCGAGGACCCGGCGGCGGTGGATTTCGATCTGCAGTACGTCAGCCCGGTAGAGTCGCTGCACAGCTCCATCGGCTTGCCACTGACCGGGCTGGCGCCCCTGCCGCAGACTCTGGAACCCGGTACGCTGGTGGTGTTGGTGGGCTCCACGATGAACGTGTCGAAAGCCCACCAAAAGGCCTTCGAATCGGCCAGCCATCAGCTCACCCAGTGGTTGCAAAACGTCTTCGCACCCTCGGCCGAGCGTCTGGTGTGCGTGTGCGCCGGCGCGTTGAGCGCCGCCAGGGCCGGGCTGCTCGATGGGCGCCAATGCACCACGCACCATTCGCTGTGCGCCACTTTGCAGGCCCTCGCACCCACCGCCCGGGTTTTGGAAAACCGCCTGTACGTGACCGATGGCCCGGTCAGTTGCAGCGCCGGTATCACGGCGGGTATCGACCTGATGCTGCACCTGGTTGCCGAACTGGCCGGGCCACGCTTGGCGTGCGCGGTGGCGCGAGACATGGTGGTGTACCTGCGCCGCAGCGGCAGCGACCCGCAGCTATCGCCTTGGGTGAGCGGGCGCAATCACCTGCACCCGGCGGTCCATCGCGTGCAAGACGCCATAGCCGCCGCCCCCTGCGAAGCCTGGACACTCACCCGCATGGCAAGCCTGGCCTGCACCAGCAGCCGACACCTGGCGCGCCTGTTCCAGGAGCATGTCGGCATCAGCCCGTTGGATTACCTGCACCGCCTGCGCCTGGCCGTGGCCCGTGAACTGCTGGCCGAGTCGGCCCTGGACATTGAAACCATCGCCGAGCGCGCAGGCTTTGGCTCGGCGCGGCATCTGCGGCGTATCTGGAGCAAATATGACGCGGCCACCCCTTCAGCCATGCGCCTTACTCAGCAGGCGTCTCGACAGCCGTGACCGGCTCTTGACCGGCCTCGGTGGCCAGCTTCAAACGGTCCGCCTTGCTGATGTATTTGTCTTTGCTTTTAGGCGCCAGCTTGGCGCTGGCCTTTTTCGCTTTGGCTTTGAAGAGCTGCTGAAGTTTTTTCTGGCGGTTCATGTTCCGTTGCCTGAAGGGGAAAGGCGCGAATGATACTACCGGTTCAGCGCGCCAGGAACTCACTGATCAGCGTGATCACCTGCTGCTGGATCACGGGCCGTGGCCGCGCGCCTTTGCCGTCCTGGCAAATTCGCCGTGGCGAGCGATGTAATGAACCACTTCACCGCCGCCGGTGGAATGACCGACATGCACCGCAGTTTGTACGCCCAGGTGCTCGACCACGGCCGCGACGTCGTCGGCACAGTGGTCCATATCGTGCCCGTCCCAGACCTGGCTGGAGCGCCCGAGGCCACGCCGGTCGTGGGCAACGACCCGCTACCCTTCCCAGGAAGAACAGCATTCGAATCGCCGCCTTGGCCGCCCAATGACTTTAGGTTTAAAGTCAACTTTAAGGTCGATGGTTTTTGTGGGGGGTACATGAGAATAGGCGAGTTGGCAAAAATCAGCGGGTTGGCGGCTTCACGCATCCGCTTCTACGAGGCGAGCGGCCTGATCCAATCGGTTGCGCGTAAATCCAACGGCTATCGAGACTATGCGCCCGGCACCGAGGCCGTGTTGGAGATCATCAAGGGCGCCCAGGCGGCCGGTTTCTCTCTGGAAGAAATCCGGCAGTTAATGCCCAGAAGTGCCGGTGGTTGGCAGCATGACGAACTGCTCAGCGGGCTCAAGCACAAGGTCGAGGAAATCGAGGTCCTGCAACAACGGCTGGCCCAGAACAAGGCTCAGTTGTTGAACGTCATCAAGGGCATCGAAGGTAGGCCCGAGGGCATGGCCTGTGAGGAGAATGCGCAACTGCTGATTAATCGCCTGCGCGAGGGGGCGGCGGCGGCATCTTCCAAGAGAAAGAGCGCCCGCCAGGCTTCGAGGGCCTGACCGGCGCAAAGGCGCAGCCGAGTCGTCGTGAAGTCGATCATGACGACTGATGGCTGCAAGGCTAGCTAACCGTTGAAGCACTTTCCCTCGCCATCAATTTGTCCACCAACAAAACACCCAATTCACTCAACTGATGAATCGCCAACGCGACATCGCGCTGTTTACCCGTCAGTTCATCCGACAGATCAAGCAGCAATGCGGTGACCGAGGAAAAGGTTTCGTAGCTGTTGGCGATGAGCATTTCGCTGCTGGCATCGTCGGCAACGCTGAACAGCGCTGAGGGAGGTGGTTCGGCGGGGGTGTTAAGGGATGCGTGATCAAGCTTGAGGTTTGGATCGTTTGGAGGGTTAGGTGTGACTTTATACATATGCGTAATTCCTGAGTGGGGCCGACACCGTTTCGCTACTAAACGAAAGGGTGGCAGCTGTACGCAGGTTAGTAGACCGGGGAATTACACAAAGCCGGCGCGCCCGAAGGCGCCCTACGCACAGCCACCATCAGGCACAGACAGGAATGTCTGATAGATGAAGCTCATGCACTAAGTGTAATTGACCCTCGGGCTACTAAACCCGATCACTGAATTGTCAGCGACCGGGCCACCTTAGAGACGCCCATCCAAGCGCACAAGCCGGCGGATTCTGACGCAACTGTAGGCAACGGAGCAAGGTGGTGCAGCTTGCTGTAGGACGGGTCCACGTCAACGCCGGCCCACTCACCCACTCCCTGTAGGAGCGAGCTTGCTCGCGAAAAAATCATAGGCGCCGCGTTCACTCTGGATGCACACCTTATCTTTACGTTCTTCGCGAGCAAGCTCGCTCCCACAGTCGCGACGCAACGTTTCGGTCTTGAGGACATAAGCGCTAATAGTATTGCTCGGCTGCCTGCGCGGCGGCTGGACTAGGATTTTTTCTGGCGGTGTGCACCGACATTAAAAATTCACTGGCATCTACAAGAAGTAGCCAGCAGGCTACATTTGAATCTGTGACCAATACGATCGGCGGGACGCCCGAGGAATCAAGCGGGCAAAAGAGATTCTCGATGCCCTGAGAGGTCAATGACATGAGTCAGCCAACATTCAAACCAGAGGACATGCCGATCCTCGAGCTGGATACATCCGGCACCAGCGCCTATGAGGCTTCACGTTTCCTTGATAGCCCGGAAACCATCAGTGCCTATCTTGCGCAAAGCATGGCGTGCCATGACCCACACGTCCTTATGAAGGCGCTGGCCGAGGTTGCCAAGGCCCTGGGTGTAAACAAGGTTGCCGAAGCGGCGGGGGTGAATCGGGAGAGCCTGTATAAAACCCTGAAAGGCGGATCAAAGACACGTTATGAGACGGTCCAGAAGCTGATGTTGGCATTGGGCGTGGAACTGACGGTGCGACCGATTACCGCGACCACCCCTAAAAAAACGGCTGCCATCGGTACAGAGAAGCTGTATTGAAATGCGCATGGTCTTGTAGGAAATCGACCTCTGGTAGCGTAAGGGTTTCCCTGTAGCACTGTTTATATATCCAGTATTTGCGAGTCTTCGCGCTCATGAACCGAAAATGAGCGAAAAATGCGCCTCTGGCAAAAAAAAGCAACTCCGTTAGGTTGAGGTCCTCTCCTTCAAGAAAGGAGAGTTCTTAATCAAGTGAATGGAGTCACAAAATGAACAAACCACAAACCCAGACACCGCTTCGCCATGGTCGTGTCACATCCCCTTCCAGCCGTGGCGCAGTCGCCGTGGATCTTGGCCTGCTGGAGACCTGGCAGGTCAATGAAATGGAAGGCGGCAAGAACTTCCCGGCACTGACGGCCGGTCCGTTCCCGGCGCCTTATCAAACCGACAGTGACAGCGTCACCCCGCCCGCCGACGGCTTTATCCTCAGCGGTGGCAAGACCGATGCCCGTGACTGCGTCAACTTCACCCACGAGGAAATGGCCAAGAAACTCGGCCGCGCCTTCACCTGGCCGTTGCTCAATGTCGAGCCGGGTCAGACCTTCAAGGTCACCTGGGCATACACCGCGCCGCACACCACCCGTGGCTATCGCTGGCTGATCACCAAGGATGGTTGGGACCCGAAACAGCGCATCACCCGCGCACAACTGGAAACCCTGCCGTTCGCTGAAGACTTCTATGCCCAGGTGCCGTACTACAGCCATGCAGGCGAACTGAAGGCCAAGGTCAATCATGAAGTGAAACTGCCGACCCACAAAAAGGGCCAGCATGTGATTGTGTTGATGTGGATCGTCGCCAACACCGGCAACGCCTTCTACCAAGCCTTCGATGTGGACTTCAAATAAGCCCGCACCGTTAAACACACACGTTCTGAAGGAATAGAACATGTCAAAGATTGACTTTACCTCACTGCAATCGCCGCTCAGCGATGCCGCTTCGCTGATGCCGAGCATTGCCGGCAAAAAGATCCTCATGGGCTTCTGGCACAACTGGCCTGCCGGGCCGAGCGATGGCTACCAGCGTGGCCAGTTCGCCACTATGAGCCTGGCGGATGTCCCAAAGGATTACAACGTGGTGGCCGTGGCCTTCATGAAGGGCAACGGTATCCCAACCTTCAAGCCGTACAACCTGTCCGACGCCGAGTTTCGTCGCCAGGTGGGCGTGCTGAACAGCCAGGGCAGGGCGGTGCTGATTTCCCTTGGCGGCGCCGATGCACACATCGAACTGCATAAAGGCAACGAGCAGCCACTGGCCAACGAGATTATCCGCCTGGTGGAAACCTATGGCTTTGATGGCCTGGATATCGATCTTGAACAGAGCGCGATTGATTTCGCCGACAATAAGACTGTCCTGCCCGCCGCGTTGAAATTGGTCAAGGACCACTACGCAGGTCAAGGCAAACACTTCATCATCAGCATGGCGCCGGAGTTTCCGTATCTGACCACTGCCGGCAAATACGTCGGTTACATCCAGGCGCTGGAAGGTTATTACGACTTCATTGCCCCGCAGTATTACAACCAGGGGGGCGACGGCATCTGGGTGCAGGAGGTCAACAGCGGCAACGGCGCCTGGATTGCTCAGAACAACGACGCGATGAAAGAGGACTTCCTGTTTTACCTGACCGAAAGCCTGGTGAGCGGAACGCGCGGGTTTACCAAAATCCCGGCAGACAAGTTCGTCATTGGCCTGCCCGCGAACGTCGACGCGGCTGCCACTGGTTATGTGATCGACCCAACAGCCGTGACCAATACCTTCAAGCGTTTGCACGACAAAAGATTGTCGATCAAGGGCCTCATGACCTGGTCGGTGAATTGGGACAACGGGATCAGCAAAGACCGCGTGCCCTACAACTGGGAATTCAGCCGCCGTTATGGGCCGATGATCAATGGCACTGATCTCTCTGGCCTGGAGCAGGATGAGGCTGTTCTGGAGATCGCCAATCGGCAGTAGCGTAAAGGGGCCTCTGGCAGACGTGTCAGAGGTCCAACCGCTAAGCTTCTGATCTGACTAAAATCCGATGCCTGTTTGGGCATCGGATTTTTTGCGTCACGCTCAAATGGCGCTGAGCATTCCTAAAGCCGATTTACCGCACCAAACAAGGCCGTTTGTTATCAAAGCCCCAACCCGGGATCAGAAACTGCATCGCCACACTGTCATCCCGCGCTCCAAGGCCCATGCCTTTGTACAGTTCATGAGCCTTGGCCACCGCGTCCATATCGATATCCACACCCAGGCCAGGCTTGGCCGGCACCTTTACGTAACCCCCTTCAATCTTCAACGGTTCGCGCGTCAGGCGCTGGCCGTCCTGCCAGATCCAGTGGGTGTCGATGGCGGTGATCTCGCCCGGTGCGGCCGCCGCCACCTGGGTGAACATTGCCAGGGAAATATCAAAGTGGTTGTTGGAATGCGAGCCCCAGGTCAGGCCCCACTCGTTGCACATCTGCGCGACGCGCACCGAGCCCTGCATGGTCCAGAAGTGCGGGTCGGCGAGGGGAATGTCCACCGATTGCAGCTGGATGGCGTGGCCCATTTCACGCCAGTCGGTGGCGATCATGTTGGTGGCGGTTTTAAGGCCCGTGGCGCGGCGGAATTCGGCCATGACTTCGCGGCCCGAGTAGCCGTTTTCCGCGCCGCACGGGTCTTCGGCGTAGGCCAGCACATGATGCTGGTCGCGGCACAGGCGGATGGCTTCTTTCAACGACCATGCGCCGTTGGGGTCAAGGGTGATGCGAGCATCGGGAAAGCGCTCGGCCAGCGCGGTGACGGCTTCGATTTCCGCGTCGCCGCTCAATACGCCACCCTTGAGCTTGAAATCGTTGAAACCGTATTTGGCCTTGGCCGCTTCGGCCAGGCGCACTACCGCGTCGGCGGTCAGGGCTGTTTCATGGCGCAGGCGGAACCAGTCGTCATCGGCGTCGGCCTCGTTGCGGTAGTCCAGGTCGGTGGCGTTGCGATCCCCCACATAGAACAGGTAGCCGAGCATCTTCACCGCGTCGCGTTGCTGCCCTTCGCCGAGCAGGGCCGCCACCGGCACCTCAAGGAATTGACCGAGCAAGTCGAGCAGGGCGGCTTCCATGGCGGTGACGGCGTGGATGGTGATGCGCAGGTCGAAGGTTTGCAGGCCACGTCCGGCAGCATCCCGCGAGGCAAAGGTACTGCGCATTTGGTTGAGCACGCGCTGGTATTGGCCAATCGGCTGGCCGATCACCAGCCCGCGCGCGTCCTCCAGTGTTTCACGAATGCGCTCGCCGCCTGGCACTTCGCCCACGCCGGTGTTGCCGCTGCTGTCCTTGAGGATGACGATATTGCGCGTGAAGAAAGGGCCGTGGGCGCCGCTGAGGTTGAGCAACATGCTGTCGTGGCCGGCGACGGGGATGACTTGGAAGTGGGTGACTATAGGGGTATTCATGGCAAGTTCCTGACTGGGCTCAAAGGGGTTTGCTGAGAGGGGTGCCGGTGGTCACAGCGCTTGGCGCGGCCGACACGGCAGAAGGTGAAGTCTTGGCGAAGAACACCAGGATGGCCGCCAGCACCGAGGTGCCGGCCAGGCCATACAGCCCGCCCTGGATTGACCCGGTGGTTTGTTCAAGAAAGCCAAAGGTGGTTGGCGCGACAAACCCGCCCAGGTTGCCGATGGAGTTGATCAGCGCGATCACGGCGGCGGCGATGCGCACATCCAGGTAGCCCTGGGGGATCGGCCAGAACAGCGACGACGCAGACTTGAACCCGATGGCCGCAAAACAGATCGCCACGAAAGCGAAGATCGGCCCGCCGGTGGTGGACATGAACATGCCGGCCGCCGCGATCAGCAGGGCCGCCGCGACCCAGGCCTGCTGGAACTTGAACTTGCCCGACAGCGACGCAAAGGCGTACATGGCAATAATCGAGATCAGCCAGGGGATCGAGTTGAAGAAACCGACCTGCACGTCGCTCAGGTCACCCATCTTCTTGATGATGCTGGGCAGCCAGAAGGTGGCGGCATAGATCGTCAGTTGAATGCAGAAGTACAGAGCGCAGAACAGCAGGATCTGGCGGTCCTTGAGCAGCTTGCCGATGGTTGGTTTGACCGTGGTCAGGGCTTCACGATCACGTTGCTCCTGATCGATAGTCTCCACCAGCGCATCCTGTTCTTCGCGGCTCAGCCACTTGGCATCATGGGGCTTGGAGTCCAGCCAGAACCACACAAAGAAACCCAGCGCCACCGATGCCAGGCCTTCGATGGCAAACATCCATTGCCAGCCGTGCAAGCCCAGCCCTTCAATCTGCAACAAGGCCCCCGACAACGGCCCGGAGATCAATGACGCCACCGCCGAGCCACTGAGGAAGATCGCGATGGCCTTGCCACGCTCCACACCGGGCAACCAGCGGGTGAAGTAATAGATCACGCCGGGGAAGAAACCGGCCTCCGCCACGCCCAGCAAGAAACGCAAGATGTAGAAGTGGGTTTCGTTCTGGATGAACGCCATCAGCGTGGCGACGATGCCCCAGGTGAACATGATGCGGGTCAGCCAGATACGCGCGCCGACTTTTTGCAGCAGCATATTGGACGGCACTTCGAACAGCGCATAGCCAATGAAGAACAGTCCGGCGCCGAAGCCGTAGGCGGCTGCGCCGATGCCCAGGTCATGCTCCATGTGCGTGCGCACGAAGCCGATATTGACCCGGTCGATGTAGTTGAGGATGAACATGACCACGAACAGTGGGAGCACATGGCCCTTCACTTTGCTCACGGCGCGGGCGAGCGCTGAATCACTTTCGGGTGCGGCTGAGGCTGGGCTTGAATGCTTCACGAATGAAAACTCCCCCTGATTATTTTTATGCGGGCTTGGTGTTTTGTTGACGGACATCATACAGGTTGTTTTTTGAAGGCCGCAATCCTGTGAGAGCTGTTTTTGTTCTTATAAGCCGGTATTGAGATTGGCTATTTTGGTTATTTTCCAGATTTTATTGGGTTTTGCCCTGCTGGTGACGGCTCGGGGTGTGCGCTTCTCTCAAAGCGAAGACAGGCTCGGGTGAGTTGGGACGAGTGTGTTGTCATACAAGCTAGGTGTTTTTCTCCGCCACCCGTCGCCCCGTGCGCTCAGGGTGATAAGCTCCCCCCAGCCCAACCCCGTGGACCCGTCTCGATGCCGATTAAAAGCACACCGCCTGTGCGTAAACGTTCCGCCAACCTGGCCCAGGGTGTGGTCGAGGCACTGACCCAGCGCATCCGGTTGGGGCAACTCAAGCCGGGTGAAAAACTGCCGTCCGAATCCACCATCGTGCTTGAGCATGGGGTGAGCCGCACCGTGGTGCGTGAAGCCTTGTCCAAGTTGCAGGCGTCGGGGCTGGTGGAGACGCGTCACGGCATTGGAACCTTTGTGCTCGAGCAGCACACGCAGCCAGGCCTGCGCTTGCATGTAGACACAGTCGCCAGCGTGCGCAACATGCTCGAATTGCGCCTGGGCCTGGAAGTGCAAGCGGTGGCCTTGGCCGCGCTGCGCAGGAGCGAGGCACAACTGGCCCACATGCGCCAGGCGCTGGACGACTACCAAGCCTCCCTGGCCAATAACGACAGCTGTGTGGAGGAGGACAAGCGCTTTCACCAACTGATCGCCGAAGCCACCGGCAATACATTTTTCACCGACATCATGCAGCACCTGGGCACGGCGATGATTCCGCGCACCCAGGTGAATGCCGTCGAGCGCGGCGGCGCGGACTTTGCCCAACTGGGGCAGTTGGCGAACCTGGAGCACGAGGCGATCTATAACGCCATCAAGCGCCAGGACCCAGCCGCCGCGCGCGCGGCCATGGTGCTGCACTTGACCAACAGCCGGGATCGATTTTCCGGGCACTCTTAAGGAATCACCGTTGAACGAACACACCTTGTCTCAGCGCCTGGAGCGCGTGGCCGCGCACATACCGGCGGGTGCCCGCCTGGCCGATATCGGCTCGGACCACGCCTACCTGCCGGTGGCGTTGATGCGCCGTGGCGCTATTGCGGCGGCCGTGGCGGGGGGAGTGGCCGCTACACCCTTTCACGCCGCCCAGCGTACCGTGAACGACAACGGCCTGGCGCAGCACATCACGGTGCGCCTGGCCGATGGTTTGGCGGCCATCGAGCCAGCCGACGCGATCACCGCCATCAGCCTGTGCGGCATGGGCGGCGAGACCATCCGCGACATCCTCGACAGCGGCAAGGCGCACCTCAATGGCCGGGAACGTCTGATCCTGCAACCCAACGGCGGCGAGCAGCCGCTGCGCCTATGGTTGATGGACAACGGCTACCGGATCCTGCACGAAGAGGTATTGCGGGAGAACCGTTTTTACTACGAAATCATCGTTGCCGAATGTGCAGAGGGCGTGAGCTACAGTGCCGAGCAGCTGTACTTCGGCCCCGTGCAAATGCAGGCCCGTACCCCGCAATTTTTGGCGAAATGGCAACGCCTGCTGCGCCAGAAACGCAAGGCTTTGGCCAGCCTTGAACAGGCGCGACAGGGGCTATCTGTGCAGAAGGTGCAGGAGATTGAGCAACAGATAGCGTGGATCAACCAGTTGCTCGCCTGAATGCCACCGGTTCATGGCGCGATGCGCACGAAGCCATGCTCACGTATTTTTGCGACCAGTACCGGATGATGCTTGAAGGCAATCTGGTTGATCACATCAATAATTTCAGTCAGTACAGGCTGGTGAACCCACAGGGTTGATCCGCGCGTTGTAAGAGCTCGTCTACTTCTCGTACGTTGCGCAAGTGAATCACTGGAATCTGCGGCCCGATATTCATGCGCGCCGCTTCAATGCCAGGTCGGCTCACCCGGTCGTAGTTCCAGCAAAAGCTCAGGAAGTTCAGAAACTCCCTGTCCAGTTTCTCCTTGCAGCCTGCGGGCTTATCTGCACGCGGCCGGTCCAGCAGGCTGCGTATAAGCACTCGTCGCAAGCAGGTGGTGCGAGGGGTGTCGAGCCATATGATGAGGTCTGCGCGCGGCAGGCGTAGATCGAAAGTCCGTCGGGCGTAATTGCCTTCACAGACCCATCGGTCCAATGCAACCGCTTGCCGTACCCGCGCGCGGAAGACCTCATTGTCGGCCTCCACCCAATCAGGCTCCCAGAACAATCTGTCCAGGTGCACCACGGATAAATTCAGGCGCCTGCCAAGGTCGCGGGCCAGGGTTGATTTGCCACTGCCTGCGTTACCCAGTATCACGATGCGTTGCATGTGCAGTCCTTTGCTGTGGAACAGTCGAGCCTTGAGCGATATTACGTGATTGCTCTTGAGGCGAACAACATTCAGGGCACTCCACCTCCGTCGTGTAGTCTTGTGCTTAACCCTAACGGAGCTGCCCGCTATGATCACTGTCCACCATCTCAACAATTCCCGCTCACAACGCATTCTCTGGATACTTGAAGAACTGGGCCTGCCCTACGACATCAAGCGCTACCAGCGCGATCAGAAAACCAACCTTGCACCGCCTGAACTGAAGGCTGTTCACCCCCTGGGCAAGTCCCCGGTGATCGAAGACGGTTCCCGCGTGCTGATCGAATCCGCTGCGATTATCGACTACCTCATCCGCCGCCACGGCAACGGCCAACTGCAACCCGACCCGGCCACCGACGCCTACGACAGCTATGTGCAATGGCTGCATTTTGCGGAAGGCTCGGCCATGTTGCCGTTGATGCTCAACCTCTACGTGGGGCGCCTGGGTGAAGCGGGCGCACCGCTGCATCCGCGGATTGAATCGGAGTTGGCCAACTACCTCGGCTACCTGAACGACGTGCTGGGGCACACGCCGTATCTGGTGGGTGACGCACTCAGCGGGGCGGATATCCAGATGAGCTTTATTGGTGAAGTCGCCCAGGCTCAAGGCAAATTGCAGGCCTACCCGAACCTGGCGGCGTGGCTGCAAAAGCTCCAGGCACGCCCGGCTTATCGCAAGGCGGTGGAGCGAGGCGGGGAATACGCGTTCGCCAAATAGCGGGCCCACCGACACACCGCCTCCTGTAGGAGCGAGCTTGCTCGCGAAAAACGTCAACGATAACGCGTGTTTCCTGGATGAACGCGGCGCCTTTGGGTTTTTCGCGAGCAAGCTCGCTCCTACAGAACCCGCTTCGGCAGGTGAACCTTCGAGTCTCCCGGTGCTCACTTAAAAGGTGGCACTGGCTTTTCTCGAAAGGAATCTGCATGCACTCCACCTCCTCAAGCGTCCCGGTAGAACGCGAATTGAGCCTGCGGGCGGTCATCACCGGGATCGTGCTGGGTATCCTGCTCACCCCTTCCAATGTTTACGCAGGCTTGAAGATCGGCTGGTCGTTCAACATGTCGATCATCGCCTTGCTGGTCGGCTATGGCATCTGGCAAGGCCTGGCCCGGCGCTCCGGCGAGCACCTGGCGTGGACTCTGCACGAAAGCAATATCAACCAGACCGTGGCCTCGGCCGCAGCGTCGATCATTTCCGGCGGGCTGGTCGCACCCATCCCGGCGTATACCTTGCTCACGGGTAACCAACTGGCGGCGCTGCCGATGATCGCCTGGGTGTTCTCGGTGAGCTTCCTGGGGATCTGGATCGCGTGGTACCTGCGGCCGTCATTGCTAAATGACAAGGCACTGAAGTTTCCCGAAGGCATGGCCACCCTGGAAACCCTGCTGCACATCTACAACCATGGCCGCGAAGCCGCCACGCGCTTGAAAGTGCTGCTCGGCGCGGCGCTGTTGTCCGGGCTGGTCAAGTGGGTGGATACCTTCATGTGGGCCTTCCCGCGCTGGTCGCCGAACGCCCAGTTGGAGCGCCTGACCTTCACCGCCGACCCCTCCCTGCTGTTGCTGGGGTTCGGCGGCATCATCGGCATTCGCGTAGGCCTGACCCTGCTGCTCGGCGCCTTGCTGGCATGGGGCGGGCTGGGGCCGTGGCTGTTGGCCAATGGCTTGGTGAGCCTGCCCGCCGACAGCAGCGGCCCACAATTTGCCGCGCTGGTGGAGTGGCTGCTGTGGCCCGGGGTGAGCCTGATGGTGTGTTCCACCCTGGCGTCCCTGGCGATTCGCCTGTGGGCGTTGCATCGCTCAACCCGAGCGGCTGGCGGCACGCCCTGGGCGGTTCCCAAGCCTGGGCCTGCCGTGGGGTTTGCCTTGGCGATTGCGTTGGTGGTGAGCCTGCAAGCGCTGTTGTTCGGTATCAACCTCGGGATGGCGCTGCTGACCATTCCTCTGGCGATCTGCCTGGCCGCCGTGGCGGCGCGGGTGGTGGGCGCCACCGGTATTCCACCGATTGGCGCCATCGGGCAATTGTCTCAGCTGAGTTTTGGCATCGTTGCGCCGGGCCAGGTGCCGATCAACCTGATGAGCGCCAACACCGCCGGAGGTTCGGCGGGGCAATGCACGGATTTGATGAACGACTTCAAGGTGGGCAAGGCGATTGGCGCCACGCCTCATAAGCAGGTCATCGCGCAAATCCTGGGGATTTTCGTCGGCAGTATTGTCGGTGTATTCGCTTACCTGGCGTTGATCCCCGACCCTCAAACCATGCTGCTCACCGAACAATGGCCAGCCCCTGCCGTCGCCACCTGGAAAGCCGTGGCGCAAACCCTGACCCACGGGCTGGATTCGTTGTCACCCAGCATCCGCTGGGCCATTGCTGTTGCAAGCCTGTGTGGCGTACTGCTGGGCATACTCGACAGCACATTACCGACCCATCGCGCCCGCTACCTGCCGAGTGCGGCAGCCTTGGGACTGGCGTTTGTCTTGCCTGCGTCGGTGTCGCTGATGATGGCCCTTGGCGCGATCATGACCTGGGCGGTGAGCTGTCGCTGGCCGAGCGTGACGCAGCGCTTTGCGATCACGGCAGCGGCGGGGCTGATCGCCGGTGAGAGTATTACCGGTGTGGGCGCGTCGTTGTGGCAGATGCTGGGAAGTGGATGAATGGCCCACGTGGATTTACAACTCTTCACGAATTCAAAAGGCTCTTCGTTATAGGCTTGGCGCTGCGACCACTGGATCAAACCCATTCAACTGACCGTTGAGCCTACCCCATGAAACTGCCTGCCCTCGCTGCCACGTTTCTCGCCGTTGCGACGCTGCACCCTTTACCCGTACACGGCGCAGGCCCCATCACCCATGTCGCCATCTACCGAGGCCCGGCAGGCTGCCCCGACTGCTCGGAAAACGTGAAAACCGCCCTGCAGCGCCTGAACCCCAATTACCAGATCGACTTCGTCGGTGCCGACGAACCCATCGACATCACCCCGCAAACCCTGGCGCGCTACGACCTCTATGTGCAACCCGGCGGTGGCCAGGACATCCCGGCCGCCCTCGACAGCCTGGGTGATGCGCGTGCCGAAGCCATCCGCGGCTACGTCGCCAAAGGCGGCCGCTACCTCGGCCTGTGCATGGGCGCTTACCTGGCCGACGACAACAACCTCGGCCTGATCCCCCAGGCGCTTGATACCGAAGCTGGCCGTCCCGGTTTTGAAGTGTCCGGCATTGAAGACGCCGCCGTGCGGGTGACGTGGGACGGGCAACCTGACTCTGTGTTCTATCAGGACGGCCCTTACTTCCCCAAAGCTAGCGCCGCTGCGCCTTACAAGGTCATCGCGACCTACCACAATGGCGACGTGGCGGCGGCGCGCTATACCTACGAACGTGGCGTGGTGGTGCTGAGCGGGCCGCACCCGGAAGCCGGGCGAGAATGGTTTGAAAATGCCGATATCGAGCTGAGCAAGATGCCGCGTGGCGAGCTGTTCGGGTCATTGATACGCAGCGCGCAAGAGTAGGGCACGCCGCGCGTTACCTCAGAGTGCCACCATTCCCCATGTCGATATCAGACACGATGGTGGCGTAACCAGGCTACTTGTGCCTGGCCTCGGGCACTTAAGGTGAGGGTCATTGGCCGCCCGAGAACAACAAAAACAATGACTAGCCTCAACTGCAACGATTCCAACGGTCAGCTGGCGCAGGGCTTCAAGCCGCGCCATGTGACCATGTTGTCCATCGCTGGCATCATCGGCGCGGGGTTGTTTGTCGGCTCCGGTCATGCCATCGCTGCAGCGGGGCCGGCGGTGTTGCTGGCTTATCTGTTTTCCGGCCTGCTGGTGGTGCTGGTCATGCGCATGCTGGGGGAGATGGCGGTGGCGCGCCCGGACACCGGCTCGTTTTCCACCTACGCCGACCAGGCCATCGGCCCGTGGGCGGGGTTTACCATCGGCTGGTTGTATTGGTGGTTCTGGGTGCTGGTTATTCCCATCGAAGCCTTGGCTGCCGGGCATGTGCTCAACCAGTGGTTCCCTCAGGTGGATGCGTGGCTGTTTGCGTTGATCTCGATCGTTTTGCTGGTGATCACCAATCTGTTCAGCGTGGCCAAATACGGCGAGTTCGAATTCTGGTTCGCCATGGCCAAGGTGATTGCCATCATCGGCTTTATCGGCCTGGGTTTCAGCGTGCTCATGGGCTGGATCCCGGATCGCGAAGCCAGCGGCTTGAGCCGCTTGATGGAGGAACACGGCGGGTTTGCTCCCAATGGCCTGTCGGCGGTGGTGGGCGCGTTCATTACCATCATGTTCAGTTTCATCGGCACCGAAGCGGTGACCATCGCCGCAGCCGAATCGAGCAACCCCGCGCAGAACATCGCCAAGGCCACCCGCTCGGTGATCTGGCGCATTGGCGTGTTTTACCTGCTGTCGATCTCCGTCGTGATTTCCGTGGTGCCCTGGAACGACCCGCTGCTGGCGTCCGTGGGTTCCTATCAGCGTGCACTGGAAATTATGAACATCCCCAACGCCAAGTTCATGGTCGATGTGGTGGTGTTGATCGCGGTAGCCAGTTGCATGAACTCTTCAATCTACATTTCCTCGCGCATGTTGTTCTCCCTCGGCAAACGCGGCGATGCGCCACCGGCACTTAAAATCACCTCGAAGGCGGGCGTGCCCCGGGCGGCGGTGATCGCCAGTACCATCATCGGTGCGGGCGTTACGTTGCTGAGCTACTTCATGCCGGCCGGTCTGTTCCAGTTCCTGCTCGCCAGCTCCGGCGCCATCGCGCTGTTGGTGTACCTGGTGATCGCTATCTCGCAACTGCGTATGCGTCGGTTGCTGCTTCGGCAAAACGTCGAGCTGACCTTTCGCATGTGGCTATTTCCCTGGCTGACTTACCTGGTGATCGTATTTATCTGCCTGGCCCTGGGGGTGATGATGGTGACGCCCGAGCACCGCACCGAAGTGTCCTCGACCATTGGCCTGGCGTTGGTGATTTCCTTTATCGGCCTGGTCACATCGCGCCAGCACAACCGGGCACCCAAGCCGGTGGCGCTGGAACAGTCCTGATCACGCCTGTGGGGGGAGCGGTGATGGAAACCGAGGCGCCTGTTTGCCAGACCATCGGCTTTTTGCTGCTGGACCAATTCACCCTGATATCGCTGTCGTGTGCGGTCGAGCCGCTGCGCATGGCCAACCAATTGGCGGGCGAAGAACTCTACCGTTGGCAAACCCTGAGCCTGGACGGCCAGCCGGTGTGGGCCAGCGATGGCGTGTCGGTGACCCCGGACGCGTGCGCGCAGGACCAGCGCGGCTTCGATGCAGTGATCGTGTGCGGCGGCGTGGGCATTCAACAGGCTATCAGCCCTGCGCTCATCGCCTGGTTGCGCAGCCAGGCGCGGCTGTACTGCAAACGTCTCGGCGCGGTGTGCACCGGCAGTTGGGCGCTGGCTCAGGCGGGGTTGCTTGATGGCTTCCAGTGCAGCGTGCATTGGGAGCTGATGGCGTCAATGCAGGAGGCGTTTACCCGCGTCAAAGTCAGCTCCAGCGTGTTCACCCTCGATGGCAACCGCTTCACCAGCTCCGGCGGCACCGCGCCGCTGGACATGATGCTGCACCTGATCAGCCGCGATCACGGGCACACGCTGTCGGCGGCGATTTCCCAGATGTTCGTGTACGAGCGCATTCGCAACGAGCGCGACCACCAACGCGTGCCGCTCAAACACCTGCTCGGCACGCAACAGCCCAAGCTGCAGGAAGTGGTCGCCCTGATGGAAGCCAACCTGGAAGAACCCATCGACCTCGACGAACTGGCCGCCTATGTGCACGTGTCCCGCCGCCAGTTGGAGCGCATGTTCCAGAAGCACCTGTACTGCACGCCATCGCGCTATTACCTCAAACTGCGCCTGACCCGTGCCCGCCAGTTGCTGATGCAGACGCCCATTTCGATTGTCGAACTGGCGGTGATTTGCGGCTTTGTGTCCACGCCGCATTTTTCCAAGTGCTACCGGGATTTCTTCGGCGTGGCGCCCAGCGATGAGCGCTCGGACATGCGCCTGCATCCGCCGCCTGCGTTACGGCCAGAGGGGCAATCCCGGGCCCCGCAACAGCCCAGGAATACACTGGAGCAGGCGCGCGACGAGCCGACGTTTGCCACGGTGCAGATTCAAAGGCGATAGGGCTTGCCCTCTTGCCCCCTGTAGGAGCGAGCTTGCTCGCGAAAAATTCACAGGCGCCGCGTTCATTCAGGAAGCACGCGTTATCGTTGACGTTTTTCGCGAGCAAGCTCGCTCCTACAGGGGCCAGCGGCATACTCAAATCCACTGGTCATTCAACGCGGTACGCTCACCGCCTTCATGCCCCGTATTCATGATGCCCCTTGGCTCGATCATCATCAGCTTGGCTTCTCCCTCGGCCGCCGTCCTGTGCTCAATGCCACGCGGCACCACATACAACTCACCCGGCTTCACATACACCGGGCCATCCGGCAGGTCGATACGCAGCGTGCCTTCAAGCACCAGGAACGCTTCATCGGTTTCCGGGTGCGAGTGCCAAATGAATTCGCCCTCGATGCGCACGACTTTGAACTGGTAGTCGTTCATTTCGGCGACCACTCTTGGGCTCCATTGCTGGTCGATGAGCGAGGCTTTTTGAGCAAGGTTTACAGGCTGTGCTTGAGTCATGCGGGATCTTCCTGTCGATGAGAAGGCCAGACTATCTGGGTCGACAGGTCAGAGGCTTGTACGATCCTGCAACCTCGCCACTCGTACGCTCCTGCATTCCCCACGGGAATACAGCACATAAAATTAATGCATTTTTCTTACTGCCACGGTTAACGTAATTTGCCTCAAGGCCACGGAGAACCGCCTTGAACTCATCCTCACCCAACCTTGCTGACAAATTCGATACCTCAAGAGCCAACGAGTACGCACGACAAAGCCGTATCGCGCTGGCGGGCTATGACGCGTGCCAGGACCTGGCAGCCTGCATGCTCGCGGCGAGCCTTGGCGATGCCCCTTCGGCCAGGGTACTTGTGGTCGGCGCCGGCGGTACGGCGCAGGAGATCATCGCCATGGCCAACCTTGAACCGGGCTGGCGCTTCATGGCGGTTGATCCCTCCCAGCCGATGCTCGACGCGGCAAGGCAGCAGTTGGAAACCAACCACTTGCTTGATAGAACCACCCTGCATCTCGGGACGCTTGAAGACTTGGCAGCAGACGCGTCATACGACGCCGCCACCTTGATCGGTGTGCTCCATCATCTGGAGGGTGACGGCGCCAAGGACCGGATGCTGCGATCAATTCGGGCGCACCTGAAACCGGGGGCACCGCTGATCGTCGCGGGCAATCATTACGCGTATGCCAGCCAGCCGTTGCTGCTGACGGCATGGGGGCAACGGTGGCGTCAGCATGGTGCCACCCCGGATGAAGTGAAGGCCAAGCTCGGCAAAATCCTTCAAGGCGCTGACCCGCCCCATTCCGAGGCGGCGGTTCAGAAGCTGTTGCACGACGCCGGGTTTGGCGACGCGACGCGTTTTTTCAGCAGCCTTTTCTGGGGGGCCTGGTTGACGTGTAAAGCGGGGGAGTAAAAGACCAACGTCAGATCGCCCGTACTTTGGCCAATCGTCGGCGCCAATCGCCGCCATGCTGGTGATGGCATTCCTCTTCGGAGTCGAAACTGACGCAACGAGCCATGCGCGTCATCTGCACGCCAGCGTCATCCAGCGCGGCGGCGGTCAGCTCGCGCATGCGTGCGTCGGCCCCGATGGACAGGGCGTGATCCTTGCTCGCGCGGCTGTCGAACACCCAGGTCACGCGCAAGCTTTGGGGGAAGGCGCGGTAGTCGACGGTGTGAGTCAGCCATTCGAAGCCCGGGATTTCAGCTTTTGCGATCTCGCAGGCGTCGGTCAGGGCTGCGATGAGACGGCGTTCGATACGGGCGTGGTCGCGTGAGGCAGGTGGCATAAAGGAAGTCTGTGAGTCCTGGGAGTGGGTTGGGGCGCTGATCAGAGCATAGCTATCTACACAACGTCGGCACGACGCTAAATCTGTGGCGAGGGAGCTTGCTCCCGTGACGGCCTGACAGTCGGCGCATATCCATCTGACGCTCCGAAATTCAACTGTGGGAGCTGGCTTGCCTGCGATGACGGCCTGCCAGCCCACGCCAATCTACCTGACACTCAGCGATCCAGCTGTGGGAGCTGGCTTGCCTGCGATGGGGGCCTGCCAGCCGACACCAATCTACCTGACCCCCCGCAATCAAACTGTGGGAGCGGGCTTGCTCGCGAAGGCGGCCTTATAGGCGACACAGCTATACCGAGTACATATCCATTCCTGCGGTAACGGCCACCTAGGGTTCCGCCCTGACGGCGGCTCACTTTTGAAAAGCGCAAAAGTAAGCAAAACGCTCTTGCCCCACCACTCGGCACCTCGCCTAGGCTCGGTGTGCCCGAACACAGTCTTGAATCCGTGGGCCGCCGCCACGCGCCATCCATGGCGCGGGGCGGCTAACCCGGCGTCCTGCCGGGTTACCCACGAATTCAAGCCTGCGCTCGGCCAGCGTGGTTTGACGGGGCGCCTGAGATCAAGATCAAAAGCAGATCAAGATCAACAGCGGCTCGCTTCGCATCGTAGTTACCGTTGAACGCAACAAAGTTGTGTAGATACCTATACTGATCAGGGCGGGCGCTATTGAAGCGACGGACGCAACCTTTGCCACTCATTCCAGCAATCCTCGGCAACGATATCCGGGTAACCCCGTTCTTGTTCCATCGCCAGCGCGGTGGAGAAGGTTACCGCAATGCAAGTGGCCTGGTGGCGGATATTGCACACTTCGACTTCGCTGAGAGGGGCGCCTTTTTTCGATTCGGCGGCGGTTAGCAAGGCTGCCAGGGCGGGTACGAAAACCAGGCAGAGGGGCTCGGTAGACATCAGCTTATTCCTGAGCGGGGTAGGTGGGGCGCTTATTGTTCAGGGTTGATCAACGATCTCAACGTATGGTCCTCCCAGACGCCAGCGATTTTCAGATAGGCCCGCGCATGTCCTTCCTTCTCAAACCCCAGCGACTCCAGAAGTCGTTCACTTCGCACATTACGGGGCAAATGATTGGCCATGATCCGATGAAGCCCCAACTGCTCAAAGCAATGACGGTTAGTGACCTGAAGCGTTTTTTTCATCAAGCCGCGACCTTGGGCAGATTCCGCCAGCGAGAAGCCGAGATGACAGGCCTGAAAAACGCCCCTCACAATGTTCGTGTAGTTACACCGCGCTAGAACCTCTCCGCTCTCGGGTTCAAGCAAGAGGAAACACAGAGCGTTGCCAGCGTGCATATTGTTGACCTGCTGCTCCACCCTGGCCTTGGCGTTGCCCGTGGTGAAGTATTCCTTGTCCCTGAGCGGCTCCCAGGGTTGCAGATGCCTGCGATTGACGCGTTCGTAACGGCTGACCCTCTCGAAATCGTCCCATGACAAGGGCCGAAGGCAGTAGCCCTCAACGCAATACTCCATAAGCCCCTCCAGATTGATCAATGGCCCCATCTGACTGCGTAGCCGCAAAGAATAGCGCCGCTGCGCGTAAAGCGACCCCTTTCATGGCAAACAGGTCTACCATGCCAGCCCCGGCAGTGGTTCCACTCGCTCCCGTACTCAATTTTTCAAGGTAGCGATAATGTCCATCGACCAGATCTCCCTCCCCAAAGGCGTCGGCCCCCACGCCGCCAAGCTGCTTGATGCTATTACTGGCGCCTCCACCCATGAAGAACTCAACCGTGCTGGCGGTAAAGCCGAGGGTTTTGTGCTGGGTTTGGAGGCCACCAAGGCGATCAAAAGCCAAATTGCAGAGTCGCTGTATGTGGCGTATGACGACGCGGCGAGCAATCGGGCTGGTGAACTGAAGGGCTAGTACCAGTCAGCCCATGGTTCCGGAATGAGCGCCAATCGCCGGAATAGGCTGACGAACATAATAATTGTCGAAGTCACTGCTTTCGATGAACTGGAAGCCATGGCGGGTATAAAAGCGATTCGAAGCGCTTTCTTTGAGAGCCCCTACTTTGATAGGAAGCGCAGCCGCATCCGCCTCTTTGAAAACCTGAGAGAGAACAGCAGACCCTACCCCTGACCCTTGCGCGCCCGGCCTTACATACAAGTGGTCGAGCAAGAGTTCATTGGGGTGATGTTTGACCACTACGAAACCCACCCGCTCTCCAGACGCCTCGATATAGCGTGTGTCGCGAGCTTCAAAGCCTCCAACAAACCGCTCCCGCGCACGCACTGGGTCAAATCGCCCAACACGCTCCAGACTTTCGCGCATGGCCTCGATTCGAATGGCTACCAGATTATCCAAGTCGCTTTGTTGAACTGGGGCCAAAGTGATGGGGGAATTTTGATTGGGTGCGACGGGCATATTGGGTGCTCTAGCTACCATCCTGGGGGCTCAGTATAGAGAGCCTGATACTGATGACGCGACCTGCGTGGTATGTTCACGGCATACATGGAGTAACGGACCCCAGGAAGGAAATTGCAATGCCAGTGGACACCCACCCAATCCGTATTCTCTCGCAACGCCTGAGCATCGAGCCCTTCTGCGAGCAGGACGCTGTTGAGTCTTTCTCTTGTATCTCACCGACTCTGACTCGCTACATGTCCTGGGAACCGCCTGCCTCGCTGGAAGAGTACGCGCAAGTCTGGGGGCGGTGGCTGCCTGCGATAGCGGATGGCAGCGACATCGTGTTCACGGTCAGGGAGCGGGTAGGTGCTCGTTTTACCGGCTTGGTCGGGCTGCACCATACCGGCAGTGAAACACCGGAGTTGGGTATCTGGATCCGTGAAGATAAGCACGGGATGGGCTTTGGTGGTGAAGCGGTAAAGGAGGTCGTTCAGTGGGCTAGCCAGTGGGTGGTGGCAAAGCACTTTATCTACCCTGTTGCGACGCAGAATCGTGCGAGTCGAGGTATTGCCGAAGCTTTGGGGGGAGTGGTCATCGAGAGGCGGATGGGGGAGAAATATGATTCGGTTGTGTACCAGGTACCGGTGGTTTAAGCCGGTTTATTATGTTGGCTGGGTGCCTGCTCTTGGTCGAGGCAGGTATCTGGTGACAGGCTGGTATCGGCCAATAGCAGACGGTCAAGAAGGCCAGATATAAACCCAAAGCGGCGCCTCGCGTTGGTCGGTCGACTCCGTCCAAGGGATCGGCCCAGATCCTTGGAGGCCATCACAAATCTCACTCGGGAACAGAATATGTGGGTCTATGAGACCTGAAAATTGCAATTGACAATGCTGGCGTTCTGCCCTAAAAAGGAGGTCTCTTTACGCGTTTAAAGCTAGATACTAGTCGTTGAAGGCTTAGTCAGGCGTTTCGCCAGACTCAATTGCATTGCGTTGTTTTATTCCGCAGACAAGATCTGCGGCCCTACGCTCCTTCGTCGCTCCGGTCCACAGATCTTGTCTGCGGCTGAACCTTGGTAAAGAGCCCTTTTTCGCATGGATCCGCGACATATTCTTGCTGATGTAGACTTGGGTGAGAGTAAAATTTACTTCTCCAAGAATCCTATTGTTCTACTATGCGGTGGCTATGTCCCTGAAAAAGAACATGCAGATGCAAAGGATCCTCCTGTCCGTTCTCTTCGTGATGCTTTGAAGCGCAAAGCGCTCAGTATGATGAATGCACCCCATATTTTTCGGCCAGAAGAGATTAAGTCGTGGCATGAAGATGGGGTCTATCGAAACCTGATGGATTTCGAAGCAGATCTTGCGAGCATCTGCTCACTAATTGCAATCGCCGTTGAGAGCGATGGCTCTATTGCAGAGCTAGGTGCTTTTTCACAGTTACCAGACTTTCAAAAAAAGCTCATAGTATTTGTACCTGAAGAATATGCAGATGATAAATCGTTTATTAATCTTGGAATTCTTAGGCATATAAACGAAAGGCACGGAAGCGGCGTTAAGGTCTATCCTTGGAATCCAAAATATCCGCTTGAAATTCCAGAACATGTTGTTACAGGCGTCATGGATGATATTGTAGAAGAGCTTAATGTCCTGAAGAAAACACAAAGCCTGTCTCTTGGTAATAATATTCATATTGTCGTTCTGATATACGAGTTGATTAGGCTTTTTGTTGCGCTTAAGGAAGGCGAGATTGTCGAGGCGATTAAGGGGCTAGGTAAAAATATACATCGTGATGATGTGCGGCGGAAAATATTTTTATTGCAAGAGTTTGAGTTTATTAAAAAGATCGGCGGGTACGGTGATTCGAAATTTTACGCTTGTGGTAACGAATCTTTTCATACGCTCCGCTTCGCTCTTAAAACGGGAGGTATGGTTGACACATTAAGATTGAAAGTAGAATGCGTCGACTATTACAAAGCAGCGACATCCGAACGCAATCGCAATAGGGCTATTGAACAAGCAAAGTTAGGGGTTGCGAAATGAGCGAATATAATTTTCGTAAACACCTTTCAGATGAGTTTATGATTTCTGAACACGAAGTCGTTCGATTGCTGGTCAGGGCTCCATATGCTTACAAGCGCTATACTATCCCGAAGAAAAGCGGTGGTGTGAGGCCGATCGCTCAGCCTGCCAAAGAAACTAAAATCATCCAAAATTTTATGATGAATTTTTGGTTCTCTAAGTTGCCGGTGCATGAGTGCGCAGCGGCGTATAAACACGGAGCAAGCATTAAGAATAACGCTGAGCGGCATGTTGGCTGCTCATTTATATCAAAATTTGATTTTGTTAATTTTTTTGGGTCAATAACTGAGGTCGATGTACAGACTTTACTGTCTAGAGTATTTGAGGGACAGCTGTCTGAGAGAAGTATTGCCGATATGGCTAGGATGAGCTGCATTCGCGATAAAGCAACAGGGCGTTTGGCTCTTAGTGTTGGTGCTCCATCTTCACCAGTGTTGTCTAATGCAGTCATGTTTAACTTTGACTCGGTCGTAAGTCAGTGGTGCTTTGATCGTGACATTACCTACTCACGATATGCAGATGATCTAACATTTTCCTCCAATGAAAAGGGCAAAACTTTTCTTGTAGAAGAATTTCTTCAAGGTACTCTCAAGGAACTACCTGAGCCTGGGCTATTGCTCAATGCAGATAAAACGGTCCATGCCTCTAAAAAGAACCAGCGGCGAGTCACTGGGCTAGTGCTGAGCAACGACGGTAATGTGACTATCGGTCGTGATAAAAAGCGGTTGATTAGTGCAATGATTCATCATTTTATACTAGGTCAGCTTGATCGTAAGTCGATTGCACATTTGCAAGGTCTCATAGGTTTTGCCCAAGATGTCGAGCCATTGTTTGTCGCTAAGCTTAGAGGCAAGTACACT
The DNA here is from genome assembly GCF_002018845.1 of Pseudomonas sp. MF6394. NCBI lineage: Bacteria > Pseudomonadati > Pseudomonadota > Gammaproteobacteria > Pseudomonadales > Pseudomonadaceae > Pseudomonas > Pseudomonas sp. MF6394. Next base: position 49,777 of record NZ_MVOJ01000037.1, read on the forward strand.
TCAAAAATTATTACTGAACTTATGAGGTTTAGGGGTGAAAAGCGTAATTGAGCCTGCTGCGTAATTGCACGGACTTACCCACCCATTTGCATTCGGCGTAACGAACCGTATGCATCGGATTGGCAAAGTCACCTTCATGGTCGAACGTCTACTCTTGGCCGACTTCTGCCGGCCAAGACAGGCAGATCCGGCCAGAAGCGGACGCTGATTCATCTCATCCTCCCAAAACAGGATTCATTGAGCAAAGAGCGTCCCTATTTAGCTTGTCGTATTACTCCGTTGTCTTACTTTCATATTTACGGGCAAATGCATTGGTTAAATCCAAAAGGCTTATTGCGTCGGTTATCAGCTCGGCTTTTTCGGCAAAATCGCCCGAACTGATGCCAGACAATAGGGTCGCATGTGCTGCTCGAATGGAATACAGACGATAGTTGATATACACGGAGTCCAAACCACAGGAGTCCAGCAGATTGTAAACGCTGGTTCCAGATGCCTGTGCGGGTGCTGCGTCCATCTGGCTTACGAAATCCTTCAAAATTTCACGATTTTCTGGAGTCAGGCTTAAATTTTTTTCGTCCCCTCTCTGTATCCCCCGAGCTTGTTTAGGCAGGTCTGTGAGGTCCTTGTTTTTTAAGTCTTCAAGGGACGTTTTTCCTTCCACCAAACCAACGATGGCACTAAAGTGCTCAATCGATAAACGGTGGATTACCATTGCCTCGTTTATAAAATCATTATCTAACAGCAAGCATATTGAATTGCTGTTCTCTAAAAGCCTATCCCAGAATGCCAAAATAATTTCCAAGGAGGTATCCTTGAAGACTAGGTTGGCGTGAGAGAGAGCATCTTCTGATCGCATTATAGCGTGACGCAGTTCGTCCGTAATTAACATAACTAGATCTCCATAAGATACGTAAAATGTGTATTCCCACTGAGCGTTTCAGCTAGTTTCACAATGACTCTTACCGTTATATTAGGACTCTGCCTCACTTCGAAAATATTCTGGAATACCACTAAGTCCATGATCCTTTGCGTTTCCTATCTCATCATCTAGGGAGAGGCCACAGTACTCGCACTTTGCGGCATGGGTGAATCTATACCAATTGAAAGGCGCGCCCTCATCATCAAAGTCGGAATCAGTCTCTTCATGAATGATTAAGGAGTTTGCGCCACAGGTAGGGCATAGACAAACTTCGTAAAAATCCAGCTTTGCCTCTCTCGCTGCGATTCGTTCAGCCCTTTTCTTTTCAGTGTTGTGTAGAAAAAATGTAAATGTAAAAGGCTTTTCGTTCTTGGGGGATTTGGGTAGTTTGTCGTCATATGCGGATCTACCAATTTCTTTAAGATAGGCGACCTTTTCAAGGTTATAGGTCTCGGTAGAAAAATGCTTAACAATCTCATCGATTGGGTCTAGCCCACAATGTGGCGACGCATACTTCCATATTATCTCCTTACCAGCGAAAAACTGGTGAGATACCACGTCACGTACGAAGGGTAGCACGTATTTCCCGACAAACTCATCAAGTGCCGAATACTCTAGAACGTAAAGCCCACGATGCCAGACTCTATTCCGCAGATTGTTAAGTTCGTTCAGCGTATCGAAGTGAGTAGTAATGAATTGGAGGTTGGCATGACCTTCAAGCTTATTGGAACTTACAAGTTCCTTAAGCCTTTTTAGCGCTTCAGAAAACTCGATACTGCGAACTTGCTTCTCTTCATCCGCAGTCAATTTTTTATTATGAAGAAGGCTGTGAAGCACGCCAGCCTTTCCAGGCCCAACATCTGACAGAAGGGGGTGGTCATTACGTAGAAAGCTTTTGCATGCTAGCTCAGCGAAGTGCTGAAAGTGCACTACGGTTTCTGCGTATGCCTCTGCATAATTTAGGGAATATGAATCTATGACCTCCTGCGTGGTTGCGGAGGGGTTTTTGATGCTTGAAATTCGACCACGCAATTTAGCATAAGTTGAAAAAAAAGACTTCATTGCTACTCTCAGAGAGACCAATGCGAGATCATCTTTTCGCATACTGTGATCGCTTAGTTGAAACCCTTTTTTGAGCGTAAATCCTAATGGTGACATGAGGCCTATCCTTTATTTGCAGGCTCTTGATGGTAGCCCTTTGCAATCAAAATCGGAAGATGCATATGTGCGAAAGCATGAAATATTTTTAGCTGCTCGGATATTGATTAGAACGGTGATCTAGGTTGCCGTCACTGCGAATATCATTATCTAAAGAAATAAGTTTCAGTGCTAAGTGTAATTTTTTGTTGTCGTCGCATTGAATTTCACGTAACTCTTAGTAACAGTGAGGGAGCAGGCCACGGTTTCTATCTGCTCATAAAACGACCGCTTTAAACGGAGTTCTAAAGGAGGCAACGGGTCGAAAATGTCCTCCCGCGACCGACTGTTTCTGGCCGAAAGCAGTCGCCGCTTTTGTCATCGCAGAGGATTTTGTGCCGAGGTTGGAATCCACCAACGCCGCCAAGCGCCAAATCGCCGAGTCGTTGTACGTGGCTTACAACGACGCGACGAGTCATCGACCTAATGAGTTGAAGAGCTGATCATCAGCCACGGCAGGGCGCTTCGCGGTCGAGGAGTCTGGCGGTGAGGAGCACGCCCAGCTCGCTCAGTTGGTGGATGGCCAGGGCGATATCACGGTGTTTGCCGTTGAGGTCTTCGGACAGGTCGAGCAGCAGGGTGCTGACGCTGGTGAAGGTTTCGTAGCTGTTGGTGATGAGGGTTTCGTTGCTGGCGTTGGGGGCAACGGTGAAGAGCGTGGTTGAATCTGGTTTGAGCATGTTTGAATTCCTGTTTAGGGCCACCATCCTTTAGCTACTAAACATAAGGGTGGCGGCTGTGCACAGGTTAGTAGACCGGGGAATCCAAACGAAGCCGGCGCACCCGAAGGTGCCCTGCGCACAGCCACCATCAAACACAGACGCAATGTCTGATCGGTGAAGCTTATGCACGTTGTTTGGATTAACCTTCAGGCTACTAAACCCGATCACTGAACAATTCAGCGACCGAGCCACCTTAGAGACGGCCACCTCAGCGCACAAGCCGGCGGATTCTGACGCAGGCGTAGGCAATGGAGCAAGGTGCGGTGAGGGAATCGGATTCTGCCTTCAGGCGCTGCCAATTACGGCGAAGGGGCAGTGCTCAACATGACGCCTGACCCATGGCAGCTTTTTTCAGCGGAAGCGTTGCGGCTAGTGATGGGGCGAGAGTGTTAAGAAATTCGATGCGCCCAGCTGGTCATGCAGCACCGGGTATGGGATGACGGTAGCTTTGAAAAGATAGCGTGAAGTGAAGGCCAGCAAATAACCGTAGGATGGCTATTTGCCGGATTTTAAAGGGGTTTTATACCTTAGCGTTCACTGGTGCCACCAACAGAATCAGATATAACTTTCATGCCGCAGTCAGCGCAGTCTTCCACGGTTGACTTCACAGCATCAACCCGTTCCCTCATATTTTTTGCATCTTTTACTTCCTGCTTCCCTTGCTCAATACGCGCATCATACTTTTGTTGATAATTATCTTTCGTGCAGCCCATATCGTCGGCTGGGCAGCGATCAGCATGAGCGCTGGTTGAGGCTGTGAGGATAAGAAAGGCTGCTAATGTCGAGGCTTTCATGTTTTATTCCTTAAAGTTACCTCATTTTTAACTTCAGAGGAGATATTGAGGTTGTATCTCATCTACGGCGTAGCTATGCGCAAGTACCAAATAAGCGTTATTTGTTCACCTTTTGCCGTCTAGTAACGTGCTCTATTGCACGCCTGAAATAAGTGTAGTGTAAAAATGCCGCAACGAAGGCGTGTGATGGTCACTCAATGCGTTTCAATCTGGTCTGCCTAGTGGGTTCCCGAGAGAAAACAACATGCATATCGAAATGACCGCTTCTGGCAGAAAGCGTCTGCCTTAGCGGCACATTGATTGCCACCAAGGCCATCAGAAGCTAAATCGCCGAGTCATTTTCTGTGGCGTATGACTACGCGGCGAGCTAGAGGGCTAATCATCCGCCAGGGCAGGACGCTTCGCGGTCCAGGAGTCTGGCGGTGAGGAGTACGCCCAGTTCGCTCAGTTGGTGGATGGCGAGGGCGATGTCACGGTGTTTGCCGTTGAGGTCTTCGGAGAGATCAAGCAGCAGGGTGCTGACGCTGTTGAAGGTTTCGTAGCTGTTGGTGATGAGGGTTTCGTTGCTGGCGTTGGGCGCTACGGTATAGAGCCTCGTTGAATCGTTAACCATGGTTAAGTTCCTTGCTTGGGCCACTTCCCCATCGCTACTAAACAATAAGGGCGGTAGCTGTACGCAGGTTAGTAGACCGGTGGAACCTAACAAAACCGGCGCGTCCGAGGACGCCCTACGCACAGCCACCATCAAGCACAGACGGGAGCGTCTGATGGATGAAGCGTGTGCACTTGTTAGGTCTAAGGTGGGCTACTAAACCCGATCACTGAACAATTCAGCGACCGAGCCACCTTAGAGACGGCCACCTCAGCGCACAAGCCGGCGGATTCTGACGCAGACGTAGGCAATGGAGCAAGGTGCGGCAGGGGAATCGGATTTTGCCTTCAGGCACTGCGTGAACGTTTGGGGTTTTCGCGAGCAAGCTCGCTCCTACAGGAGTGTTCATCACCTCAAACGAAATTGTTAGCATTGAACGCGTTTCATATTGGAGGCAGGGATGGATGAAACGATATGAGGTTCAACGGATCACACACCTTCCGCGCCAGATACTAGCGCTGGAAAAGGAAGCCGTTGGCGAGGGTTTCAGGTTCCTCACGCGTCTGATTAACGAATGGCACTCTGGAGCAAACCGCTTTGATGCACCCTGCGAGTGTCTGATGGCGGTTTATTTGAATCAGCAACTGATAGGCATCGGCGGTCTTTCAGTTGATCCCTATGCTGACAATAATGTGGCCAGACTGCGACGGGTGTACGTCGCAGCGTCGGCAAGGGGGCAACACGTCGGGCAGGCGCTGGTAAAGGCGCTTGTTGAACGTGCCGCTCTCAGGTTTCAGGTCGTGCGTCTTTTCACGGATACGGCTGAAGGAAGCGCCTTTTATGAGCGCTGTGGCTTCAAGCGAACAGATGATGCCCGGGCGACTCATATCATGCGGCTTGGCGGTTTCTGAGGCGGGTAGCTGCACCAGTGGACTGCGGAGTCGACATGAACGTGTTTTTGCTTTTCAGCTATGAAGGGCGTATCGAGCGTGCCCAGGGCTATCGACACCCAGTCGGCGAATTCCCCTTGAGACCGCGACCAGAACAATGCCGAGCCGCAGTGCGTGCAAAATTCGCGCAACACTGCCTCTGAGGATGCATAGGTTCTGATGCTGTTGGCGCCGGAAAGTACCCGTAGTGCGTCGCGGGGAACACTGCCGTAAGAAGCGAATGCGGCCCCGTGACTTTTGCGGCACTGGCTGCAATGGCAGTGGCTCACTGATTTGGGCGTGGCGGATAGCTCGTAAGTGACGGCTGCGCATAAGCAGCTTCCCTGGTACACCGTTGTCATTCGCTTTTCCCGTCATGCGAAAAACGTCAGCGTAACCGTCCCGCTCTAGCCAGTCGACCTACCCATCAAACCAAACCGCCGAGTCGCTGTAGGTGGCTCACGACGACGCGGCGGTTATCGGGCTAGCAAGTTGAAGGGCTACTTATCAGCCAGGGCAGGGCACTTCACGGTCTAGGAGTCTGGCGGTGAGGAGTACGCCCAGTTCGCTCAGTTGGTGTATGGCGAGGGCGATGTCGCGGTGTTTGCCGTTGAGGTCTTCGGACAGGTCGAGCAGCAGGGTGCTGACGCTGGTGAAGGTTTCGTAGCTGTTGGTGATCAGGCTTTCGTTGCTGGCGTTGGGGGTAACGTTGAAGAGGGCACTTGAATCTGCTTTTGACATGAGTAGACATCCTGAGTGATGCCACCACCTTTCCGCTACTAAACAGTGGGTGGCAGCTGTACGCAGGTTAGTAGACCGGTGGATATCTAAAGCCGGCGCGCCCGAAGACGCCCTACGCACAGCTACCATCAAGCACAGACGCAATGTCTGATTGATGAAACTCATGCACTAATAGATACCCAAGCTCAGGCTACTAAACCCGAATCACTGAACAATTCAGCGACCGAGCCACCTTAGAGACGGCTACCTCAGCGCACAAGCCGGCGGATTCTGACGCAGGCGTAGGCAATGGAGCAAGGTGCGGCAGGGGAATCGGATTTTGCCTTCAGGCGCTGCGTTATCGTTTGGGTTTTTCGCGAGCAAGCTCGCTCCTACAGGAGAGGGTTGTTATCAAGGTGCGGGGAGCTGGACAATAGAGGCCGACGAGCCAGCAACGAAGCACCAGATGTGCGAACGTTTGGTTCGCTCGGCTGGGTTCTACGAACTGCAAGATTACTGATCGGAAAAAAACCAATGCTAGGGAAAGTCAGCAGTAAATATCTCGTCTGGGGCGCGGTCGCGCTCTGCGTGTCTCTTCTGTCCGGGTGCGCTACGTCACGCTACGACGGCAAGCACGCACCGGACCCAAGTAAGGCGATCATTGTGGGTTCGATTGGTGAGAGCTTTCCGATGATGCAGCCCCATGGGCTGGTGGTTGAGATCAAGCAACAGGGAGCCCCGGGCACCGTATTACGGTTGACGACGCTGGGCAATGAAGACGATCAGCCATCCCCCTCTGTGCTGGGCCATTACTTCATGTATGAAGTGCCGCCGGGTGAGTATGAGTACACGCAGTGGCATTACGTGTATTACGCGGGCAAGTCGATGCCGCGCCCGGTGCCTGCGGTTTTCTCGGTGAAGGCCGGGGAAACTCTCTATATCGGTGATCTGCGCGTCGATGCCCTGCGCTTTTGCCTGTCCAACGTGAACAATGCCGAGGACACGGTGCAGGCGCTCAAGCGCAAGTACCCGATGCTCAAGGACCGGAACATCGTGAATCTGACGCCGAAGAGCGGTTTTGCGCCTTGGCCGAGTTCTGATGCCACTGACTTCGGTAAAGGGTTGTGCACGATCTGAAGCCGGTACCGGTGACAGTCATCAAACCCGACGCCCATTGATCCACGTACAAGGAATTCATGCATGAAGCGCTCTACGCTACTCTGGGCCAGCCTGTTCGCAGGCCTGGTCTCACTGACCGGTTGCATCAGCGGTCCGGACCTCAAAGGCCAACCGTTCTTCACGTCACCGGCTGAACCTCGTGCGGATGAGGCCACGGTTTACTTTTATCGCACGGCGGCGAGCATCGGTGGCGGGGTGGCCCCGACCATTCAGGTCGATGGCCGCGCTGTCGGCAGCTTGCCTTCCGGTAGTTTTTTCAAGGCCGGCATTCCCGCCGGCAAACACAGCATCGCCTCCACGTCGCCACCGATCATCAGCGGTATGGTTAACCAGCGTTTCGATATCACCGTCGAGAATGGGAAGGTGTATTACATCGCCGACCAACTCAGCACCTCTGACTACAAGGATGGGCAGACCTTGGGTGAAGTCGACGGCCGTCGTTTCAGCGGGACAATGTTTTACTCGCGCTACGCGCTTGTGCCTGCCGAGGAAGCGCTGCGTTCTATCAAGTGGTGCCAGGAGTTGCCGGCAACCGCACGGTAACCACGCGTCCAACTTCATCAAAAGCCAACTTGCCGACAGAAAACAACCCCACAATACCGCGGCATTGTGGGGTTGCTATGCCAGCGCCTACACCGCCCCGAAACGCACCTCCACCGACAGGCTGCCCTGGTTATCGCTCAGGCCAGCCCCGTAACGCCCGGACAGGTCGTCATTGATGCACAATTGCAACTCCCCCTGCTGGCCACGCGGCAATTGCGCCTGGTTGCCCACCAGGAACGGCGCGCCGCTGGGGCCGATACGCCCGATCAACGCGCCTTCCGCTTGACCGGGCAAGGTATAGCCGGGCTTGGCGGTCAGGCCTGGGTGGCCTGCCGCGCCGACCATCCCGGTGCCCGGGTTGGCCGTCCACTGCCCACCGGTGCACACCGCCAGTTGCCAGCTCTGTCCGTTGACCTGCACGCCGGTGCCTTGCCAGGGGTCTCTGGCCTGCACCTGCACGGTACGCTTGAGCAGGTCGCTGGCGACTACGTCGGCGGCCTGGAAGGTCAGCGCGGTGATGGTCAAGGTCGGGTTGGCGGTGCCGGTGGAGGGGAACACGCCGTCGCCGACCAGGAACAGGTTGGGGTGGTCCCAGCTGCGCTGGTCTTTGTCCACCACCGACTTGTTGCGGTCCGAGCCCATGCGGTAGGTGCCCATCAGGTGGCCAGCGCCGTAGAAGGCGTAGTTCTGATGGTCGTAGTTGAACACCGTTTGCGCGACGAGCGTGGGGTCGAGTGTGGGGTTCAGGTTGGTCAGCTCGGTGGCACCCATCAGTTTGGTGATGATATGCGTGGCGGCCAGGCGCGCCTGCTTGAAGCCCTCCTTGGTGTAGTCGGACAGTTCGTAGGCGATCTCTGGCCGAGGCAGGCCCAAGCCGTCGGTGAAATGCTTGCTACTCTCCACCCGGCACAGCGCTTCGTCGGGCTCTTTCTCCACCTGCTCGATCAAGAAGGCCAGACGGAACTGGCGGGTCAGCACGCTGTTGAGCTTCTGCACCAGCGCCACGCCGGACAATGCCTCGCTCTTGTGGTTGGCGCCGCCATTGTTGTCGCCGTCGATAAAATCGCAGACCGTGGTGTACGGATCATTCGCCGACCAGTTCCAACCCTCGTTGCCGATCTCGATACGCCAGGCGGCACGCGTGCTGCGGAACGCACCGTCGCGCATGTCTTCGATCCCTGAGGTGGACAGTGGCCCACGGAACGGAAACAACGGCTTGCCTTCGGGCATCAGGCCCCAGGCCAGGTACACAGGGTGGTCGGCCAACGACTTGCCGACCTGGCCGCTGCTGTTGGCGACCCCTTTTGGGCTGTGCGGGCCGATGGAGTTGAGCAGCAGCTTGGGTGTTTCGATCGCGTGGGCGGCGATCACGTAGCGCTTGCCCTGAGCCGTGCCGTGCTGTTGCGTGCCGTTGTTCTGGTACTGGATGAAATCGATCCCCGTGACCCCGTTGGCATCCACCTGCACCTTGCTCGCCACGCACTGGTAGAGGATCCGCACATTACCGGTATCCAGGGCCTTGGCCATGGTCACGGTGGCGTCGTATTTGGCCTGGATTGGGCAGATCGGCGTGCAACTGGTGTTGCCGGCGCATACCCGGCGGCCGTTGTCGTTCTGTGAGTTACGACCGGCTGGCGTTTGCCGCACGTTGAGGGTGAAGCCCTGGTACTGCTTGTCATTGATGGCCTTGCCCACGCCCTGGTCGACCAACGATGGAGGAATGCCGTGCATGCTGTATTGGTAGCCCTGGGGGAAGGTCACGCCCAGGTAAGTCTGCGACGTCACATCGGCAGAGACGCCCATCTCTTCCTCGGCGCGGCAGTAGGCGGTCTGCAGGTCGTCGTAGCTGATCGGCCAGTCGACCCCGACCTTGTACTTGCTCTGCATACGAAAGTCGTTGGGTAACAGGCGCAGAGCCGTGCCCATCCAGTGCCACATGGTACCGCCGCCCACCCGCTCGTAGGTGCTGGCGAACAGTCGCGGCCCGTTCTGTACCAGGTAGCTCTTCTGCACCTTGTCCTTGTCGTGGCTGCCGGCGGTGATCAAGTCCTGGATAGTCGCTCGCGGGGCGAACTGTTTGGCCGGGGTCTGCTCGCTCTGCTCCGGTGGGTAGGGCGACTCGGGCGCCTTGAGCACGGCCGTGTAGAAACGCTCCAGGTACTCGCTGCGGTTAGGCGGTATCGCCGGGCCCGACTCGAGCACCAGCACTTTCAAGCCGGCCAGGCCCAACTGGTAGGCCATGACGCTGCCGGCCATGCCGGCGCCCACGACGATCACATCGGCGGTTTCGATGTTCTGGGTGTTTAGAGTGCTCATGGCTGCTGCCCTTCCTTGGCGTCGACACCGGTGAATTGCTTGAGGGTCGGTGGCTGCTCGGCCCAGTAGCCGAAGTGGTACTCGCTGTAGCCCATGGGGTGGGATTGAGCGATCTTCCACGCCCAGCTTTCCTTGTAAGCCTGGTCGGAGACCACGCGGATGTCACCCGTGTGGGCGGCGCCTTGGTCATAAGGCTGGTACCAGCTGCCAAGCAGCCACAGCTTCATGATCGAGCGGGCGCCTTTGGCGATCTGCGGGTCTGAGTTGCCGAGCACGGTGCTTGCGATTTGCTCAGGCGGTTGGCTCTTGATGCTGGCGAACAGCGTCAGCAGGTTGCTGAACGCAGCGGTGCCCATGCCTTGCTCGGCAGTGGCCAAGAACAGCGGCGGCAGTTTGATCGGGTCGAGGGTCGGCGCGAGCAGGTCGGCGGCTAGGCCAGTGAGCGCAGCAGACAGGTCGATGAAGTCTTGCAGGTTCGGGTCGCTCATGGCATCACTCCTTGGCACCGGTGGATTGGGCACGTTCAAGCAGAAAGGTGAAATCGGCGAAGCTGGTGCGCGGGGACTGGGTCACCCGGGTGGTTGCGTTGTTGTGGCACTCCATGCAACTGGATGAGGCCTGCGGCGTAGTGCCCTGGTTGTAGGTTTCCAGCGTGGCGTTGGCCAGGAAGTTTGGCGCAGGCGTGCCCAGCGGGTTGGTTGGCGACGGCACCTGGCAGTCATCGGCGGGGGCGGTTGGCCATTGGGTGCTAATCAACTGGTAGTTGGCCCACACCGTGCCCTTGAGCGCGCCTTGCCATTGCGCATTGAGCTGGTGGGTCGCGGCGGTGAGCGGTATTTCTCGCACGATCTGCGAGGGTGTGGCTTTCTTCGACGGGTCCCACGGTTGCGCGGGCGGCTCGTTCACCGGGCGGTCGCTGGCCTGGGCGTTGTAGAACAGGTAGGGGCCCTTGCGCTCGTTCATGGGTGTGGTTTTTTCCGGCACGTTGCGCACGTGCTCGAAGCTTGACCACACCCACTGCGGCGCATCTTTGGTCTTGTGCACGATGTGCAGGCCGACCAGCCCGACCTTCTGCGCGTTGCACGATTCGGGGATCACCGCGCCCTTGTTCGTGTCGGCGTTGCCGGGGGTATAGACCAGGGCATCGATGGCATGGAATTCCTGCGGGTTGTCGTTGCCGCCGAGTACCTTCCAGGCCGATTTGACCATGATCGCGCCGACATGCTTGTCCTTCACGCCGCAGGAGAAGGCGATGCGGTTGTCGGCCTTGCTCAGGAACGCTTGCTGGCCTTCCTTGCTATAGAGGCCATTGTTGACGATGTTGTCGAACATTGGCTGGTTGACCATGATCGCGTTGCGCGTGTAAGTGCCGCTCTGGTCCACCAGTGGGCCGGTCTTGAACGGCTGGATGAATTCGTCGAGCACACCGGCAACCTTGCCCATCTGTTGCAATACGGGCAGGTCACCCTTGCCTTGGCAGGCGGCGGGTGGCGGCGTGTGCTGGTCCCAGGCGAGCGGCTTCTGGCCTTGGGGCAGGAAAATCGCGTAGCTCTCCTTCCACGACTCCCACACCGTCTGCCCCGGCGCGCCGATCTGCGCCGAGGTGTTGGCGCTGCCGTCGGCGTTGGCGGGCCAGTTCAGGGCGACGAAGGTCTGCCACGACAGCACGTCGAAATCGTGTTGCAGGTTGTCCAGGGTGAAGGGGGCATTGGCGGTGACGTCGAAGGGAATCGCAGGTGACAGCGGCGGCGGGCTGGCCGCATCGGCCATGGCGAGCACGCTGGTGAAGCTTGCACCCAGGCACGCCAACCGTTTCAAGGTTATTTTCATTATCGTCTCCTCAGCAGATAAAGCGTCGGGACGACGAGGCGTACTGGCCCTTCATGGACCGATAGTTCAGCGTTATCCCTTACGCTAGGCTGAAGGCTAGCCGTTGCGCTAAAACCCTCAGCAATATCCGACTAAAGGTAGGGATAAGCAGTATCGGCGCCCGGCGGCAGATGCACGTGTAGGCAATGGCGCAAGGTGCGGCGGGGGAATCGGATTTTGCTTTCAGGCGCTGCGTGATCGTTTGGGGTTTTCGCGAGCAAGCTCGCTCCTACAGAAGTGCCATATTCCGGTGTTATGGTTGGCGCTGACGATGGAGGATTGAACATGACATTGAGTGTCGACACCCTGCTTGAATTGGCGATGGCCAATCCGATCAATGCGCAAATCACGGCGCGGCTGCCGGAGCTTGGTGTGCAGCAGTGCATGCTCACGGCGGGCTGTTTGTTCCAGGCGGTGTGGAACCATCAGGCGAATCTGCTGGCCGATCAGGGCGTGAAGGACTACGACGTTTTTTACTTTGACGAGGACCTGTCCTACGAGGCGGAGGACGCGGTAATTCGTGCGGCGCAGGTGCTATTCCAAGACCTGGGCGTGAATGTGGAGGTCAGGAATCAGGCGCGGGTACACCTTTGGTATGGGCAGCGGTTTGGCCGGCCCTATCCACAGTTGCATTCGGCCAGGCAGGGCGTTGATCGGTACCTGGTGGCGGGCACGTGCATTGCGCTGGAGATTGCCTCGGGCGAGCTGTATGCGCCTTATGGCTTGGAGGATGTGGAGCAGGGGCTGTTGCGTATCAACCCTTTGCATCCGGAGCCGGCGCTGTTTTTGCACAAGGCCAGGAGTTATCAGGCGCGTTGGCCATGGCTCAAGATAGTCGAGCCGGGCTGACCCCCAATGCTGTAGGAGCGAGCTTGCTCGCGAAAATCGTTAACGATAACGCGTGCTTCCTGAATAAACGCGGCGTCTGTGAGTTTTTCGCGAGCAAGCTCGCTCCTACAAAAGTGCCGCGCCGAGTAGGCCGCAACTTATTACTACCAGCCATGGCGGCAGTTTCCACACCATCAACGCGACCAGTGCAAGCAACGCCAGGGCGAGGTCATAGCCATTGAAAATCGCACTGGTCCACACCGGCTGGTACAGCGCCGCCAACAGCAGGCCAACCACTGCCGCGTTCACCCCGACGAGCGCGGCCTGGGTACGCGGGCTTTTGCGCAGGCTGGCCCAGAAGGGCAAGGCGCCGAAGATCAGCAGGAACGACGGGGCGAAGATCGCCAGCAGCGCTATCACCCCGCCAAGCCAACCGCTCGGGGCGTGGGTCATGGAGGCGCCGAGGAAGGCGGCGAAGGTGAACAGCGGGCCGGGCACGGCCTGGGTGGCGCCGTATCCGGCGAGGAATACATCGTTGCTGACCCATTGGCTGGGCACCACTTCGGCTTGCAGTAGCGGCAACACCACGTGGCCGCCGCCGAATACCAGCGCACCGGTGCGGTAGAAGGCGTCCACCAGCGCCAGCGTGGGGTTGAGCGCCCATGTGGCGAGGAGTGGCAAACCCACCAGCAACAACAAAAACAGCATCAACCACAGGGCTCCGGCGCGGCGGCTGATGGCGATGGGCAGGGCGTCGGGCTCGTTGCTGTTCTCGGGCTTGAACAACAGCAGGCCAGCCACGCCTGCGACCACCATGACCCCGACTTGAGCCCAGGCGGAGGGCTCCAACAGCACCACGCACGCAGCGGTCAACATCAACGCCACCCGCAAAACACCTCGGCACAAGTTGCGTGCCATGCCCCACACGGCCTGGGCCACCACCGCTACGGCGACAACCTTGAGCCCGTGCAGCGCGCCAGGGGGCAGGGCGCTGCCGTAGTGGGCCAGCCCCAGGGCAAACAGAATCAGGGCGATGGCCGACGGCAAGGTGAACCCGGCCCAGGCTGCCGCCGCGCCACGGTAACCTGCGCGGGACAGGCCCAACGCGATACCGACCTGGCTGCTGGCCGGGCCTGGGAGGAACTGGCACAGGGCGACCAGCTCGGCATAGCTGCGCTCGCTGAGCCAGCGGCGGCGGGTGACGAACTCTTGGCGAAAATAGCCCAGGTGTGCAATTGGCCCGCCGAAAGAGGTGAGGCCCAGGCGCAGGAAGATCAGGAACACTGACCAGGGACTGCTGCGGTGATCGGCAAGCTGGGGCAAGGGGATATCTCGGGCAACGGTGCTGGATGTTGCCGACCATAACCAATTTTCATGACGCGTAGAAGCGCGGGTATTTTGCCGCCCCCATTGAATTTATTCGCGGTTGTTTGAGTCACTTAAAAGCAGTGTACTGTTTTCCATCCACTGGACCTCAAGGACCGACCATGACCTTTTTCATCTTCCTGCTTGCCTGCGCCGCCGCCGCCAGCACTGGCGTGATCTTCAAACCCGGCGCCTGGTACGAGTCCCTGGTCAAGCCCAGCTTCACCCCGCCCAATTGGTTGTTCCCAGTGGCCTGGACGATTATCTACCTGCTGCTGGCCTGGGCCGGTTACCGCTTGACCCTGATCCCCGGCAGCGAAATGGTGTTGGCCCTGTGGGCGGCGCAGATCGCGTTGAACACGCTGTGGACGCCGGTGTTCTTCGGTGCCCATCGGTTGCTCGCCGGTATGGTGATTATCGTGCTGCTGTGGCTGACCGTGGCGGCGATGGTGCTGCTGGCCGTGCGCCTGGACCTGATTACCGGGCTGATCCTGTTCCCGTATCTGGTGTGGCTGTGCGTGGCCGCGGCGTTGAACTTCTCGATCCTGCGTAACAACCGCTGATGGCCTACCAGCATTGGCCCGCCAGCGAGCCCGAACTGGCGCAGATGCGCCGCTTCAATCAGAAACTGGCGTGGACGCCGCGCTTCAAGATCCGCAACCGCGTCACGCCGCGCCTGATCCAGGCACTGCTGCGCGCCAGCCAGACGTTCAAGAAGGCGCCTGTGGTGGAGCTGAAAAAGGTAGGCAGGGTGCCCGTGCGTATCCTGCGCCCCAGCGGTAAGCCCAGAGGCGTGGTGTTGGATATCCACGGCGGTGGCTGGGTGATCGGCAATGCGCAAATGGATGACGACTTGAACCTGGGCATGGTGAGTGCCTGCGACGTCGCGGTGGTGTCGGTGGATTACCGGCTGGCGGTCGATACACCGATTGAAGGGCTGCTGGATGATTGCCTGGTGGCGGCGCGTTGGCTCTTGGCCGACTGCCCGGAGTTTGCCGGCCTGCCGGTGATTTTTGTCGGTGAGTCGGCCGGCGGGCACTTGGCGGCGGCCACCTTGTTGGCGCTCAAGCCATGGCCCGAGTTGCTGCAACGGGTGAGCGGGGCCGTGCTGTACTACGGCGTTTACGACCTGACCGGCACACCGAGCGTGCGCACGGCCGGGCCGGACACCTTGTTGTTGGACGGGCCGGGCATGGTCGACGCGCTGCGCCTGCTGACGCCGGGGCTCAGCGACGAAGCGCGCCAGCAGCCGCCGTTGTCGCCCTTGTATGGAGACTTTGAGGGGTTGCCACCTGCGCTGATGTTTGTGGGCGAGTTGGACCCGCTCAAGGATGACACCCTGCTGATCGCCGAGCGATGGGCAGGCGTTGAGGCGCATCTGCTGCCGGAGGCGGCCCATGGCTTTATTCATTTTCCGGTGGCGATGGCCGACAGAGTGTTGGCGTACAGCCGCCAGTGGATAACAGATCGAATCCTTGGCAATGGCCGTTAGCATTCAAGCGGCCAAAGCCGCTGATATTCCCGAGGTGCTGAGCTTCGCTTTGCAGGCTCGCGATGAGCTGTTTCCAACGCTCAGCGCAACCGGAATACCCCATGATCTGGCGCAGTTCGAAGCCGTTTACGTTAAGGGTGGGGGGCAGTTTTTGATTGCCCGCGCCGACGGCCAAATCGTGGCTGTGGTGGGCTATCGGCCTTATGACGGTCGTTTTCCCCAGTTGGACTATCAGGGCTGCAAGACAGTGGAAGTGGTGCGCCTGTACGTGCGCCCGGCGTTCCGTCGCTTGGGCCTGGCGGGCCAGTTATACCGCTCGTTGGAGGCGCTGGCGCGGGAGGCGGGTGTGGCAGTGGTTTACCTGCACACCCATCCGTTTCTGCCGGGTGCGATTGATTTCTGGCGGCGTCAGGGGTTCGAGGTGGTGGATGTCGAGGCAGACCCGGTCTGGCACACAACCCATATGCACCGGCTTCTGTAGGAGCGAGCTTGCTCGCGAAAAACGTCAACGATAACGCGTGTTTCCTGGATGAACGCGGCGCCTGTGGGTTTTTCGCGAGCAAGCTCGCTCCTACAGGTTCAGTTGGAGCGCAGGCGCAGGATGTGTGCGCCGTCGAACGGGTCCGTCAGGTAATGCCCTTGCACCCCGAATGTCTCTTGCAAACGCTGTGGCGTCAGCACTTCCAATGGCGTACCCAGCGCCACCAGTCGTCCGCGATCCAGCACGGCCAGGCGATCACAGGTCAGTGCCTGGTTCAGGTCGTGCAGCGCAATCAAAGTGGTCACTGGCAAGCCTTGCACGCCTTTTAAAATCGCCAGTTGATGTTGGATATCCAAGTGATTGGTCGGCTCGTCCAGCAACAAAATCTGCGGGCGTTGCGCCAGGGCGCGGGCGATGTGTACGCGTTGGCGTTCGCCACCGGAGAGGCTGCGCCAGGCGCGTTGGCTCAGGTGGGTGGCGTCTACGTCATGCAGGGCCTGGTGCACGATGGCGTCGTCTTCACGCGACCACGGGCTCAGCGCCGATAGCCAGGGCGTGCGGCCCAGGGCTACGGCGTCGAACACACGGATGGCGTCGTCGGTATCGGCCTGTTGTTCCACCACCGCCAATTGTTGCGCGATGGCGCGGCGTGATAACGCTTCCAGACGCGTGCCGCCCAGGCGCACTTCACCGCTGGCCGGCGGGCGCAAACCGGCGAGCAGTTTGAGCAGGGTGGACTTGCCCGAGCCGTTCGGCCCGACGATGCCCAGGGTTTCGCCCGCCTGCACGTCCAGGTCGATACTGTGCAGCAACTGGGCCTCACGCACCTTGAAACCCAGGCCGCGGCAACTGAGCACGCTCATCGGGCGTTCCTCCGGCCAATCAAAATCAACGCAAACACCGGCGCGCCCACCAGTGCCGTGACCACCCCAACGGGAATCACTTGGCCCTTGATCAGGGTGCGTGACAGCACATCGGCGGCGATCAGAAACAGCGCGCCGCCCAAGGCACTGGCCGGCAGTAACCGTGAATGCCCGGTGCCGAGCAACAGGCGTGCAGCGTGGGGAATCACCAGCCCGACAAAACCAATGGAGCCGACGATGGACACCATCACCGCCGTGACCAACGCCGCACAGGCCACCAGCACAAATTGCACGCGGCGCACCGCAATGCCCAGGGAGGCCGCCGAGTCGCTGCCAAAGGTGAACGCATCCAGTGCGCGACGATGCCACAGGCACACCGCCAGGCCCAGCGCCGCCACCGGCACCGCCAACCACACCGACGGCCAGCGCACGCCGCTGAGGTTGCCCAGCAGCCAGAACATAATGCCGCGGGCTTGTTCGGAGCTGGCCGACTTGGTGATGAGGAACGCAGTCAGGGCATTGAACAATTGCGAGCCGGCGATGCCCGCGAGGATGATCTGCCCGGTGCCGCTGGACGATCCGCTGGCGCGGGCGAGCAGAATCACCAGCGCAAACGCGGCCATGGCGCCGACAAACGCCCCTGCCGACAACGACACCAGCCCACCGCCCACACCGATCAGCACGACGAGCACCGCACCGGTGGAGGCGCCGGCGCTGATGCCCAACAGGTACGGGTCTGCCAGCGGGTTGCGCAGCAACGATTGCAGGATCACCCCGCAGGTCGCCAGCCCGGCACCGCAGGCTGCGGCCACCAGGGTGCGGGTCAGGCGGTAGTTCCACACCACGCCCTCATCGATCGGGTCCAGCGCATAGCCCGCGGCCCAGAGCTTATTGGCCAGCACCTGCAACACCACCTGCGGTTCGATGGCGGTTTCGCCGATGGCCACGCCAGCGAGCAGGGCGAGCAACAGCAGGGCGAGGGCAAGGAGGGTGCGCATCATTGGCCCAGGTCGTAGCCGTCGATGGCGGTAGCGAGTTGTTCAAGGCCGTCGAACGTGCGCAGGCTGGCCTGCAGTGCCAGGGCGTCGAGGATGATGATGCGGTTGTGTTTCACCGCGTCCATGTTGCGGGTGACGGGGTCGCTGCGCAGGAAGGCGAGTTTCTTCTCGTGGTCGTCGGCGGGGTAGCGGCGACGGTCCATGCGTGCGATCACCAGGAAAGTGGGGTTGGCCTTGGCGATGGTTTCCCAGCCGACGGCGGGCCATTCTTCATCGGACTGCACCACGTTGTGCAGGCCCAGGGTGTGCAGCATGAATTGCGGCACGCCTTTATGGCCGGCCACATAAGGGTCGCTGGCCATCTCGGCGCTGGAGAACCACACCAGTGCGCTGGCTTGCTTCAAGCCTTTGCCCTGGGCGGTGGCGATGGATGCGGCCAGGCGCGCCTTGAGCTGATCGTTCAACTGTTGGCCGCGCGCCTGCACGTCGAAGATCTGCGCCAGTTGGTGGATGCTCTGGTAAATCGTCTCGATGCGAAACGGCTGCAACCGCGTGCCGTCGGCGCCGACCAGGTTGTCCTTGGCCTCGCAATCGGACGGCAGCACATAGGTGGGGATCTTCAACTCATGAAATTGCTCACGGGTGCCGACCACGCCTTGCGGGCCCACCACCCATTCCAGTTCGGCCGCCACCAGTTGCGGGCGCTTGGCGATCACCGCTTCAAAGCTTGGCTCGTTGTTGGCCAGGCGCTCGATGCGGTCGTTCTGGGCTTTGTACTGTGGCAACACGTTGTTGAACCACAGCGAGGTGCCTACCACTTTATCGCCCACGCCCAAGGCATAAAGCATCTCGGTGGCGGCCTGGCCGATGCTCACGCTGCGGGCGGGGGCTTGTTGGAAGGTCAGGCTGCTGCCGCAGTTTTCCACGGTCAGCGGGTAGTGGCTTGGCGCGGCGTGGGCCAGGGCGCAGGCGCTCAAGCCTGCGAGCAGGGCGGTAACACGTGGCAGCATGGGGCGATCTCCGAGTGAGCCAGGGGTGCAGCTGGGGAGTTACGGCTCGGAAATACGCCCTGGGACGCTACAGGTGTGCAGGGCCAGGATGTCCTTCCCGGACACCCCGCCGGTTAGTGATGTTGCTGGGCCGGCAGGTCTCCTGACTGATGCGTCATCGCCACGCCCCAGCCTTCCCGGACGAGGTCCAGTGGCATTCAGGGGCAGGCTCAGCACCTACAGTTGCGGGGGCAGTTTCGATTGACGCCTGGGCGGCGTTTCGAATTCCCTATTAGTCCCACGTGGGAACCGGCGCCGGTATGGTAAGCGATCACGCCCTGTAGGAGCGAGCTTGCTCGCGAAGAACTTGAGAACACCGCAGGGCATCAGGCGCCCCTGCGTTATCGTTGACGATCTTCGCGAGCAAGCTCGCTCCTACAGGGGGCACTGGTTAGAGTCGAATGTCTTGGGGGCCGCGGATCAGGGCTTCGATGCGCGTGCCGGTGGCGCGCTCTTCGTTGCTGAAGCCGTCGTAGTCAGCCAGTTGGCCGAAGCGAATGCCGGTCAATTGCTCGATCGCAATCACACTGCGTTGGTAGGTTCTGAGCTGGCCGAACACCAGGTCCAATTGGTCCAGCTCGCGGCGCTGGTCGATCATGTAGGCACTGGCGGACGGTTTGCCGTCGTCGCTGAGGTAGGCCACCACTTTCCAGAATGCCTGGGGGATTTTTACCCCGCGATACACGCGGTCGTTGTCGCTGAACACCGGGCCGCTGAACACCGTGGCCCGGGCTTTCCAGCGCTGAGTGTTGTCGAGGATATAGTCCTCGAGTTCCAGCCAGGTCTTCTGGTTGAAGCCGCTCATTTGTGGCGAGCAGTTGGTGAAGTGGAAGGTGTCGAGGTTGGCCGTGGTCGCGTCGTCGCCCCAGTTGGGGTCTTGGCGGCGCACCAGGTGGCCGCGGTCCAGGCCGTTGCCGGCGTACAGGTCTTCACCGACCTGGGCGTCGGTGGGCAGGCGGCCATCGTAGGCCCAGGTGTCGTTGCTGCGCACGATGTCCACATGCTTGGCGCCGTCGATATTTACCCCCACGTACAGCGCCAGTCGTCGAGAGCGCGACATGGTGATGGAGAAATGCGTGTAGTCCAGGCGCTTGGGTTGCACGTCGCCCGCCAGTGGCTCGCCAACCGTGGGCCAGGGCACCACGAAGTCGCTGAGGAAGTCGTCGGCGTAGCCAACGCGGTTTTTGAGGTCCTTGGCCGCTGTGACACGCGGCGTCGCGGCTCTGGCTTCCAGCAGAGTGGGGGTGGCCGCGATCAACGGTCGCAGGTCGGCAAGCCTGGGGCGGTGCTTCAGGTCGATTTTGACTGTGCGGGCGGGCATGGGCATGTTCCTTATGGGCCTCGGATAAACACCACTGAAACACAAACTCATGACAATTTGGCCCGGGTGGCGATCCCAGGGCTATCCTGAAAATCGTTACCCGGACGTTCATCACACGCCAAAAAGGAGCCAGCTCATGTGTGTTCGCCAACCGCGCAATCCGATTTTCTGCCTGATTCCGCCGTACATGCTCGATCAGATCGCTCGCCACGGCGACAAAGCCCAACGGGAGGTCGCGTTGCGCACGCGTGCCAAGGACAGCACGTTCCGCTCGTTGCGCATGGTCGCCGAACCCGCCAAAAGCCCCGCGCGGATGGCATTGGCGGTGGGCAGCGAAAAACAGCGCTCGATCTACAGCGCCAACAACACCGACAGCCTGCCCGGAAAACTGATCCGTGGCGAAGGGCAACCCGCCAGCGGCGATGCTGCGGTAGACGAAGCCTATGACGGCCTGGGCGCGACCTTCGATTTTTTCGACCAGGTCTTCGACCGCAACTCCATCGACGATGCGGGCATGGCCCTGGACGCGACCGTGCACTTCGGTCAGGACTACAACAATGCGTTCTGGAATTCGACCCAGATGGTGTTCGGCGATGGCGACCAGCAGTTGTTCAACCGCTTCACCGTGGCGCTCGATGTCATCGGCCATGAGTTGGCGCACGGTGTGACCGAGGATGAGGCCAAGCTCATGTACTTCAACCAGTCCGGCGCGCTGAACGAGTCGTTGTCGGACGTGTTTGGCTCGTTGATCAAGCAATACGCGTTAAAGCAAAAGGCCGAGGACGCCGATTGGTTGATCGGCAAGGGGCTGTTTACCAAAAAGATCAAAGGCACCGCCCTGCGCTCGATGAAAGCACCTGGCACCGCCTTTGATGACAAGCTGCTGGGCAAAGACCCGCAGCCGGGGCACATGGATGATTTTGTGCAAACTTACGAGGACAATGGGGGCGTGCATATCAATTCCGGCATTCCCAACCATGCGTTCTACCAGGTGGCGATCAATATAGGCGGGTTCGCCTGGGAGCGTGCCGGGCGTATATGGTACGACGCACTGCGCGATTCGCGGCTGCGACCCAACTCCGGGTTTTTGCGTTTTGCGCGCATCACCCACGACATTGCCGGCCAGCTTTATGGCGTGAACAAGGATGAACAGAAGGCGGTCAAGGCAGGCTGGAAAGCGGTGGGTATAAACGTTTGACGAAGCCGCCTGGGCGGCGAGGAACAGCCATGCGAATTTCAATCAAGGAAAGCGGTGGGGCGGCTTTTTTTCCGGGGCTGGCCAAGCCGCGTACGGTGGAACTGGACTCGCTGCCCGAACCCGACCAGCAGGAATTGCGGCAACTGATCGAAGCTGCCGATTTTTTCAAGTTGCCGCAAAGTACCGATCCCGAGCCTGGCAACCCAGGCCGGGTGCATTACACCCTGACAGTCGCGGAGGGCAAGCGCGAGCACACGGTTTGTGTGCTCGCGCCGGTGAATCCCCCGGCACTGGACGGGTTGGTGCAGTGCGTGCGGCGGCACATAAATTGTTGAAGCGCGCCAAGGCTGGTTTGTGGCTCTTGGCAAGCTACTTACGATCCAGCCACACCGTCTGCGCATTGCAAAACTCGCGTACGCCGAAGTGCGACAGCTCGCGGCCGAACCCGCTCTTTTTCACGCCGCCAAATGCCACCCGAGGGTCTGACACGCTGAAAGCGTTGACGAAGATCCCGCCGGTTTCCAGTTGGTCGGCAATCGCCCGCGCCTTTGCAGAATCGGCTGTGAAGATACTCGCGGTCAGGCCAAACTCGCTGTCATTGGCCAGCGCCACGGCGTGCTCGGCGTCGCGGGCGGTGATGATCGACGCCACAGGGCCGAACAGTTCCTGTTTGAACGAGGTCATGTGATCGGTGACGTCAGCCAGGACGGTCGGTTCGTAGTAATTGCCCGCGCCCGCGACTTTATGGCCACCCAGCAGCAGCGTGGCGCCTTCTTCCAGGGTCGCCTGGACCTGGCCGTGCAGTTCGTCACGCAGATCAAAGCGCGCCATGGGGCCGATATAGGTGGCGGTTGAGGTGGGCTCGCCCATCACCAGGGCGCGGCTGGCTTCAAGGAACTTGGCGGTGAAGGCTTCAACCACGCCCGCTTCGATGATCAAGCGCTTGGCGGCGGCGCAGACCTGGCCGCTGTTCTGGAAACGGCCGATCACGGCGGCTTGCACAGCGGCGTCGAGGTCGGCGTCGTTGAGTACGATAAACGGGTCGGAGCCACCCAGTTCCAGCACGCATTTCTTCAACGCGGCCCCGGCTTGTGAGCCGATGGCGATGCCAGCGCGCACGCTGCCGGTGAGGGTCACAGCGGCGATGCGCGGGTCGGCGATGGCCGTAGATACACCGTCCTGGGTCACGTTGATTACTTCGAATACGCCTTCAGCGAAACCGGCTTTACGCAGCGCCTGCTGGATCAGATACGCGCTGCCCATCACATTGGGCGCATGCTTGAGTACGTAGGTGTTGCCGGCAAGCAGGGTCGGCACGGCGCCGCGCAGCACTTGCCACACCGGGAAATTCCACGGCATTACCGCGAGGATCGGGCCCAGTGGGCGGTATTCGATCTGCGCGCTGCCGTTGTCCACCAGGGTGGGTTCTGGTGCAAGCATAGCCGGGCCGTTGGCGGCGTACCATTCGCTCAGTTGCGCGCACTTTTCGATTTCGGCACGGGCCTGGGCGATGGGTTTGCCCATTTCCAGGGTGATCATTTGCGCCATGTCTTCAGCCTGTTCACGCAGGGCAGCGGCCAGGGCCAGCAGATATTCGGCGCGCTGGCTTACCGGCGTGCGACGCCAGGTGCGGAAGGCATCGGTCGAGCGGGAGAGGGCGGCGTTCAGCTGTTCTGCGCTTTCATAGGCGTAGCTGCCGACGGTTTCGCCATTGGCGGGGTTGATCGACAGGGCGTGGGTCTGGTGAGAGATAGCATTGTTCATGGCACCGTCCGGCTGAATGAGTGGAATGGGGCCAGCGTACGGGGCTGTATGTTTTCTGGAAACTGAATAATATTAAGCAATACGTTCATGATTGGAGAATGACTTGAATCTGGTGCAGCTGGAAATCTTCAAGGCCGTTGCCGAGCAAGGCAGCATCAGCGCCGCCGCGCAGTTGATTCATCGCGTGCCATCGAACCTCACCACGCGTATCAAACAACTGGAGCAGGACCTGGGCGTGGAGTTGTTTATCCGCGAGAAAAGCCGCCTGCGCCTGTCGCCGGCCGGGTGGAATTTCCTCGGCTATACGCGGCGCATTCTCGACCTAGTGCAAGAAGCCCGTGCGACGGTGGCGGGGGAGGAGCCTCAAGGCGCGTTTGCCCTGGGCTCGCTGGAAAGCACGGCGGCGGTGCGTATCCCGGCGTTACTGGCGGCGTATAACCAGCAATACACCAAGGTCGAGCTGGACCTGAGCACCGGCCCCTCGGGCACCATGATCGAAGGCGTGCTGTCGGGCCGGCTGACGGCGGCCTTTGTCGATGGGCCGGTGCTGCATTCCACGCTAGAGGGTGTGGCGGTGTTCGAGGAGGAGATGGTGGTGATTGCACCACTGCATCACGCGCCGATCACCCGTGGCCAGGAAGTGAATGGCGAGAACATCTATACGTTCCGCTCCAACTGCTCGTACCGGCATCACTTCGAACGCTGGTTCTCACAGGATGGCGCGGTGCCGGGCAGGATCTTCGAAATCGAGTCGTACCACGGCATGTTGGCCTGTGTCAGCGCCGGGGCAGGGCTGGCGCTGATGCCACGCAGCATGCTGGAGAGTATGCCGGGGTGTGCGGCGGTAAGCGTGTGGCCGTTGACGGACAGCTTCCGCCTGCTCAATACCTGGCTGATCTGGCGCCGGGGCACCGTGTCGCAGAGCTTGAACAGTTTCGTAAAACTGCTGGAAGAACGCGGGTTTTGTAGGAGCGAGCTTGCTCGCGAAGACCGTTAACGATAACGCGGGCATTCTGGATGAACGCGGTGCCTTTGAGTTTTTCGCGAGCAAGCTCGCTCCTACAGGAGAGGTGGGGTCAGCCACCAAATTGCAGGGTGCCCATGGCCAGCTTGGCCATGATCGCCGTTGCACCCAACTGCACCAGCCACAAGGCCAGCCCACCCAGAAATACCCCCAGCGCCACTTGCAGCACCAGGCTCTTCTGTCGCTTGGCTTGCGGTGCGCGTGGGGCGTAGTCGTGCAGTTCGTCGCGGTCGGCGCGCAGGTCCAGGTCGTCGTTTCTCATAAAGCTCTCACAGCAAGGGGGCAGTCGGTGTTCAGTCTAGTGTGTTCGCCAATAAAAAGGGGGAAGCCCATGGCTTCCCCCTTCGTATAACGCTTGCCGGCTTACAGCACCTGGACAATCGCCTTGGTCACCGCACCAATGTTCGACTGATTCAGCGCCGCTACACAGATGCGACCCGTATCCAGCGCATAGATGCCGAACTCGGTACGCAGGCGGGTGACTTGCTCAACGCTCAAACCGGAGTAGGAGAACATCCCGCGCTGACGGCCGACAAAGCTGAAGTCATGGCCTGGAGCAGCCTTGGCCAGTTCGGCGACCATCTGCTCGCGCATGCCGCGGATGCGCAGGCGCATCTCGGCCAGTTCGGCTTCCCACTGGGCGCGCAGCTCAGGGTTGTTCAACACGGCGGCAACGATGGCTGCGCCGTGGGTGGGCGGGTTGGAGTAGTTGGTGCGGATCACACGCTTGACCTGGGACAGGATGCGCGCGCTTTCTTCCTTGGACTCGCTGACAATCGACAGCGCGCCAACACGTTCGCCGTACAGGGAGAACGACTTGGAGAACGAGCTGGACACGAAGAAGGTCAGGCCCGATTCCGCGAACAGGCGCACCGCGGCGGCGTCTTCGTGGATGCCATCGCCGAAGCCCTGGTAGGCCATGTCGAGGAACGGCACCAGGTTCTTGGCCTTGACCACGTCCAGCACGTTTTGCCAGTCGGCCGGGCTGAGGTCGACGCCGGTCGGGTTATGGCAGCAAGCGTGCAGCACCACGATGGACTGCGGCGGCAGGGCGTTGAGGTCTTCGAGCAGGCCGGCACGGTTCACGTCGTGGGTGGCGGCGTCGTAGTAGCGGTAGGTTTGTACCGGGAAACCGGCTTTTTCAAACAGCGCCTGGTGGTTTTCCCAGCTCGGGTCGCTGATGGCGACGACGGCGTTGGGCAGCAGTTGCTTGAGGAAGTCGGCGCCGATTTTCAGCGCGCCCGTGCCGCCCACGGCCTGGGCAGTAATCACACGGCCTTCGCTCAACAGCGGCGACTCAGCGCCAAACAGCAGCTTTTGCACGGCCTGGTCGTACGCCACGATGCCGTCGATCGGCAAGTAGCCACGGGCGGCGTGTTGCGCCACACGAATGGCTTCCGCTTCGGCAACGGCACGCAAGAGTGGAATCTTCCCCTCCTCGTTGCAGTAAACGCCCACGCCAAGGTTCACCTTGGTGGTCCGTGTATCGGCGTTGAATGCTTCGTTGAGGCCCAGGATTGGATCGCGTGGTGCCATTTCGACAGCGGAGAACAGGCTCATTTTTGCGGCAGCTCTATGGGGGGTAGGAGGGACGTGTCGCGCTCCAGCCGAATGCACTAGAGCGGTGCACAAACGGGGAGCTAGTATAGAGGCCATCACGGCTGAGAGCGACAACGGAAACGGCTTTTCGGCCATGTTTTTCGGTTTATTTGCTGACCGTTAGTCTTATTGCCACATTGGCGAGAAAGGTCGTGTAGGACGACGGCCTTGAAACCCGTCACATTCGACACCACTTCTACAGCTATCATGGTTTTTTCCTGCACCCTGCGATGATTATTCGCGGGTTGCTGAGCTATTTCGTCCCTGGCGGTGTCGAGTCTGGGGTGACTTCACGAGGTACGTTATGTCGGATTTCCAGCTCGTTACCCGTTTTGAACCCGCCGGCGACCAACCGGAAGCCATTCGTCAGATGGTCGAAGGCATCGAGGCCGGTCTGGCGCACCAGACGCTGCTTGGGGTGACCGGTTCCGGCAAGACCTTCAGCATCGCCAACGTGATCGCCCAGACCAACCGCCCGACCCTGGTGCTGGCGCCGAACAAAACCCTGGCGGCGCAGCTCTATGGCGAGTTCAAGGCGTTCTTCCCGAACAACGCGGTGGAGTATTTCGTTTCCTACTACGACTACTACCAGCCCGAAGCCTATGTGCCGTCCTCCGATACCTTTATCGAGAAGGATGCGTCGATCAACGACCACATCGAGCAGATGCGGCTGTCGGCCACCAAGGCGTTGCTTGAGCGCAAGGACGCGATCATCGTTACCACGGTGTCGTGCATCTATGGCTTGGGCAGCCCGGAAACCTATCTGAAGATGGTGTTGCACGTCGACCGTGGCGACAAACTCGACCAGCGCGAACTGTTGCGCCGCCTGGCGAGCCTGCAGTACACCCGTAACGACATGGATTTTGCCCGCGCCACCTTCCGAGTGCGCGGCGATGTGATCGATATCTACCCGGCCGAATCCGACCTGGAAGCCATCCGTATCGAACTGTTCGATGATGAGGTCGAAAGCCTGTCAGCCTTCGACCCGTTGACCGGTGAAGTGATCCGCAAGCTACCGCGCTTCACCTTCTACCCCAAAAGCCACTACGTGACCCCGCGCGAAACCCTGATGGGCGCCATCGAGGGCATCAAGGTCGAGCTGGCCGAGCGCCTGGAATACCTGCGTTCCAACAATAAGCTGGTGGAAGCCCAGCGCCTGGAGCAGCGCACCCGCTTCGACCTGGAGATGATCCTGGAGCTGGGCTACTGCAACGGCATCGAAAACTACTCGCGCTACCTGTCGGGCCGTGACTCCGGCGCGCCGCCGCCGACGCTCTATGACTACCTGCCGCCGGACGCCTTGCTGGTGATCGACGAATCCCACGTCAGCGTGCCGCAGGTGGGCGCCATGTATAAGGGCGACCGTTCACGCAAGGAAACCCTGGTGGAATACGGTTTCCGCCTGCCGTCGGCGCTGGACAACCGGCCGATGCGCTTTGACGAGTGGGAAGCCATCAGCCCGCAGACCATCTTCGTCTCCGCTACGCCCGGCAACTATGAAGCCGAGCACGCGGGCCGCGTTATCGAGCAACTGGTGCGACCCACCGGCCTGGTGGACCCGGAAATCGAAATTCGCCCGGCGCTGACCCAGGTCGACGACTTGCTGTCGGAGATCAACAAGCGCGTGGCCCTGGAAGAGCGGGTGCTGGTTACCACCCTGACCAAGCGCATGTCCGAAGACTTGACCGACTATCTGGCCGACCACGGCGTGCGCGTGCGTTACCTGCACTCGGACATCGACACCGTGGAACGCGTGGAAATCATCCGCGACCTGCGCCTGGGCACCTTCGATGTGCTGGTGGGGATCAACCTGCTGCGCGAAGGGTTGGATATGCCAGAAGTGTCACTGGTGGCGATCCTGGATGCGGACAAGGAGGGCTTCCTGCGCTCCGAGCGTTCATTGATCCAGACCATCGGCCGAGCGGCGCGTAACCTCAATGGACGGGCAATTCTTTATGCCGACCGCATCACCGGCTCCATGGAGCGGGCGATTGGCGAGACTCAGCGCCGTCGCGACAAGCAGATCGCGTTCAACCTGGAGCACGGCATTACCCCCAAAGGTGTGTTCAAGGACGTTGCCGACATCATGGAAGGCGCCACCGTGCCCGGCTCGCGCAGCAAGAAGCGCAAGGGCATGGCCAAGGCCGCCGAGGAGAGCGCCAAGTACGAGAACGAACTGCGCTCGCCGAGTGAGATCACCAAACGGATTCGACAGCTGGAAGAGAAGATGTACCAGTTGGCGCGGGATCTGGAGTTTGAAGCGGCGGCGCAGACGCGCGATGAGATTGGCAAGTTGCGTGAGCGCCTGTTGGCTGTTTGATTTGTGTTGATTGGGCTGGCGCTCATCGCGGCATAGGTATCTACACAAGACTGTAACGCTCAACGGTAACCACGATGCGAAGCGAGTCGCTCTTGATCTTGATCTGCTTTTGATCTGAAGCGCCCCGTCAAACCACGCTGGCCGGAATTCGACAGGGATTTGGGGGGTAAACCGGCAGGGATGCCGGTTTAGCCGCCCCGCGCCATGGATGGCGCGTGGCGGCGGCCCCCCAAAATCACTGGCGGATTACGGGCACACCGAGCCCAAGCGAGGTGCCGAGTGGTGGGGCAAGAGCGTTTTGCTTACTTTTGCGCTTTTCAAAAGTGAGCCGCCGTCAGGGCGGAACCCTAAGTGGCCGTTACC
>NZ_MVOJ01000038.1:0-77966 GCF_002018845.1 Pseudomonas sp. MF6394
GGCCACCTCATGAACACTACTGGCAGACAGGCACTCTTCAATCAATGATTGCTTGAGCGCTAGGTTGTATTTCGTCATGGAACACTCTCCCGAGGGGGCAGGTGTCCAACATTCGGGGGGCAGTTCACGTCAGGGCGGAACCCTAAGCGGCCGTTACCGCAGCAATGGATATACACACAATCCAACGGTGTCGACTGTCAGGCCGCCTTCGCGAGCAAGCCCGCTCCCACAGTTGGATCGCGGGGTGTCTGGTAGATAAGCGTTGCCGCTATCGCAGGCAAGCCAGCTCCCTCATTCAGACCCGGCTAGCCTTGAGGCCCGGCACGATGGCCCGAGGCTTACGAAACACCAGCACATTCCCCAGCATCACCAGCACAAGCCCCATCAACGCCGGCGCCGTCCACTGGTAGCCCTCGGCGAATGCGGACACATTCAACGCCACCACCGGAAACAGCACCGTGCAATACGCCGCTTTCTCCGGCCCCATGCGGCCCACCAGAGTGAGGTAAGCGGTAAAACCAATCACCGAGCCCGGGATCACCAGGTACCACAGCGCACCGATATACCGTGCACTCCAGTCCATCTCGAAGGGAATGCCACGCACCGCGCAATAGGTCGCCAGCATCGCCGCCCCATAGGCCATGCCCCAAGCATTGGTGGTCAGCGGCTTGAGCCCGGCCTTCTGTTGCAGGCTGGACAGCAGGTTGCCCGCCGAGAAGCACAGCGTGCCCAGCAGCGCCAAGCCCAGGCCCAGCAAGGTTTGCGGGCTGGCGGTATGCCCAACCAGCTCCGGCCAGAACAAAAAGCCCAGCCCCAGCAGCCCAAGCGCGCCGCCCATCAGCACGTTGCGCGCCACCCGCTGGCCGAAAAACACCCGGGCATTGAGCGCGTTCCACAAGGTCGCCGTGGAAAACACCACCGCCACCAGGCCACTGGGGATCCATTGGCTGGCGGTGAGAAAGCACATGAAGTTGACGCAGAACAGGCACAGCCCCTGCGCCAGGCAGATCAGGTGCCCGCGCCGGTTCATCGCCTGCAACTTGCGGCTGAGCAGCAACAGCACGAACAGCACCAGGGCGGCCAAGCCGAAGCGATAGACAATCGACACAGGAATCGCCACCACGCCCAACTGCCATTTGAGGGCGATCCAGGTGGTGCCCCAGATGAGCACCGTGAGTAGATACAGGAAAAGATTCATAGCCGGCTCCGTCGATTGAGCCACAGTGTGGCCTTCACCCCCTCGCAGGCTCTTGCACATTCTTGCGCTTTTGTCGGGCGATGGGCTCACAGCGCCAGCGGTGGAGCGTAGGATGCAAAGTGTCGGAGAACACACCATGCCAGAGCTGCAATCGCTGCACGTCTTCCAAGCCCTCAACCGCTCGCCCCACGCGCGCCTGCAAGCCTGCGCCGAGCTCGGTGACGGATTGGCTGCGGCCGTGTGGAGCAACCACCATGACGCCCAGGATTACCAGGCCCCCAGCCATCACACCTTGTCCTGCTACATCGGCGGCGGCACGGGCACCTTTCGGCGTGATCAGCCGGGCCTCAAGGGTGGCCCCGACAAACTGTGCATCCTGCCGGCCGAGCATCAGTCGGCCTGGGTGATCAATGGCGATATTCGCCTGGCCCACCTGTATTTCAGCCCGGAACAATTTGCCCTCGGCTGCGTCACCCTGCTGGACCGTGAGCCACGGGAGTTGCAATTGCGTGAGGGCACCTTCCTTGAAGACCCCTTCCAGGCCCGGCGTTTTCACCAGTTGGTCAGCCTCAACTGGCACGAGCCCGGCGAGCGACTGCTGACGAGCAGCCTGGCCCATGAACTGCTCAGCCATACCTTGCTCAGCCAGGTCGGCGCCCGCGAAGGCTTGCGCTTGAAAGGCGGTTTGGCCGCGCACCA
Organism: Pseudomonas sp. MF6394; assembly: GCF_002018845.1. NCBI lineage: Bacteria > Pseudomonadati > Pseudomonadota > Gammaproteobacteria > Pseudomonadales > Pseudomonadaceae > Pseudomonas > Pseudomonas sp. MF6394. The sequence continues at coordinate 1,898 of NZ_MVOJ01000038.1, forward strand.
ACGGCGGCGGTTGGTGGAGTACATCGACCAGCATAGGGAAGACGCCATCAGCCTCGGCCAATTGGCCGCCATGTGTGCGCTGTCCGAATACCATTTCGCCCGGATGTTCCGCCAGAGCTTCGGTGTGCCGCCCCATCAGTACCTGCTGGCACGGCGTCTGGCGCGAGCGCAAAACCTGCTGCGCAGCAGTGCTTTAGCGATCAGTGAGGTGGCCTTGCTGTGCGGTTTTTCCAGCGCCAGCCATTTCAACCAGCGTTTTCGCCACGCCATGGGCGCCACGCCGAGCCAATACCGCCAGGCATTCTGCGCCTAGACCATCAAGCCCAACGTCTTCGCCTTGGCCACCGCCTGGGTGCGTCGCTCTACCCCGAGTTTGCTGTGGATACGCCGCGCATGCGTCTTGACGGTGTGCAGGGAGATATACAGGCGATCAGCGATTTCCAAGTTGGAGTTGCCGAGCGCGATCAGTTGCAGCACCTCCAGTTCACGCTGGCTCAGCGGGTTCTGCGCCGCCCCGGCAGGCGCGGCCTGGGGCTCCAGGCCCAGCTCGCTTAAAAGCCCCGGCGCGCGCAAACGCAACTCGCGGACCGCCTGCTGCACCTGGCAGCGCTCCGCCAGCGCCAAGCCAGCTTGCAGCGACCGGCGCGCCAACGCCGGGTCGCCGAGTTGCCAGGTCACTTCACCCACCACCAGGTGCAATTCGGTTTCCAGGCACAGCATGCCGCGTTGCCGTGAGGTGTCGAGCAAGGCATTGAGCCGTGCGATGGGTTGCTCGGCACAGCCCAGCTTGACCTCGGCCAGCACCAGCAAATATTCCAGGCGCGGGATCAGTTCCAAGGTGGCCGGCGGTGCCTGCTTGGCGCAAGGCCCGCGAAAGTGGCGCAACACCCGGCGCACGGCTTGCACCGTCAATTCGGCGCGGCCTTGCTGCAACCAGAAGTGCCCGCTGACCAACAGCAGTACCGCGCGGTACACCGTGTCGGGCACATGGCGCTGCTGCATCAGGCGCTCGGCGTCGCGCAATTGAATGAACGCCTGGGCGTAGTCGCCACGATTGGCAGCCAACAGCGCCAGGCCCAGAAAGCCATACAGCACGCGCTTGTCCTGGCTCTGCTGGCACATGCTCAAGCCAGCCTCGAAACATTCGGCGGCCAGGCCGTCCTGGCCCTGACGCAAGGCCAGATGCCCGCGCCGCAGGACAATACGCCCCACCAACGGCCCGGCGGTGAGCCGTTGCCCGGCCAACATCGCTTGCACCGTTTCCAACAGGCTTTGCGCCCGGTACGGCGCGCCACGCTGTTCCAACAACTGGGCGTGATCCAACTCCAGCAGGGCCTCCAATACCAGCGAACCGTGGGACCGAGCCAGGCACAGCGCTTCACGGTTCAAACGTTGGGCGGCCTCCAACTCACCGCGCAGCAAGGCTTGCTGGGTCAGGCCCGACAGGCACATCAGACGCGATGTCCAGGCGCTGTCGGGCAGCGCTTGCAGGGCTTCAAGAAAATGCTCGCTGGAGCGTTCAGCATCGCCGCTCAAATGCAGCAACCAGCCCCATTGCGCCTGCCAGCGCGCCAGCAGATAGCGTTGCGCGGCGGCCGTCGGTTGCGGGGCAAAGCGGGCCAGTTGCTCGATGCACAAGGCTGCCTGTTCGAAGCGCCCGGCAAACAACAACGCGGCCGTGAGCAGCCCCACCAACTGCGCCGAGCCCAACATCAGTTCATCGCCCTGCTGTTCATGCAGGCGCAACAGCAGCACGGCGTTCTGCTGGCGAAACAGGTCCTCGAAACTGAAGTGCTGCAACAGGTTCACCGCCACTTCATATTCCTGCGCCAGCAATGCCTGCTCGAAGGCGGCTTGCCAGTCGCGCTCGGCGCTGAACCATTGGCAGGCGCGGCGGTGCCACGAACGCTTGGCCGGCCAGGGTTCGTCGCGCAGCAGTCGCGTCAGCGGTGCAAACACCTGCAGCCAGTCGCCGGTGCCTTCCCAGGGCTGGATAAATGCACCGAGTGCTTGTAGCTCGCGCAGGTACTGTTCGCCGTCACCATGGCCGAACAGGTGTTCACACAAGCCTGGGTTGAAGCGTGGCAGGTGGGCCAATACGTGCCAGGCTTCGACCAATGGCGTCGGCAAGGTACTGAAGAGTTCGTGTTGCAGGTAATCCAGCAAGGTCTTGTCGGGGTGGTTATCGCCCAGCGCGGCGATGCGTACACCGGCACACCAACCGCCGCTGAACTGCATCACGCTGTCACCGCTCTGCCCTGGGGCGAGCAGTGCCTGGACCTCCGCAACGTTGAACGACAACTCACTGCATTCCAGCAATTCGTCCTCCAGCAACAGGCGCGGCCAGTTGCACACCGGGCGCCGCCGCGCACCCAGCCACCACGTCAGTTGCGCACTGCTGGCGCTGAGCAGACGGTCGAGCAACGCGTCCAATTCGGGGGCCGGCAGGCGGCAGAAATCATCCAGAAACAGCCACACAGGCTTGGGCCAGTGGCTGAGGTCGAGCAATAAGGTGGCTTCATCGACAAACACCAGGCCCAGGTGCTGCGCCAGCCGTGTGCACAACTCCAACGGGCTGAGTGCTGCGCCATGGAGCGGCACCCAATGAACCTGGCACCCCGCCGGCGCCTGCAGTGCACACTCGGCGAGCAGTGCACTCTTGCCACTGCCAGCGGGCGCGCACAGCAACTTCACACGCGCCTGCGCCGCGAGCAAAGGCTGTGACAAGCGCGGACGCAACAGGTGGTGGGCGGACAGCCGTGGCATGCATCCAGGACGGTCCAGGCAGCGGGTCATGGCGGTCATTGCTGCATCCTGCTGTTTTTATTGTTGCGTCACCCTAGACCTGTGGTTGGCGGTTGTTGAAGAAGTATTCAGCGGGGTGATTGAAGACCATAAAAATCGCGGTGGACACCATTCGGTGTGGGAGCTGGGTTACCTGGAATGGCCATCGGTATCTACACCACTTCGGTACGACGCTGATCTAGCTGACGCGCCGCAGTCCAAATGTGGGAGCTGGCTTGCCTGCGAAGGCGGCCTAACAGTCAACACAGTTGGACCGGGTACATATCCGTTATTTAGGTAACGGCCACTTAGGGTTCCGCCCTGACGGCGGCTCACTTTCGAAAAGCGCGAAAGTAAGCAAAGCGCTCTTGCCCCACCACTCGGCACCTCGCTTAGGCTCGGTGTGCCCGTAATCCGCCAGTGATTTGGGGGGCCGCCGCCACGCGCCATCCATGGCGCGGGGCGGCTAAACCGGCATCCCTGCCGGTTTACCCCCCAAATCCCTGTCGAATTCCGGCCAGCGTGGTTTAACGGGGCGCCTAAGATCAAAAGCAGATCAAGATCAAGAGCGGCTCGCTTCACATCGTGGTTACCGTTGATTGCGACAGCGTTGATACCTATGGCTAATGCAGGCAAGCCAGCTCCCACATTTTCAACCTCACTTCGATGCGGAGTCAGCGAACGCCCTCCGTCCTCAGTGCCGCCGGGGTGTAGTCCGCCGCCTTGGCCGCGAAGCCGAACACGAAACTGCTTTTCTCTTCGTTCTTCATGCCTAGCGCGATGTAGCGCCCGGCAATCAGGTCGTACAGGGTTTCCACGGTGTAGGCCGGTACCTGGTGGTCGTAGTAGAACTGCGCATGGCCTTCGGCGACGCGCCACAGTTGGCCGCGGCCGTCGTAGTGGTCCACCAGCGCGACTTGCCAGCTGTCTTCGTCGATGTACATGTGGCGCTTGGCGTAGATGTGCCGCTCGCTGGGTTTGACGGTGCCGACCACTTCCCACACGCGGTGCAGTTCGTAACGGGTCAGGTCCTGGTTGATGTGCCCGGCCTTGATGATGTCGTCGTACTTGAGGCTCGGCGAGTCGAGCTTGTAGCTGTTGTAGGGAATGTACATCTCCTTCTTGCCCACCAGTTTCCAGTCATAACGGTCGGGCGCGCCGGAGAACATGTCGAAGTTGTCGGTGGTGCGCAGGCCGTCGGAGGCGGTGCCTGGGCCGTCGTAGGACACCTGCGGCGCACGCCGCACCCGGCGCTGGCCGGCGTTGTAGATCCAGGCCAGGCGCGGTTCCTTCACCTGGTCGAGGGTTTCATGCACCAGCAGCACGTTGCCCGCCAACCGCGCCGGGGCGGTGACCGACTGCTTGAAATAGCTGAGCACGTTGGCAGCCTTGGCCGGGTCGATATCCGGGATGGCTTGCGGCACCGCCACTTCCTCTTCGAAACGGATCGGCGTGTAGCTGCCATTGGTCTGGGGCGTGGCCTGGGTGATGATGCGCCGCAGGTTGCCGCCGTGGTAACGGGTGATGTGGTTCCACAGCACCTCCACACCATTCTTCGGGATGGGGAACGCGTAGTAACGGTTGCCGGTGAAGTTCTCCAGGCCGTTGCCATCGTTGATCGCCTTCACATTCACGGCGCTGCGCTTGATCGACTCGTAAATGTCCGCCGGCAAGTTGACCGTGCGGTGGCTGGGGTATACCGGGATTTTGTAGGTTTCTGGGTAGCGCTTGAACATCTCCACTTGGCCGTCGGAGAGTTTGTCCTTGTACTTGTCCACCGTGGCGGCGGTGATCACGAACAGCGGTTTTTCGTTGGCGAAGGGGTCAGCCAGGAAGCCCTTGCTGTCCACTGCGCCGGCGTTTTTCGGGATACCGCCGGTCCAGGCCGGGATCGAGCCGTCGGCGTTGCCGGCTTTTTCGGCGCCGACCGGGGTGAGGGTAGTGCCGAGCTTGGCGGCTTCTTCGGGCGATACCGCCGCCATTACGTTGGCGGCCAATACGCTCAGGGCCAACACTGCAATCATCTTACGCATAGGGTCTTGTCCTTCTTTTAAGCCAGATCAGAAGTTCACGCCGAAGCTGAGGGCGAGGAAGTCGCGGTCGGTCAGGGTGTTGTAGTCACCGCCAAAAAAATCCGTGTAGCTCAGGCTTGCGGTGTAGGTGCTGCGATAGTCCGCATCCACGCCGACGCTGATGGCCTTGGCGCCTTTGTTGAACAGGCCGTTAAGGGCCGTAGCCCGCGACGTCATGGGACCAGGACAGGTTGGGCTTGAGGTTCACACCGGCAATGGCGTTGTTGTAGTCAAGGATCGCCCGCGCCCGGTAGCCCCACGAGGTGGAGGTGACAAAACCGTCGGTGTCACCTTGAAAACCATAGGCGCCGTATACCGAGTCTCGGCCGTAGCGCAGCTTGCTTTTGTCTTCCAGGCCCGCGACGTGCACCACCGCCGCTTCGCCCACCAGGGTCAGGCGCTCGGCGCCCAGTACCTGGTCGAAGAACTGAGTCATGGTGCTCTGGATCTGGGTGATTTCCTTGCGGCGGTAGCCTTTGTTGTCGTCGCCGAAATTGCTGCGGATGGGTGAAGCAAGTTGGCCCGCGATGGGATTGACCAGGGCCAGGGTCAGGTCAGTGGTGTTGAGCTGCACCGGCGCATTGGGCCGATAGCTGATCTCACCGGTCCACGCCGTACCCGTGGGCAAGGTGGTGGAGAAACTGGCGCCGAACAGGCGAATGTCTTCCGGGTAATCCAGGTAGTACTGGCCACGGCCAAGCATGGTGCTTTGCGCCAAACCAGCACCGGAGCCGGGCGCCAGGGCGTTGGCGGTGTTGATGATGCGCCCGATGGTGGCCAGGTTGGTATTGGCAGTCAGAGTGCCAACGGTCGGTGTGCGGCTGTGGTAGTTCATGAAGTACAGGCCGTATTCAGTGTCATCGCCCAGCCAGCGCAGGGCCGCGCCGAACTGGCCGGAGTCGCGCGCATCGCGGTCACCGGCACGCCGTACAATCACGCCTTCATTGGTCACGCCAAACCCTTGACCAAAGGCAGCGGCCACCGGTTGCAGCGGTCGGATCGCCGGGCTGCCCACGGTGTAGTTATTGGTGCAGCCATCCGCCGCCACGTCCCCGCCGAAGAAGGTGCCGCAGTTGTCGAGCACCGTCTGGTCCCATTCCAGCTGGTAGAAACCCTCGACGGTCAGTTGATTGGTCAGGCTCTGGGAGGCAAACAGCATGTTCACCGGGATCAAGCCTTCCTTGATCTCGGCACCGGGCCTGCGGAACGCCGACACGTCGATCGGGTTGATGCTGTTGATGGAATTACCGATGAAGGTACTTTCGCCCCAACTGACCACCTGCTTGCCGGCGCGCACGGTGCCGGGCAGGTCGCCCAGGGAGTAGTTGTGGTAGACGAAGGCATCGAGGATCTGCGCACCGCTGGATTTGGCGCCTTCCTTGCGGTTGTGGTCGCTGATGGGCTTGAACTCGCGGTCTTCGTCCTTGAGTTCAAAGTCGTACCAATACTTGCCACGCACGAATACGCCGGTGTCGCCGTACTTCAACTCAAGGTCGTGCAGCCCCTTGAAGATCTTGGAGAAGGTCTCGCCCTTCTTGAAATTGAGGCGCCCGTCATCCCCGGTGGACGCCTGGCCCGTCCCGCCATTGACGGTGCCGACCAGGCTTTTATCGGCATCGCGCATGCCCCAACTGGCGCCGACCGACAGCGAAGAGTCGAATTGCCCCTCGATCTCGCCGATGTTGAACGAAACAGCCTGCGCCTGGGCACAGCAGCCCAGCGCAACCGCAGTGGCCAGCGCCTGTGGCGTGAAGATGGCGCGCATTATTGTTTTTGTCATGCGTCTTCCCCGGTGAGTGACAGAAGGCCCCACCCTACTGCCGCCCTTGAGGAGCGATAAGCGCACCAAGGAGGTATTCGTGTTGTCGCTCGAAAGGATGAAGGGGCTCTCTGGCCGGGCGTTGGCCTCGTGGCATGCATGCGATGGATGAAGGGTTATCAGAAGAATCGATGACGCCTTGTAATTATTGCCGATCCGGTAATAGTCCTTGTCCCGATTTGCTATTACTCATTCTGTTACAACCGATTATTCTTGCCTGGCTTTCAGGGCAAAGAGCCCGCTCCCGCATCAGGGAGAAAAGCTGATTTATAGCGGATTGATCCAGTAATCAGTCTGTTCTCGGTGTTCACTGACGTTGATTTGTCGCTCCTTGATCCAACGTCTTACTTCGGCCGCTGCCTATGCAGCGGCCTTTTTTATGCCAAAAATAAAACGGGGCGTCATCGACGCCCCGTGGGATTCATTGATTTACCGGCAATGATCAGAGGCTGAACTTCTGCAAGTTGGCCATCATTTCCTTCAACGCCTCGATGTTGTCCTTGGGGTGCGCAGCCCCTTCAAAGTCGCAGATCTGCTGCCAGTGCGCGGCCACATCTTCCGGCGAAAAACCGGCCTCGGGATCAAAACCCACACCCAGACTACGCTCCCAGCGGGTCTTGCCGATCCAGCCGCCACCCACTTCAAACAAGCCTGCGGTTTCCTCACAGGCTTCACTGCCCAGGTACACCACCAGCGGGCTGACCAGTTCTGGCTTGAGCCGCTCGAACACTTGCGGCGGGATCAGCCCTTCGGTCATACGCGTGCCACCGGTAGGAGCAATCGCGTTGACCAGGATGTTGTTCTTGCGCCCTTCCAGCGCCAGCGTGCGGGTCAGGCCATACAGGCCCAACTTGGCCATGCCGTAGTTGGACTGGCCGAAGTTGCCGTAGATACCGGACGTCGACGCCGTGAAGATCACCCGGCCATAACCCTGCTCGCGCAAATGCGGCCAGGCGGCGCGGGTGACTTTGTAGGCGCCTTCGACATGCACCCGGTAAACCAGATCCCAGTCGCTGTCATCCATTTTATGGAAGGTCTTGTCGCGCAGGATCCCGGCGTTGTTGACTACCACGTCGACCCGGCCGAAAACATCCAAGGCGTTCTGTACGATTTTGTCGCCGTCGGTGACGGAGTCATGGTTGGCTTCGGCAATGCCGCCCGCCGCGCGAATCTGCGCCACCACCCGGTCGGCCGCCGAGGCATTGGCGCCCTCGCCTTGGGTTGAGCCACCCAGGTCGTTGACCAGCACTTTGGCCCCGTGCTTGGCGAACAGCAGCGCATGGGCCTGGCCCAAGCCACCACCGGCGCCGGTGACGATCACGACCTTATCCTGGAACTGCACTGACTCACTCATACCGAACTCCGCTGGCGACAATGGGAATAGGCAGAGTGTCACGCAGGCAGCCTTTGGTCACAATAAAGACGTCCAGGGCTGAATGGTGCCTGATAAGGCAGCGGGATGATGCGCAGGCTCAGGAATAGGCCGCACGCGGTGAAGGCTGGCCGATGCGCTCACGAAACGCCTGGTAGTGCCTGAGTACCTGGACCGGCGCCTCGATCTGCGGGTAGTGGCCGATATTGACCAGCCTTATCGTGTCGGGCTTGGGCACCAGTTGGCGATAGCGCTCGACCATATGGGCACCGGAAATCGGGTCTACTTCGCCGTCGATCACCCGCAACGGCACTTCGCCTTGCTGCATGGCCGCCAGCCAACGCTCGCGCAGGCGACGGCGTTGGGGAATGTAGGCGATGAGTTTGTGCAGAATACGCGGGCCGTCGTTGCAACTGATCAAACTCCAGAAATCATCCAGCACACTTTCACTGGGTCGCGTCTGGGGGCCGAAGATCTGGTTGAAACTGCTGGCCAAGGCATTGCGCCCAAAGGCACGACCGATCATCCAGCCCAGAGGGCTGAGCAATAGCTTTTGCACCAGCGCCGGCCGATGGGTTTCCGGAAACAGCCCGCCGTTGAGAAATACACAACTCGCCATCTGGAACTGCCCCTCGTAATGCCGGGCCAATAACTCTTGGGCGACGCTGTCGCCATAGTCATGGGCCAACACATGCACCGGCTGCTCTACGCGCAGGTGCTCAAGCAGCGCCTGTTGCAAGTCGGCCTGTTCCAGCAGGCAATAGTCGTGGTTCAAGGGTTTGGCCGAGTCGCCAAAGCCGAGCATGTCGCAGGCAATTACCAGGTTGCGCTGGGCCAGGGGCTGCCACAGGTAATGCCAGTCCCAGCTGGCCGTGGGGAAACCATGAATCAGCAGCAACGGCTCACCCTGCCCGGCCACCCAATACCGCACGGTGTGGCCACGAAAGACGAAGTCCTGGCCGCGCTTGCGCCAGGCTCTGAGCGGTATCTCGGCGAGTGGCATCAGCTTTTATACCCGGGGTCCTGTTGGTCCAATTTGCGCAGCAGTGCCGGCCAGGCCAGCGCACCGCCCATACCTTGGGCGCTTTTTGTGACAGCTGCCACCATCGCCTTGGCACCGGCGAGAATCTGCGGCTCGATTGCGATCAACTCGGTGCCGCCGCTCTGGGCCAGTACCTGGATCTCGCAAGCGCGCTGGAAGGTGAACATCATCAGGAAGGTATCGGCGATGCTGCCGGCGCAGGTCAGCAGGCCGTGGTTGTGCAGCATCAGGAAATTGTTCTGGCCCAAATCCGCTTGCAGGCGGGCCTTTTCCTCGTGATTGAGCGCCACGCCCTCATAGGCGTGATAGCCAAGGCTCGACAGCACGAACAGCGATTGCTGGCTGATGGGCAATACGCCCTGCTTTTGCGCACATACCGCCACACCCGCAGCGGTGTGGGTATGCAGCACGCAGGTCACATCGTGGCGCACTTCGTGGATGGCGCTGTGGATGGTGTAGCCCGCCGGGTTGATCTCGTAGGGGCTGTCCATTTGCTTATTGCCGGCCTGGTCAACCTTGACCAGGCTCGACGCGGTGATCTCGTGGAACATCAGCCCATAGGGGTTGATCAGGAAATCTTCAGTGCCCGGCACCTTCGCCGAAATATGCGTGAAGATCAGGTCATCCCAGCCGTGCATGGCCACCAGCCGATAACAGGCCGCCAGGTCCACGCGGGTTTGCCATTCGGCGGCGCTGACCTGGGCTTTGACGTTTTGTGGCGATGGAGCAGGGGCTAGGCTCATGGCAATGACCTCCTTGGCGCACTTCTTATTGTGTCTAAAGTGAGAGCCAGTCTAGTCAGACGCCGAGGCGCAAGGAGTTTCCTTGGCAGCCAGCTTGATGACTGAGCGAGTCAGTCATGAGAATAGTACAGATATGGGTCAAACAAGCGCCGTCAATAACGGCGCTCTCGGGTATTCAACCGCGCAGCGCAGTGACCAACTCGCCCAGCCAAGGCTCGGCATCAGCTTCCGGAGTAACGCTTTCACTGGCGTCCAGGCGCAGCATTGGCAGCACTTCGTGGACACCCAGTTCGGCGAACAATTCGCGCATTTGTTCACCGCCGCCACAGAAGGTATCGCCGTAGCTGGCGTCGCCCAGGCCGATGACTGCACCTGGCAGGCCGCGCCAGGCGGCGGGCAGTTGGTCGCGAATGGTCGAATACAGCGGTTGCAGATTGTCGGGCAGCTCGCCCATGCCGGTGGTCGAGGTCACCGCAAGGAATGCCTCGGGAGCAAAGGCCTGCACGTCTGCCAGCGTGGCACGAGGGTTGTGCCAGGCGTTGAAACCTGCGTCCTTGAGGATTTCTTGCGCGTGGCGAGCGACTTCTTCAGCCGTACCGTAGACCGAGCCGGAGAGGATGGCGACTTTCATCAATCTGATCCTGTAGTTGAGTGAAAGCGTGGGATATTAGCAGCCTGTGGGAATATTTCAGTGCGCGCCGTGCAACATTCAAGACTTGCCATAAACTGGCAAGGTCAAAATCAGGCCAGGGACCGCTCAATGATTAACGCCAAACTGCTGCAAATGGTCGTCAATGCGTCCAACGACGGGATCGTCGTTGCCGAACGCGAAGGCAAAGACAAACCGCTGATCTACGTCAACCCGGCCTTCGAACGGCTGACCGGCTATACCCTCGACGAGATCCTGTATCAGGACTGCCGCTTCCTGCAGTCGGGCGACCGCGACCAACCGGCCTTGATCGCCATTCGTGACGCGCTCGACAGCGGCGGCGCCTGCAGGGAGATCCTGCGCAACTTTCGCAAGGACGGCACGCCTTTCTGGAACGAGCTATCGCTTTCCACCGTGTACAACGAGGTCGACAAGCAAACCTATTTCGTCGGCGTGCAGAAAGACGTCACTACTCAAGTCAAGGCACAACAGCGTGTCGCCCAACTGGAAGCCCAGCTGGCCGAGCTCAAGAGCGAGCTCGCGGCACTCAAGGCGACGAGTGGATTTAACAAACTGTAAAAAACGCGGTCTTTAGAGCGATAATGGCTTTTTAATGCCTCAGCCTTGAGCTAGATCAATGCAACGCGACACGCTATTGACGCAGGACGAACTGGATTTTATCCAGGACATGCAGCACAACCCGCAGCTCAACCTGCGGGATGCATGGTCGAGCCTGACGGTTAATGGCGGGGCACAGATTCGCGATTTGCTCACGCGGCTAGCGGCTCACGACCAAGTCACCATCCAGGCGCAGTTCGACAACCAGCAACTCACCTTCCCGTTGCACCTGGTGGAAGATGAGTTTCACGCTGTGCATTTGCGCCTGGGCGTACCGAGCATTTTTGAAGACGGGCCGATGATCCGCCCGTGGCGCCTGGCCCTTGAAACGCCGGTGGCGCTGGAAAACATCAAGGGCTACTCCAGCGCGTTGTGGGTGCACGAAGTGTCATTCAAAGGTGTGTTGGTAGAAGTGCGTGGCCGGGTCAAACCGCCGAAGACCTTTTCCCTGTGGTTCAGCCCTTCCGGCTACGAGCGCATCGCCCTGCGCGGCACGCTGGAGCGCGAAACCGCCCGAGGCTTGTTCGCTTATCGCCTGAGCCAGAGCGATGCCGATGAGATCGAACGGCTACGCCAGTTCATCCTGCACCAACACCGCCTGGTGCATCCGCACGTTCACGCCTGAGACTCGGGCCCCAGATGGCCGCTGAGCAGTTGCTGCAAGCGGCGCGGCATCAAGCGTCCGTCATTGCCCAGGCAACCAATCGACGAACCGTCCAGGCTGTGCTCTGCCAGGTCCGACGCTTCTCCAGCCAGTAACAACGGGCAATCGAGGGTGAAGGCCAGGCGATTGAGCCGCGACGCCAACTCTGTGCCAGGGGCGTGGTTGGAAAACAGCACCAAGGCTTGCGGTCGGGTGCGCTCGCAGATCAGCGTCAATTCATCCAGTGGCTGGCCAACGCCCAGGACCTTGACCGCCAGCTTCTCGCTCGACATCAACAAGCCCGCCACCAGTAACTCCAGCTCACGGCACTCTCCGGCAATGGCTGACAGCAACACCCTGGGCACGGGTGAGGCACAGGCCATTTGCAGACAGCGTGCGACGCGCGAGCGCAGGAAGTTATCGAAGAACAGCCACTCGCTGGCTTGGCCAAAGCGGCCTTGGTGACGTAACAACTGCTGCCACAGCGGGACCAAAATGTCCTGGAACACCACGGTCGTCGAATAGACGCTGAAGATCTGGCCATACAACCGGTCGAGCTCACGATCATCAAAAGCACTGATGGCCAGCCGCAGTTGCGCCTGCCACTGGCGCCACTCCAGTTCGGTATCGCTGCGTGACGCCGTGGCCGGTTCGTTGGCCTGTGGGTCGCGCGCCAAAAGCTTGCCGACTTTGCTCACCGCCACGCCCCGCTCGATCCAGTCGAGGATGCGGTGCACGGTGTCGATATCGGTGCTTGAGTAAAGCCTGTGCCCACTTTCGGTGCGTAAAGGCTGGATCAAACCGTAGCGACGCTCCCACGCACGCAACGTCACCGGGTTCACACCCGTGAGTCTTGCCACTTCACGAATCGGAAACAGCCCCTCGCAGTCAGTGTGGCTGTCGGGTGTCGTTTCGCGAAGAGGCGCAGTGATTTCGGGCATCAGCGGTCTAAAAACTTGTATGAATTTGAACACCATTTAACGCCGATTGAACTGCATGATTCAAGATCTACGGCGATCCATCCGAAGTTTCTGGCGTATTTGGGCAAATCCGGAATAATCCTTGCCTGTTCTTTTGCGTCGCTGCACCACCCCGCAGCTTCGTCCGTGCACAGCCTACCCGGCTCGGCGCACTTGCTGATTTGGAGATATACGATGTCTACCTCACCCGTCACCTTGATGGTTGCGCGCCGCGTGGCCAAGGGTCGCTACGAAGAGTTGATGGCCTGGCTGCGCGAAGGCGAGCAATTGGCGACTGACTTCCCCGGTTACCTGGGTTCCGGCGTGCTGGCCCCGCCGCCTCATGATGATGAGTTCCAGATCATCTTCCGCTTTGCCGATGAAAAAACCCTGCATGCGTGGGAATTCTCAGCCTCGCGCGGCGCGTGGCTAAGCCGTGGCAGCGAGCTGTTTGCCGACCCGTCGGAGCACCGTGTCAGCGGTATCGATGGCTGGTTTGGCGCAGTAGGTGCCCGCCCGCCACGCTGGAAACAGGCCGTGGCCATCTGGCTGGCATTTTTCCCGGTATCGCTGCTGTTCAACTTCGGCCTGGGCTCGCTGCTCAATGAGCTGGACCTGTTCAGCCGTGTACTGGTGAGCACCGCTGCCCTGACCCCGCTGATGGTTTACCTTTTTATACCGCTGTCGACCCACCTGCTGGCGAACTGGCTGCACCCCTCGCCCCCTCGCAAGGTCACCGAAGCCGCCGCTTGAGTACAGGGAGGCCGGGGCGCTGGTATAGTTTGAGCCTGCCAGCGACTTGAGCCTCCCATGAATGCAACCAACGCTCCGATCCTGATCACCGGTGCCAGCCAGCGTGTCGGCCTGCATTGCGCCGAGCGCCTGCTGGATGAGGGCCAATCGGTGATGTTCAGCTACCGCAGCGAACGCCCCGGCGTGCAGGCGCTGCGTGAGCGAGGCGCCATCGGCGTGTTTGCCGACTTCTCCAGCGAAGCCGGCGTGCTGGCTTTCATTGGCGCAGTGAAAACCCATACCCAAAGCTTGCGCGCAATCATCCACAACGCTTCAGCCTGGGTCGCGGAAACTCCGGGCGACGAAAGCCGTGCCTTTATCGACATGTTCAGCGTGCACATGCTTGCGCCGTACCTGATCAACCTGCATTGTTCACCTTTGCTGCAACGTTCGACACCCGCCGATATCGTGCATATCAGCGATGACGTGGTGCGCAAGGGCAGCCGGCAGCACATCGCCTATTGCGCCACCAAAGCCGGGCTCGACAGCCTCACGTTATCGTTTGCCGCGCAGTTTGCGCCGCTGATCAAGGTCAACGGCATCGCCCCGGCGATGGTGATGTTCAACGAAGGCGATGACGCAACCTATCGCGCCAAGGTCCTGGCCAAGTCGGCCCTGGGCATCGAGCCCGGGCCCGAGGTGATCTACCAGAGCGTGCGTTACCTGCTGGACAACCCCTATGTCACCGGTACCACCCTGACCGTCAACGGTGGGCGGCATATCAAGTAAGCCGTTTTTGAGGATGTTGTATGACCTTATCCCTGCCCCACCACTATCGCGAAATCCTCAAGGGCCTGGGCGAAGACCCGCAGCGCGAGGGCCTGCTCGATACGCCCAAGCGTGCCGCCAAGGCCATGCAGTACCTGTGTCATGGCTATGAGCAGAACCTGGAAGAAATCGTCAACGGCGCGCTGTTTGCGTCGGACAATGACGAGATGGTGATCCTCAAGGACATCGAGTTGTATTCGTTGTGCGAGCATCACCTGCTGCCCTTTATCGGCAAGGCCCATGTGGCCTATATTCCGACCGGCAAGGTGCTGGGCCTGTCAAAACTGGCGCGCATTGTCGACATGTTCGCCCGACGCCTGCAGATCCAGGAAAACCTCACGCGGCAAATCGCCGACGCCATCCAGGACGTGACCCAGGCCGCCGGCGTGGCGGTGGTGATCGAAGCCAAGCACATGTGCATGATGATGCGCGGCGTAGAGAAACAGAATTCAACCATGAACACCTCGGTGATGCTCGGCGCCTTTCGCGAGTCGAACACCACCCGCATGGAGTTCCTGCAACTGATTGGACGGAGCAAGTAGCAATGCCACAACTTCAACCAGGCATGGCGCGTATCCGGGTCAAGGACCTGTGCCTGCGCACCTTTATCGGCATCAACGAGGACGAAATCCTCAACAAGCAGGATGTGCTGATCAACCTGACCATCCTGTATGCCGCCCAGGAAGCCGTACGTGACAACGACATCGACCACGCCCTGAACTACCGCACCATCACCAAGGCCATCATCGCTCACGTCGAAGGCAATCGCTTTGCCCTGCTGGAGCGCCTGACCCAGGAACTGCTGGACCTGGTGATGAGCAACGAATCGGTGCTGTACGCCGAAGTCGAAGTAGACAAACCCCACGCGCTGCGTTTTGCCGAGTCGGTTTCGATCACTCTGGCCGCCAGCCGCTGATAGCAAGTGAGCCCTATGAACGACCAACAACGCCTCGAACTCGAAGCCGCCGCCTTTCGCCGACTGGTAGCCCACCTGGACAGCCGCAAGGATGTGCAGAACATCGACCTGATGAACCTTGCCGGCTTCTGCCGCAACTGCCTGTCCAAGTGGTACAAGGCCGAAGCCGACGAGCGCCAGATCGAGCTCAGCCTCGATGACGCCCGTGAAGTGGTGTACGGCATGCCGTACGCCGAGTGGAAAGCCCAATACCAGCAAGAAGCCAACGCCGACCAACAGGCCGCGTTTGCCAAAGGCAACCCCCAGGGTTAGGCGCTAAGCCCTCACGACGTGGGGCCAGCCCGCGGGAAAAACCAGGAAAGCAAAAGCATGCAGATTCAAACCTTTGATACTGCGGATGTGGATCAGCAACTGGCGATTTCCGGCTGGCAGGAGCACTACCAGCAAATGTCCCCAGGGTATTTTCGGGGCAAAGTTGTGTACATGCAGTTGGACGGCATCGAGGTGTATGAAGAGCAGATGAACACGCGGCTGGAGCAGCATTTCCATGCGCCCGCCGGTTCATTGGTCTTCAGTTTTGATACCAGTGACGGATCGCTGTACCTGCTCAACGAGGACAGTCAGAACACCTGGGTCACCCCGCAAAACTATAAAGAAGTCGCGGTGGTGATCGGCCCTCAATACCTCAAGCAACTTGATTGCCTGAATCTGAGCAGCCTGGATGGCATGCTCCTCACCCCACTGGTTTCCCGGCAGAGCCAGGTTTTTGGCCACTGGTTGAGCAGCACGCTTCAACGGTTGGCCGTGGGGCAATCCCCGGTGCCTGAAGAAGGGCTGGCACAACAGCTGGTCGACGATTGCCTGTATATCCTCGATTGCCCGAGCCAGACGCCGGACCTGGCAAGCCTGAAACACCGAGCCCATGACCGCCGTCTTATCCAACGGGTTTTCGACCTGGTCATGGCCAGCCCGCAAGAACACTTCAATGTGTTGCAACTGGCCAACGGCGCGGGGGTGTCTGTTCGTCAGTTGCAACAACGCTTCACGTCTTCTATCGGTGTATCACCCAGCCAATGGCAGCGGTTACGCCGATTGAACTTTGCCCGCCGCGACTTACTGCGCAAGGTGCCCGCAGAGACGACCGTGGCGGAAGTCGCCATGCGCTGGTCATTCTGGCACCTGGGCCGTTTCTCCCAGGCCTATTACCAGCTCTTTGGTGAACTCCCCAGCCGCACACTCTCGCGTCCCCGCTGAATCGGCCCCCAAGCGCTTGCGCACCAAAATGATGCGCGCACGCAAGCGTAAATCGGATAGAGGCCAGCCTTCTTGCGCCCGCATTATCGACTTCAAACAAGGAACCGTGCGTTCGCCGGCCACTGTGCCGCGTCGCTAAAACCTCAATAGAACAAAACCAATAAAAAGGACCTTTGAATGAAGCGATTGACTCCCTGTGTTCTGGCCGCGATGTTAACGGTCCCCTCCCTGCAGGCCATGGCAGCAGCCGATCTGGTATTCACCAATGGCAAGGTTTTCACCGGTGTCCCCGGCCAAGCGCTGGCTCAAGCGGTGGCGGTGGAAAACGGAAAAATCCTCGAAGTCGGCAGCGATGCGCAGATCAATGCCCTCGCCGATGCCAACACTCAACGGTTCGACCTTGCGGGCAAGGTGTTGATGCCCGGCATGATTGATACTCACAGCCATCCGGTGTCTGCGGGCCTCGCGAGCCTGGGTGCCAACTTGCTGGATGAAGAAAAGCCATTGCCCGAGCTTGAGCAATGGATCATCGAGCAAGATAAGGCAGGCCGGGCCAGATCCGGGGACGTCATCTTAATTGCCGGCACCAGCTCGGCCTATTGGGATAAAAGCCGCGAACTGGGCAAGATCTTCAACCACGGCCGCTGGGCCGACCAACCGCTGGTGCTCAGTGGCATCGACGGCCACACCGGCTGGGCCAACAACGCCATGCTCAAGCGTGTGAAAGTCGATGCAGCACTGGTAAAAGGCCTGCCTGCGACCGAGCGTGACTACATCGGTCACGAAAACGACTTCACCCCCACCGGTTATTTTGCCGAGTCTCGCTGGGATCAGGTGCGCAATAAGGTTCCTGCACCGAGCAAAGAGATCATGCTCAAGGCCGCTCGCGAAGCGGTGAAGGTCAATAATGGTTATGGCGTCACCGCGTGGATGGATGCGGCATCAAACGCCGGCAATGGCGACTCGCTGTTCGACTTCACCGCCACGGAGCAGAGCTACGGCGTGCTGCCGTTCTACCGCGAACTGGCCGAGAAGGGCGAACTCAGTGCCCACGTCGCGGCCTTGATGCTGACCAACTCCAAAAGCAAGCCGGCCGACCTGGAAGTCGTGGCCAAGGTGATGAAAAAATTCGAGGGCGTGCCCAACCTGACATTCCCCGGCATCAAGATCTTTGCTGACGGCATCATGGAGTTTCCAGGGCAGACCGCAGCGGTCATCGCCCCCTACAAAAACACTAATAAACGCGGTCAGTTGCTGATCGATCCGAAGCATTTCGGTGAGTTGGTGGTGGCTGCGGAAAAGCGCGGCTGGATCATGCATGTGCACGCGGACGGTGACCGCGCCGTACGTGAAGCCCTCAATGGCTTCGATTATGCGCGCCGCCTCAACCCGACGCCTGTGGCCCATAGCCTCGCCCACTTGCAAGTGGTCGATCCAGAAGACTTCCCTCGCTTCAAGCAACTGGGGGTCATTGCCTCCATGCAATTGCTGTGGGCCACCAGCGAGAGTTACACCGAAGAACTGGTCAAGCCTTACATCAGTACGTCTGCCTACGATCACCTGTACCCCGCCAAATCCCTGCATGACGCGGGTGCAACCATCGCGGGCGGCAGTGACTGGCCCGTCTCTGGCCCCAACCCGTGGAATGCCATTGCTCAGGCCAGCACGCGTAAAGGCCCATTGGGGGTGCTTAACGCCAAGGAAAGCCTTGATCGCCAGACCATGTTCTACGCCTACACCCTCAACGCCGCTAAAACCCTTCGCCTGGATCAACAGATCGGCTCTTTGGAACCCGGTAAGCAGGCTGACCTGATCGTCCTTGATCGCGATGTGTTCAAGGTCAGCGACGACGAGCTATTCGAGACCAAGGTCCTGAACACCTTCTTCTCCGGCAAACAGATCTGACCCACTCGCTCAATATTACGCAAACACCTGACGCCGCTCCCAGAGCGGCGCTGGGCACGGTCGCGCCTGGAATAACTCACACACTCATAACAATAAGAGACTCCTATGAACGCACTTTCCGTCTTCACGCTTGCAGCGCTCGCCTTGACGCCCCTGATCAACGCTCAAGCCGTCGAGCTCAACGACAGCTTCGAACTCATCATCAACCCCGCGCTGGTCAGCGACTATCGCACCAGTGGCATCTCGCAAACCCTGGGTGACCCTGCCGCACAACTGGGGATTACCCTCAACCACGCCAGTGGTTTGTACGCCGGCGTCTGGACCTCGAATGTCGACTTTGGCAATGGCTCCAAAACGCGCCAGGAAATCGAATATTTCGCCGGCTATTTTTGGCAAATCCATGACCGCATCAGCCTGGACACTTTCTACACGCAGTATGAGTACCCGCGCCAAAGCGATTACAACCAGGGCGAACTCAAGACTGTCCTGGATGTTTACGGCGTTCTGCTCGGCGGCAAATACGTGCGCAACATGAAAGGCCCTGACTACGAGGATGAACATGGCGAGTTCCACAAGGGTAAACAAGACGAGGACCTGTCATCGTGGTTCATCGGTTACCACACCGTGCTGCCCGCAGAGGTCGGCCTGGAAGCTCGCTATGAATACGTCGACTACAAAGACGATGTATTTTTCAGTAACAACGGCAACGGCCGTGCCGATTATCACAACTGGGAAATCAAGCTCAGCCGCGAGTTGGTCGGCGTTAACTGGTCGCTGAGCTATATCGACACCGACCTCTCGAAAGCCGAATGCACCAGTTTTACCGGCTTCGACAACCTGTGCAGCGCAACAATAGTGGCCGGCGCAAGCAAGACGTTCTAACCCGCCCGTCAGCTTGCATGTGGTTCGAAATAACCTTGAAAAAGTTACTATAGGTAATCTCACCTACACCCGTTAAGAAAGAGCCAGAACCGATGACTGATTTGAATACCCTGCGCGCCAGCCTCAACAGCGGCGAACATGTCTTTGCCGACACCCTGGCCTTTATCGCCGCCGGTTACGACTACCAACCGCAAGCCTTCACCAACGGCAGTGTGGAAAATGCCGCCGGGCAAAATGAAGGGTCGTGCAAGACCTTGGGTCTGGCGCTGCTGGAAGGGCTAAGTGATCAGGAAGCACTGCTGGCGTTTGGTGAGCATTACCGGTCGGTGGTAGCCACTCCGGACGGCAGTGACCATGGCAATATTCGGGCGTTGATTGCCCATGGGTTGGCCGCAGTAAAATTTGCTGAACAGCCTCTGACCCGCCGCTGATTTCATCGTCGACCCCGCTCAATGTGGGAGCCGGGCGTGCCCTGATGCCTGTAGGAGCGAGCTTGCTCGCGAAAAACTCAAAGGCGCCGCGCTCATTCAGCAAGCACGCGTTATCGTTGACGTTTTTCGCGAGCAAGCTCGCTCCTACAGAAAGCGATGACCGCTTAACTGACCGGTAACCACGATGCGAAGCGAGTCGCTCTTGATCTTGATCTTAGGCGCCCCGTCAAACCACGCTGGCCGGAATTCGACAGGGATTTGGGGGGTAAACCGGCAGGGATGCCGGTTTAGCCGCCCCGCGCCATGGATGGCGCGTGGCGGCGGCCCCCCGAATCACTGGCGGATTACGGGCACACCGAGCCCAAGCGAGGTGCCGAGTTGTGGGGCAAGAGCGTTTTGCTTACTTTGCCGCTTTTGCAAAGTGAGCCGCCGTCAGGGCGGAACTTTAGGGGGCCGTTACCGCAGGAATGGATATATACACAATCCAGCTGTGTTGACTGCCAGACCGCCTTCGCGAGCAAGCCCGCTCCCACAGTTTGATTGCGAGGTGTCAGGTAGATTGGCGTCGGCTGTTAGGCCGCCTTCGCAGGCAAGCCAGCTCCCACATTTGTTTTACTGTGTGGGCTGGATCGCAGACATAAAAAAGCCGGCTTCGCAGCCGGCTTTTTTGAGTCAACGGGTTTAGAACGAAGCGTCCTTCAAACCGTCGAGGTAACGCTCGGCATCCAGGGCCGCCATGCAACCAGCGCCGGCCGAGGTGATGGCCTGGCGGTAGACGTGGTCTGCCACGTCGCCGGCAGCGAAGATACCTTCGATGTTGGTCGCAGTCGCATTGCCTTCACGGCCGCCCTGCACCACCAGGTACCCGTCCTTGGCTTCCAGCACGCCTTCGAACAGCGAGGTGTTCGGGGTGTGGCCGATGGCGATGAACACACCGTCGACTTTCAGCTCGTCGAAGCTGCCGTCGTTGTTTTTCAGGCGCGCACCGGTCACGCCCATGTTGTCGCCCAGGACTTCATCCAGGGTGGCGTTGAGCTTGAGGATGATCTTGCCTTCAGCGACACGGGCGTGCAGCTTGTCGATCAGGATTTTCTCGGCGCGGAAGGTCTCGCGGCGGTGAACCAGGGTCACGGTGCTGGCGATGTTGGCCAGGTACAGCGCCTCTTCCACGGCAGTGTTGCCACCGCCGACCACGGCAACCGGCTTGTTGCGGTAGAAGAAACCATCGCAGGTGGCGCAGGCCGAAACGCCCTTGCCCATGAACGCTTCTTCCGACGGCAGGCCCAGGTATCGAGCACTGGCGCCGGTGGCGATGATCAGCGCGTCGCAGGTGTACACACCGCTGTCACCGGTCAGGCTGTAAGGCTTTTTCGAGAAGTCGACCTTGTTGATATGGTCGAAGACGATCTCGGTTTCAAAGCGCTCGGCGTGCTCTTTCATACGCTCCATCAGCACCGGGCCGGTCAAGCCGTGCACATCGCCCGGCCAGTTGTCGACTTCAGTAGTGGTGGTCAACTGACCGCCCGCCTGCATGCCGGTGATCAGCAGCGGCTTTAGATTGGCCCGGGCAGCGTAGACAGCGGCGCTGTAACCGGCAGGGCCGGAACCGAGAATAATCACTCGGGAATGACGGGTATCTGACATGACTCACTCCTACCGACCGCCCAGACCACAGGGCAGCGGGAATAAAAAAGGACGGCGAAGCACTTGGGGAAGGCTTTAACTCGCCAGGTCCTGAAAAATAATGGGTGCAGCGTATCGAGGGGGGCAAGATTAAGGAAATACGCATTAACAATCCAGCTCATAGGTGTTCTCTATGCGCGCATTCAAGTTAATCGACCCCTTTGTAACCCTGGATGTCGCCTACCTGCCCACGCTTTCACATCAGGAGCAAAGCCGGTAAGGTCGGCGCGTTCGCCATTTTGCTCGGAGTACTCCATGCCCGCCCCTGCTCTTTCCGGCCCGCAATACCTGCGTGAAGGCCTCAAACTGGTGTTGAGCCCTGGCCTGCGCCTGTTCGTGTTGCTGCCGTTGGCGATCAACCTGGTGTTGTTCGTCGGGTTGATCTATTTCGCCGGCCATCAGTTCAGCCTGTGGGTCGATAGCTTGATGCCAACGCTGCCCCACTGGCTAGGCTTTTTGAATTACCTGTTGTGGCCGCTGTTTGTGGTGCTGGTGGTGCTGATGGTGTTTTTCACCTTCACCATGCTCGCCAATATCATCGCCGCGCCGTTCAACGGGTTTCTCGCCGAGAAGGTTGAGGTCGTGGTACGTGGCACCGATGACTTCCCGCCGTTCAGTTGGGCTGAACTGGCCGCCATGGTCCCACGCACCCTGGCGCGGGAGATGCGCAAGCTGGGTTACTTCCTGCCACGTGCCATCGGCCTGTTTATCCTGTCGTTCATCCCGGTGGTCAACCTGATCGCGGCGCCGCTGTGGCTGCTGTTTGGCGTGTGGATGATGGCGATCCAGTACATCGACTACCCGGCCGATAACCACAAGCTGGGCTGGAACGAGATGCTCGCGTGGCTGCGCCAGAAGCGCTGGCAGAGCATGAGCTTTGGCGGCATTGTTTACCTGGTGCTGCTGGTGCCGGTGGTCAACCTGTTAATGATGCCAGCGGCGGTGGCCGGCGCGACGTTGTTCTGGGTGCGTGAACAAGGCGCCGAAACGATGGCGCAGCAAGCGGTGGCCAAGTCATAAATCCATCATCGCACTGACACAATGGCGACATGGCCCACGCCGACACTGTGGGTCATGACGACAGCCTCGCTTCACATCACCCTCATTACCGAAACCTTCCCGCCGGAGATCAACGGGGTGGCCAATACCCTTGGCCGCCTGTGCGAAGGTTTGCGCTCACGCGGCCATCAGGTCGAGCTGGTACGCCCACGCCAGAGTGCCGACCAAAGCCGCCCCAGCGACGATGAACTGCTGCTGTGCCGCGGCTGGCCACTGCCCGGCTATCCAGGCCTGCAATGGGGCCAATCGTCAATGCGCAAGTTACTGCGCCGCTGGACGCGCCAGCGCCCCGATGTGCTGTATATCGCCACCGAAGGGCCGCTGGGGCTTTCGGCGTTGCGCGCCGCGCGGCGCCTGGGCATCAGCGTGGTCAGCGGCTTTCATACCAATTTCCAGCAGTATTCGAACCAGTATGGCTTGAGCCTGTTGAGCCGCGTGGTCACCCATTACCTGCGCTGGTTTCATAACCGCTCGAGCCTGACCCTGGTGCCAAGCGCCAGTCAGCGCCTGGAGTTGGAGCGTCGACATTTCGAGCGTCTGGGCATGTTGTCGCGGGGGGTGGACAGCCATCTGTTCCATCCAGCCAAACGCAATAATGCCTTGCGTGATGATTGGGGCTTGGCGAACGACGATATTGCCGTCCTGCATGTGGGACGCCTGGCCCAGGAGAAGAACCTGGGGCTGCTCAAGCGCTGCTTTGAGGCATTGCAAGCTACCTACCCAAGGCGGCGCATGAAGCTGATTATCGTCGGTGATGGTCCCCAACGTTCGTCATTGGAACGTGACTTGCCCGATGCGGTGTTCTGCGGAGCTCAACGCGGCGAGGAGTTGGCAAAGCATTACGCCTCAGGGGATTTGTTCCTGTTCCCAAGCCTGACCGAAACCTTCGGCAATGTGGTACTTGAAGCGATGGCTTCAGGCCTGGGCGTGGTGGCTTATGATCAAGCAGCCGCAAGCCAGCATCTGCGTCATGGCTATAGCGGCGCACTGGCAATGCCTGGGGATGAAAACGCGTTTTGCGATGCGGCCATCTGGCTGCTGGAGGAGCGCGAAACGCTACGCAGAGCGCGCTTGAACGCCCGACAACATGCCAGCCGTCAGGGCTGGCCGGCGATTATCGAGCAATTCGAGCGCCAGTTGCGTGGGGTATGCGAGGACAGTCAGCGAGTGCCTGCCCTCTCACCGCTCACACCAGGGTCATCAACGCCTCACGACTGAAGGGCAAGATGTCGCCCTCACGCCCTTCGCGCACCTTCACGGCCCAATCCGGGTCCACCAGCAACGCACGGCCCACGGCTACAAGGTCGAACTCATCGTTGTTCAGGCGCTCCAGCAGTTTCTCCAGGCTGGCAGGCTGGGCGACCTTGTCGGTGTTGACCATGAACTGCAGGAACTCGCCATCCAGGCCCACGCTGCCCACGGTGATGGTTGGCTTACCGGTAAGCTGACGCGTCCAGCCGGCCAGGTTGAGGTCGGAGCCTTCAAATTCCGGCTCCCAGAAACGGCGAGTGGAGCAGTGAAAAATATCCACGCCAGCGTCAGCCAGTGGCTTGAGGAACTCACCCAACGCTTCAGGGGTTTGTACCAGGCGCGCGGTGTAGTCCTGCTGCTTCCACTGGGAGAAACGCAAGATGATCGGAAAGTCCGGGCCGACAGCGGCGCGGGTCGCCTGGATCAGTTCAATGGCAAAGCGCGAACGGTTGGCCAGGCTGCCACCGTATTCGTCGGTGCGCTGGTTGCTGCCTTCCCAGAAAAACTGGTCGACGAGGTAGCCGTGGGCACCGTGGATTTCCACGCCGTCCATGCCGATCGCCTGGGCATCCTTGGCGGCCTGGGCGAAGGCGTTGATCACGTCCTTGATGTCTTGCTTGGTCATGCCGTGCACAACGACATTGCCGTCCTTGAGCTTTTCCATCGGGCCATAAGCCGGCACGCTGGCGTCAGGCTCGGTGCCGATACGGCGCACACTGCCCACATGCCACAGCTGCGGGACAATCTTTGCGCCTTCGGCGTGGACCGCATCGACCACTTTCTTCCAGCCGGCCAACGCGGCTTCGCCGTAGAAATGCGGCACGTTGGGGTAGCCGTTGGAGGCTGGGTGATCGACCACGGTGCCTTCAGTGATGATCAAGCCCACACCGGCAGCGGCACGGCGGCGGTAGTACTCGATGACGTTGGAGTTGGGTACGCCACCTGGGGAGAACGAACGGGTCATGGGCGCCATGACCACGCGGGTCGACAGTTGCAATGCACCGAGCTGGAAGGGTTTGAACAAGGCTTGGACGGGCATGGAACGCTCCACGGCAAAGAAATTTATGACGTGGATAATATGCAGACCACAGCGCCACTCATAGCACTATTGATCTAAATGATTAAGGTACAGAAGCACCCGAATACCTGTAGGAGCGAGCTTGCTCGCGAAGCACCCGAGGACGCCACGTACTTAAGGAAGGACGCGTTATCGTTGGCGTTTTTCGCGAGCAAGCTCGCTCCTACAGTAGATTGGAGTCAGCTCAGGGCTTTTTCGATCGCCTGGATGATGGAGGGATCGTCAGGGGACGTACGGGGTGAGAAGCGCGCAAGTACGCGGCCATCTTTACCTAACAGGAATTTCTCGAAGTTCCAGGTGATATCCCCGGGGAATTCAGCGCCCTCGCCCGCCAGCAAGCGGTACAACTGGTGCCGATCAGGGCCGTTGACCTCGATCTTGCTGCCCAGTGGAAAAGTCACGCCGTAGTTCAGGCTACAGAACTCGCTGATTTCTTCCTCGCTGCCCGGTTCCTGACCGGCAAACTGGTTGCAGGGCAGGCCAAGCACGGTAAACCCTTGGTCCTTGTACTGCTCGTAGAGGTTCTCCAACGCCGCGTATTGCGGGGTCAAACCACATTTGGACGCCACATTGACCACCAGCACGACTTGGCCCTTGAAAGGCGCCAGCGGTAGCGCTCGTCCGTCCAAGGCTTTGAGTTTCAGATCGTGGAAAGCACTCATGACGAACTCCAGATATCCCATGTTCTTTGCATTGCAGCCCTTCGGAGCTTACAACCGGCAAAGCTGCAATCATAGACGCCAGTGACGAAACTCGCCTGCAGGTTACTGAGCGGTCGGCCAGGGCAGAATAGGAATCGCCGTCACCGCATTCTGCGGGCTGCCTTCGATCAGGCGGTCGCTGTAGACCAGATACACCAGGGTGTTGCGCTTCTTGTCGAGGAAACGCACGACCTGCATGGTCTTGAACACCAGGGAGGTGCGCTCCTTGAACACTTCGTCGCCGTCCTTGAGCTCACCCTTGAAGTGGATCGGGCCCACCTGGCGGCAGGCGATCGAGGCTTCGGCACGGTCTTCGGCCAGGCCCAGGCCGCCCTTTACGCCGCCGGTCTTGGCGCGGGACAGGTAGCACGTCACGCCATCGACCTTGGGGTCGTCAAACGCTTCGACCACAATCCGATCGTTGGGGCCGACGAACTTGAACACCGTCGACACCTGGCCGACCTCTTCGGCCGAGGCCAGCAGCGGCATGGCCAACAGCAGGCCGAGCAATCCCTTCATCACGCGCATCGTGTATTTCCTATGGTTAGACCAGGATCAGGTTGTCGCGGTGAACCAGTTCCGGTTCTGCCATATAACCCAAGAGTCCGACAATGGCGTCGGAGGGTTGTCCAATAATCTTCTGTGCTTCCAGGGCGCTGTAGTTGGCCAGGCCGCGCGCAATCTCGCGACCGTCTGGGGCGACGCACACCACCATTTCGCCACGACGGAAGCTGCCCTGCACCAACTTCACACCCACCGGCAACAAGCTCTTGTTGCCCTGAGACAACGCCGCCACTGCGCCTGCGTCCAGCACCAGGGTGCCACGGGTTTGCAGATGACCGGCCAGCCATTGCTTGCGCGCCGCCAGCATGCCGCGCTCCGGCGACAGCAACGTACCGATGCGCTCACCGGCCTTGAGGCGATCGAGCACGCGCTCCAGGCGCCCGCCGACGATGATGGTGTGGGCCCCCGAACGCGCGGCCAGGCGCGCAGCGCGCAGCTTGGTCTGCATGCCACCGCGACCCAGGGCACCGCCGACACTGCCGGCGACCGCATCCAGCGCCGGGTCGTCGGCGCGGGCTTCGTAGATAAGCTGGGCATCGGGGTTGTTGCGCGGGTCGGCGTCGAACATGCCATCGCGGTCGGTGAGGATCACCAGCAGGTCGGCCTCTACCAGATTGGCCACCAGGGCGGCCAGGGTGTCGTTGTCACCGAAGCGGATTTCGTCGGTGACCACGGTGTCGTTCTCGTTGATGACCGGGATGACCTTGAGCTCCACCAGCGCGCGCAAGGTGCTGCGGGCGTTGAGGTAGCGCTTGCGGTCGGACAGGTCGTCGTGGGTCAGCAGCACCTGCGCCGTGTGGCGGCCGTGCTCGGCAAAGCTGGATTCCCAGGCTTGCACCAGGCCCATCTGGCCGATGGCGGCGGCGGCTTGCAGTTCGTGCATCGCGCTGGGTCGCGCGGTCCAGCCGAGGCGGCTCATCCCGGCGGCAACCGCTCCGGACGACACCAGCACCAACTCAACGCCTGCTTCATGCAAGGCCACCATCTGATCGACCCAGACGCTCATGGCTGCGCGATCCAGACCTTTGCCATCCGCCGTCAACAGCGCACTGCCGATTTTCACGACCCAGCGCTGCGCACCTGTCACTTTGCTCCGCATCATCTTCAACCTTAGAGTGAGGGCCGCGCGACCCAGCGCTGCCCATAACGTTATACCCGGATACCAAAACGCCGCTCCAGGGAGCGGCGTTCAAGTTTATCGCAACGGATCAGTCACGCACGTAAATGATTTCCGGACCGTCTTCATCATCCACGTCTTCTTCGTCCCAATCATCGTCACCGATGTCGTGGACCGACTTCACGCCGCTGCGGCGCAGGGCACGCTGGTCGTCCAGAGCCTGCAACTGGGCACGGGCTTCGTCTTCGATCTGCTGGTCGAGCTCGGCGAGTTCGGCCTTGTACACCGGGTCGGCCGCCAGGCGGTCAGCACGGTCTTCCAGGTAACGCATGATGTCGCGGGTCAGGCGCTCGGTGCCTTCTTTGGCGATGGCCGAGATGACGTAGACCGGACCTTCCCACTCCAGGCGATCAACGATCTCCTTGACGCGCTCTTCGTGCTCTTCTTCCAGGATCTGGTCGCACTTGTTCAGTACCAACCAGCGATCGCGCTCGGCCAGGGCCGGGCTGAACTTGGTCAGCTCGCTGACGATGACTTCGGCGGCATCGGCGGCACTGGTGTCATCCAGCGGTGCCATGTCGACGAGGTGCAGCAGCAAACGGGTGCGGGACAAGTGCTTGAGGAAGCGGATACCCAGGCCTGCGCCGTCGGAAGCGCCTTCGATCAAGCCGGGAATGTCGGCAACCACGAAGCTTTTCCAGCGGTCTACGCTGACCACGCCCAGGTTTGGCACCAGGGTCGTGAACGGGTAGTCGGCGACTTTCGGCTTGGCAGCCGATACCGAGCGGATGAAGGTACTTTTACCCGCGTTCGGCAGGCCCAGCAGGCCCACGTCCGCCAGTACTTTCATTTCCAGCTTGAGGTCACGCTGCTCGCCTGGCTTGCCCGGCGTGGTCTGGCGCGGTGCGCGGTTGGTACTGGACTTGAATCGGGTGTTACCCAGACCGTGCCAGCCGCCCTGCACAACCATCAGTTTCTGGCCGGCCTTGGTCAGGTCGCCAATCACTTCCTGGGTCGCGGAGTCGATGATCGTGGTGCCGACCGGTACGCGCAGTACCAGGTCTTCACCTTTTTTACCGGTGCAGTCGGTGCTGCCGCCGTTGGAGCCACGCTCGGCATCGAAGTGCCGGGTGTAACGGTAGTCGACCAGGGTGTTGAGGTTCTCGTCGGCCATCATGTAGATGGAACCGCCGTCACCGCCGTCACCGCCGTTCGGGCCACCGTTTTCGATGAATTTTTCGCGACGGAAACTCATGCAACCGTTACCGCCGTCGCCTGCTTTTACTCGGATGGAAACTTCATCAACGAACTTCATAACAAAACGCCTCTCGCCGCATGGACGAGCTTAAGAAACCAAGACATAAGACTCTTGCAAAAATGAGCGCAGCGACCTCAATCAGCGACCGCAAACCAGCGCCTGAGCTCATCACAGACAGCTTTGCAAGAGACTCACTCCACAAACGAAAAAGCCCCGTCGCAAGACAGGGCTTTTCCAGCGATCTCGCAATTAAGCTGCGACAACGCTCACGTAACGGCGGTTGAACGCGCCCTTTACTTCGAACTTGATCACGCCTTCGATTTTAGCGAAGAGGGTGTGATCTTTACCCATGCCAACACCGTAACCGGCGTGGAATTGGGTGCCGCGCTGACGCACGATGATGTTGCCCGGAATGATTTTCTGGCCGCCATACATCTTCACGCCAAGGCGTTTGGCTTCTGAGTCGCGACCGTTACGGGTACTACCACCAGCTTTTTTGTGTGCCATGAGTCAATTCTCCTAGTGAGGAATTAGGCTGAAATTAAGCCTGAATACCGGTGATTTTGATCTCGGTGTACCACTGGCGGTGGCCCATACGCTTCATGTGGTGCTTACGACGACGGAACTTGATGATGCGGACTTTATCGTGACGACCTTGGGAGATCACTTCAGCCACAACGGTAGCGCCAGCAACAACTGGAGCGCCGATGTTCACGTCATCGCCATTGGCGACCAACAGAACGCGATCAAAAGTAACGGATTCGCCAGTAGCGACTTCCAGTTTCTCGATCTTCAGGTATTCACCTGGGGCGACTTTGTATTGCTTGCCACCAGTAACAATTACTGCGTACGACATGGTATTTCTCCGATAATCCTGCTCACCCAGCGCTTTATAAGAAGAGGTATTGGCTGGCATGGCTGCATGGGATGGACGTCCCGAATGCAATTGCGTAAGGCAGGTGCTGCCCAGGAAGTTCAGGGTGCGCGATTGTACGCAAGGTAAAGAGGTGTTGCAAGGGGCCGTCTATCGCGCCTTGACACTGCGGGGTGAGGGTCCTAGCATGCCGCGCAACCCTTCTGGAGCGACTGTCGCTGATGCAACCCCAAGCTTTCTACCGCGCGGTCGCGGACGATTTTAGCGCCGTCGACGGCATCATCAAGCAGCAGCTGACGTCTAAAGTGCCGCTGGTCTCCAA
This sequence comes from Pseudomonas sp. MF6394, assembly GCF_002018845.1. NCBI lineage: Bacteria > Pseudomonadati > Pseudomonadota > Gammaproteobacteria > Pseudomonadales > Pseudomonadaceae > Pseudomonas > Pseudomonas sp. MF6394. The sequence continues at coordinate 31,454 of NZ_MVOJ01000038.1, forward strand.
AATTGGCGACTACATTACGTCGGCGGGCGGCAAACGCCTGCGTCCTTTATTAGTGTTGCTGTGTGGCAAGGCCCTGGGCCGTCAAGGCGACGACCTGCGCCTGCTGGCCGCCACCATCGAATTTCTGCACACCGCCACCCTGCTGCATGACGACGTGGTCGACATGTCCGGCATGCGCCGTGGTCGCGAGACCGCAAACGCCATGTGGGGCAATGCGCCCAGCGTGTTGGTGGGCGACTTCCTGTATTCGCGTTCGTTCGAAATGATGGTCGAGCTGGGCTCGATGCCCGTGATGAAGATTCTTTCACAGGCCACACGCATCATCGCCGAAGGCGAAGTGTTGCAGTTGTCCAAAGTCCGCGACGCCAGCACCACCGAAGAAACCTATATGGAAGTGATTCGCGGCAAAACCGCGATGCTCTTCGAAGCCTCTACCCACAGTGCCGCCGCGCTGTGTGGCGCCACCGCCGAACAGGCCGAGGCGCTGCGCACGTTCGGTGATCACCTGGGCGTGGCGTTCCAACTGGTGGATGACCTGCTCGATTACAAGGGCGACGCCGAAACCCTGGGCAAGAACGTCGGTGACGACCTGGCCGAGGGCAAGCCGACCTTGCCGCTGATCTACACCATGCGCGAAGGCACGCCGGAACAGGCTGCCCTGGTGCGCAAGGCGATCCAGAAAGGCGGCATCGAAGACCTGGAAGCCATCCGTGCCGCTGTGGAAGCCTCGGGTTCCCTGGAGTACACCGCGCAACTGGCGCGTGACTACGTGGCGCGGGCGATCACATGCTTGGAAGCGCTGCCGGCCAGCGAATACCGGGATGCCCTGGTTGAGCTGAGTGAGTTTGCGGTCGCTCGTACTCACTGATTTCGCGCTGTTTAATGTGGGAGCTGGCTTGCCTGCGATGACTGTAGTGAACTCACTGCCGCTATCGCAGGCAAGCCAGCTCCCACATTAGGACGAGTCCAACCCCACCCGCGTTTAAAACCCTATATAATGTGCGACTTTTAGCCATCCCTGACTTTCTAGGAGCTTTAGTGAGCACGTTGCCTCCCTGCCCCAAATGCAATTCCGAATACACCTACGAAGACGGCGCCCAGCTGATCTGCCCGGAATGCGCCCATGAATGGTCCGCCACTGGCGAGGCCGAAGTGGTTGGCGATGAAACCGTGAAGAAAGACTCTGTGGGCAACGTCCTGCAGGACGGCGACACCATCACCGTGATCAAGGACCTCAAGGTCAAGGGCACTTCCCTGGTGGTCAAAGTCGGCACCAAGGTCAAGAACATCCGCCTGTGCGACGGCGACCACGACATCGATTGCAAGATCGACGGTATCGGCCCGATGAAGCTCAAGTCCGAGTTCGTGCGCAAAGTCTGATCCTGCTGCATTCCATCCCGCGCCCGCCGCGGGGTGGCGTTTTGCCCTCTGCGTTGATCGAACGCAATACCCACACAGAAAAAACCAGAAATTGCCAATAGACGCTTGCTATTCTACGAATAAGAATTATTCTCATTGAAACCCATCAAGGAGAACGACCATGACTTATTTGATAGATGCCTGGCTGGATCGCCCTCACCCTTACCTGCGAATCCTGCATCGGGAAACCGGTGAAGTCTGTGCGGTGCTTGAAGAAGAAGCGCTGAACGAGCTGCAGGACCAGGGCGATCTGGACGTCAATGGCCTGAGTTCCAGTGAGCCTGGGGTGCTGAAAGAAGTGGTGAGGAATCTGTTTCTGTTCTGCTATGCGCGAGCGTTGCGCCCGGCGACCGACTTGAATGGCAAGTTCCATCCATGAAGAAACTGGCAAATGCCTGTTGGGGCGAACGCGTTCGTCCCAACAGGTAACCAGCAGATTTTACAGAACGTCGAGCAGCTCGACGTCGAATACCAGAACGCTGTGCGGCGGGATGCTGCCAACGCCTTGAGCGCCGTAAGCCAGTTCGCTCGGCACGTACAGGCGCCATTTGCTGCCGGCATTCATCAGTTGCAGGGCTTCGGTCCAGCCGGCGATCACGCCGCCAACCGGGAATTCTGCAGGCTGGCCGCGCTCGTAGGAGCTGTCGAACACAGTGCCGTCGATCAGGGTGCCGTGGTAGTGAGTACGCACTTGGTCTTCACGGGTCGGCTTGGCGCCGGTACCGGCCGTCAGCACTTCAAATTGCAGGCCGGAAGCCAGGGTGGTGATGCCATCACGCTTGGCGTTTTCCGCCAGGAAGGCCAGGCCAGCGCCTGCTGCAGCTTCAGCCTTGGCAGCGGCTTCGGCTTGCATGATTTCACGGATCACTTTGAAGCTGGCCGCCATTTGCTCTTGGTCAACACGGCTAGGCTTGCCTGCGAACGCGTCGGTCAGGCCGGCCAGGATCGCGTCCAGGCTGACGCCCGGTGGCGGGTTGTCGCGCAGTTGGTCGCCCAACTGACGGCCGATACCGTAGCTGACGCGGGTTTCGTCGGTGGACAGATTAACTTCGGACATGAAGAGGCTCCGCTGTAGGACGCCACGGTTTCCCGCGCCGCCCAGAACTAAAAGGGCCCGCAGACTAGCACACAGGAGCGGGCCGTGATCAGCCCCACCCCGGCTTTGCCGTAGCGCGCCAGCGACCCTTCGTCGACGACCAATAAAAGTATTTCAGAATCATCCTTTCCCGCCGATACAGCCCTACACATCTTGGCTGGCTCAAACAAAAACACACCGTCCAGCAGACAGACATCACTCTTCAAGGGGCTTTCGATGAACAGCTGGTTCGGTAACATCAGTGTCAATCTCAAACTCGGCCTGGGCTTCGGCCTGGTGTTGGTCCTCACTTCAGTCCTGGCGCTCACGGGCTGGACCAGCCTGGGCGGCTTGATCGACCGTAGCAATTGGATGAGCGACATCACTCAGCTCAACGCCTCGTTGACCAAACTGCGTATCGTGCGCTTGCAATACATGCTGGCCAATGGCGACGAGGCCGTGGCGCAGAACGTGCAGACCAGCCTCGATGCCTTCGCCGCCCAACAACAGAAGCTGCTGGACAGCTTCAAGAGCCCGGAAAACCTCAAGCTGCTCAATGAGCAGAAAGACGTGATTACCGCTTACCGCCAGTCCCTGAACAAAATGCGCGAGGCCTATCGCAATGGCAACGCTGCGCGCGATGTCATGGGCGCCAAGGCCGACATCGCCAACGCACAAATCAATGCGCTGGAAACCAGCGTGCAGCAGTCACCCGACAGCCCGGAACGCTTCACGCAGTTTGTGGCCGTGACCCAGGCCAAGAACGAATTCCTGCAGGCTCGCTACGAAGTGCGCGGCTATACCAATAGCCCCAACGCAGAAACCGAAGCGCGCGCTGCTACACAGCTGGAGAAAGCTGTGGCGGGTTTGAAAGGCCTCAGCGTTGCCTTCGGTACTGGCCAGCAAAGCGCATTGTCCTCGCTGGAAACCGCCCTCGTTGCTTATCGCAGTGCGGTGCAGAGCTACAAAGCGGCCAACGCCAATATCGTCACCGCCCGTGCCGAAATGACCACCCAGGGCGCCGACATCGTGACAATCAGCGACAAGCTGTACGACATCCAACTGGAACGTCGCGACGCTGAAAGCACCCAGGCCCGCAGCCTGCAGTTGATCAGCACCTTACTGGCCCTGTTGGTCGGCGTGATTGCCGCGTGGGTGATCACGCGCCAGATCACCCGTCCGATCCAGGAGACGCTGGCCGTGGTGGAACGCATCGCTTCGGGCGACCTGAGCCACAATATCCAAGTGACCCGTCGTGATGAACTGGGCGTGTTGCAGCAAGGCATCCAGCGCATGGGCACCACCTTGCGCGAGCTGATCAGCGGCATCCGCGACGGCGTCACTCAGATCGCCAGCGCCGCCGAAGAGTTGTCAGCCGTGACCGAGCAAACCAGCGCCGGCGTGAACAGCCAGAAGATCGAGACCGATCAGGTCGCCACCGCGATGCATGAAATGACTGCCACTGTGCAGGAAGTTGCGCGTAATGCCGAGCAAGCTTCCCAAGCCGCTTCCGACGCTGACGGCCAGGCCCGCGAAGGCGATAAAGTGGTGGCCGAAGCCATCGCCCAGATCGAACGCCTGGCGGCCGAAGTAGCGCGCTCCACCGACGCCATGACGCACCTGCAACAAGAGAGCAACAAGATCGGCAGCGTGATGGACGTGATCAAGGCCGTGGCCGAACAGACCAACCTGCTGGCCCTCAACGCCGCCATTGAAGCTGCGCGTGCAGGGGAAGCCGGCCGTGGCTTTGCCGTGGTCGCCGACGAAGTACGCGGCCTGGCGCAGCGTACACAGAAATCCACCGAGGAAATCGAAGGCCTGGTGGCAGGCTTGCAGAACGGCACCCAACAAGTCGCCAGCGTGATGAACAACAGCCGCAGCCTGACCGACAGTAGCGTCGAACTGACGCGCAAGGCCGGGGTATCCTTGGAAAACATCACCCGCACCGTGTCGAATATCCAGTCGATGAACCAGCAGATTGCCGCGGCCGCCGAACAGCAAAGCGCCGTGGCCGAAGAGATCAGCCGCAGTATCGTGAATGTGCGGGACGTGTCCGAGCAGACCGCGACTGCCAGTGATGAGACGGCCAAGTCGAGCGTGGAACTGGCACGGTTGGGCAGCCAGTTGCAGCAGATGGTCAGTCATTTCCGGGTGTAAAACACCAAAAAGCCGCCTCGGCCTGAACCGAGGCGGCTCCAACTTTTCAGACCTTAACGGTCATCGAAGCTGTCCCGCAGAAACTTCCATACGTGATAAGCACGTAGGCAGTTCACTGCGAGGCTCCATGTACGTCGTGCAAACTTAGACATACTCGGCCCTCCGTGAGTTGGGCCTTACCTCCAGCGCACTTACCGGAACATGTGAGCCTTTGGATGCACGTCAGTGCTCCTGTGAGGCGGCTGGGTTTATGGTCCTCCCGCATGAATCCGGCACGGATTACTAGCCCGTGGCGGTCGGTCCAAAATTTGCGCGCTAACCCAGTCAACCTACTTCACGATGTACCCAGAACGAGAGCGATACTAGCTCAGCACTCTGCACCAAGGTGTGACAAACACCACTCAGTTCGCCTTAAAAGTTGTTGCTGTTTTTTGCAGATTTAACTAATAAAAAAGATGTGTACTGCGGTGGAAAACCGCTTGTCGTCGAGTGTTGCATAAGGCCCTAAAGCAACAGTAGTATCGGTACCACGTCAGTGCTCCTGTGAAGCCGCAACCCCAGCCACTAACTGGGTTTGCAAAAAAAACCGCCCTACTAAGGCGGTTTTTTATTGCCCGCAATTTGCCACTCAGCCCTCGCTGTCCTCAACAAACACCAACCGATTCCCAAACGGATCGCGGATGCTCATTTCCCGCGTCCCCCAGGGCGCATCTTCAACCCCAGGCTTGGCATAACGGTACGCTTTGCCCAGCAACTGCTGCTGATACGCATCGACTCCTTGGGCCAGGATCCGCACGGCCGCCCCTGGCGAAGCATCGCCATGATGCTCGGACAAATGCAGCACACACTCCCCCAGCGACACTTGCAGGTACAACGGAAAATTCGCCTCGAAGCGATGCTGCCAATCAACCTTGAACCCCAGAAAATCGACGTAGAACTCCAACGCCTTGGCCTCGTCGAAAATCCGCAGGATGGGGGTGACTTTTCCTAAGTGCATGGCAACAGCTCCATCTAAAAAGAACCCCAACTATAGAGACGAAAACCCGCCACGCAAATCCCCGTTGCGCGCCAGGAACCGGCCTGCTCTCTCACCGTTGGCCTGCCCCTCGCGATAGCTCAAGACGCCATTGACCCACACCCCCTCAATCCCTTCAGCGGCGCGCTGGGGTGCCTTGAAATCGGCCACATCTCGCACCCGCTGCGGGTCGAATAACACCAGGTCGGCACAGTGCCCTTCACGGATCTCACCACGCTCGGCCAGCCCAAAGCGCGCCGCCGACAAGCCAGTCATCTTGTGCACCGCCGTGTGCAACGGGAACAAGCCGACATCCCGGCTGAAATGCCCCAGCACCCGTGGGAAGGCGCCCCACAAGCGCGGGTGAGGAAACGGGTCTTCGGGCAACCCATCCGACCCCACCATCGATAACGGATGCGCAAGAATGCGTCGTACATCTGCCTCATCCATGCCGTAGTACACCGCGCCCGCAGGTTGCAAACGGCGGGCGGCATCCATCAGCGAAACGCCCCACTCGGCGGCAATCTCCTGCAAATCGCGCCCACTCATCTCCGGGTGCGGTGTGGACCAGGTGATAGTGATGCGAAACGCGTCGGTCACTTGCTTGAGGTCCAGGGTCGAGGAGCTGGCTGCATAAGGATAGCAATCACAGCCCACCGGATGATCTTTGGCCGCCGCTTCCAAGGCCGCCAACAGCTGTGGGCTGCGCCCCCAATTACCGGCGCCGGCGCATTTAAGGTGGGAAATGATCACCGGCACCCTCGCCTCGCGGCCGATCAAGAACGCCTCATCCATCGCCTCCAGCACCGGTTCGAACTCGCTGCGCAAATGGGTGGTGTACACCGCGCCGTAGGCCGTCAGCTCTTGGGTCAGTTGCAGCACCTCATCGGTCTCGGCGCTGAACGCACTGGCGTAGGCCAGGCCTGTGGATAAACCCAGGGCACCGGCCTCCAGGCTTTCCTGCAACTGCACGCGCATGGCCGCGATTTCATAGGGTGTGGCAGTGCGGTGCAGGTCGTCCATATGGTTGCTGCGCAGTGCCGTGTGGCCGATCAACGCGGCGACGTTCACCGCCGGGCCGGCCCGTTGCACCGCGGCGCAGTAGTCGGCAAACCGTGGATAAGAGAACGCCTCGCGGGTGCCCAGCAAGTTCATCGGGTCTGGCGGGTCGCTGCGCAAACTGACCGGCGAGGCGCTGATGCCACAGTTGCCGACAATCACCGTGGTCACGCCCTGGCTGAGCTTGGGCAGCATCTGAGGCTGGCGGATCACCACCGTGTCATCGTGGGTGTGCACGTCGATAAAGCCCGGCGCCAACACTCGGCCATGGGCGTCGATGACCTGCTCGGCCTGGGCTGTGGACAAGTCACCAATCGTGCGGATGCGCCCTGCGTGCACACCCACATCGGCGATATACCCGGGGGTGTTACTGCCATCGATGATCAGCGCCTGGCGAATCAGCGTGTCGTACTTCATATCAGTCTCCAAGCGGCAGGCTGCCAGGGCCGCCGCGGTAATCGTCCAGGGCGAGTTTGATCCGGCGCAGGCGTTCCTGGTTGTCGTCCGGCAGGGCCAGCGCCAGTTCAGTGGCGAGCAGGTCGATAGCCAGCAGCATGCCGTAGCGCGCCGCAGTGGGCTTGTAGATAAAACTGGTTTCCGCCGATTGCAGCGGCAGCACGACATCCGCCAATTGCGCCAGGGGCGAATCGGCAAGGGTGATGGCAATGATGCGCGCGTCGTAGTTGCGCGCCAGCGTCACCACTTCCAATAACTCGGGGGTCAGGCCCGTGAGCGAGCAGACAATGACGGCATGTTCGGGCCCCAGGGTCGCGGCCGTGACACGCATCATCACCGGGTCATGGCTGGCGGCAATCGGATAGCCCAGACGCACCAGGCGCACCTGCAACTCATCGCTGCACAGGCTCGACGGCCCGCCCATGCCGAACGCATGGATCATCCGCGCCTTGCCCAACAGCTTGACCGCATCGCCGAAACTGCGCTGGTTGAAACCCGACAGATGTAGACGCAACGTCGCCTCGATATCCCCCAGGATCTGGCGATGAAACGCTGACTGTTCTGGCTTGCCCGCCGGGTCGAGGAAGCGGCTGCCCACACCACTGGCCTGGGCCAATTGCAGGCGCAAATCGCGCAAGTCACGGCAGCCCACGCTGCGGGCAAAGCGTGACAAGGTGGCGGTACTCACCTCGGCCCGTTGCGACAGTTCCTCCAGGCTGGCGGAGGCGGCGAAGCCCACATCCTCGAGCATCAGCTTGGCGATACGCCCTTCGCCGGCACTGAAAGCGTCCTGGCGGGCGCGGATCTGATAGAGGATGTCCATGGGGGCTCCGGGTTACAGGCTCATAAAACAAGGGACAGGCCGTAGGTCAGGCCGAAGGCGACCAGCGAAATCAGGGTCTCCAGTACGGTCCAGGTCTTGAAGGTCTGGATAACCGTCATATTGAAGTATTCCTTGATCAGCCAGAAGCCACCGTCGTTCACGTGGGAAAAGATCACCGAGCCCGCACCGGTCGCCAGCACCAACAATTCAGGGTGTGGATAACCCAGGCCCAAGGCGACCGGCGCGACCACCCCGGACGCGGTGGTCATGGCCACCGTGGCCGAGCCGGTGGCGACGCGCATCAACGCGGCGAACAGCCAGCCCATCACCAGCGGCGACAACTGGAACGCATGGGCCAGGCCGAGGATTTCATGGGTGACCCCGGCATCCACCAGGATGCGGTTCAACCCGCCGCCCGCCCCCACCAGCAAGGTGATGCTGGCGGTCGGCGCCAGGCATTCGTTGGTGAACTTGAGAATCGACTCGCGGTTAAAGCCCTGGGCCAGGCCCAAGGTCCAGAAGCTCACCAGGGTCGCCACCAACAGGGCGATCACCGAGTTGCCGATAAACAACAGGAACTGGTTGAAACCGCTGCCCGGCGTGGAGATCACGTTGGCCCAGCCGCCGATCATCATCAACACCACCGGCAACAGGATAGTGCCCATGGTCAGTGCAAAACTGGGCAGGCGCGTACGCGGTTCACGCTCAATAAACTGGCGCTCCAGCGGGTTTTCCGCTGGCAAATGAATGTGCGGCACGATGAACTTGGCGTAGACGGGCCCGGCAATGATCGCCGTGGGGATGCCAATCAGGATCGCATACAGCACCGTCTGCCCGACCGAGGCGTTATAAGCCAGCACCGCCATCATTGCCGCCGGGTGCGGCGGCACCAACGCATGCACCACCGACAGGCCGGCAACCATCGGCAGCCCGACCATCAGGATCGACACGCCCACGCGCCTCGCCACGGTAAAGGCAATCGGTACCAGCAACACAAAGCCGACTTCGAAAAACAGCGGCAGCCCCACCAAAAACGCAATACACACCATCGCCCAGTGAGCATTGCGTTCACCGAAGCGGTTGATCAGCGTGCGCGCGACCTGCTCGGCGCCACCGGATTCGGCCATCATCTTGCCGAGCATGGTGCCCAGCGCCACCACCAGGGCGATATGCCCCAGGGTCTTGCCGACACCCGCCTCGTACGAACCCATGATGGTGTCCGCCGGCATCCCGGCCATCAGCGCCAGGCCGATGGACACCAGGGTAATCACGATAAAGGGGTTGAGTCGGTAGCGTGCAATCAGCACGATCAATGCAATGATGGCGATGGCAGCGTATGCCAACAGCCCGAAGCCCGGTAATGCGGCCATGCGGTACTCCTCGGAAAGGGTCACGTCGAATTGGTTGTGAAACTCATAAATCATTCCCGAGGAGCATTTTCAATTTTTATGAAAGTAATTTTCGCCCACGGATAAGCGCTGTCGCTGGGGGACATGCCCGACGGTGGCGGATGAAAATTCGGGGGGTGTTCTTACATGAAGATCAGAGAAGGCGGAAACTCAAACGCCGCCCTTGAGTCATAGACTGCGCATCCACTGCCCAGGAAACCGCTCATGATTCGCACCACAATTGCCGCCAGCGTCCTGCTCTTGTGCGGCAGCGCGTATGCCGCCGACAACCCTGCCTTGAAAACATGCATGGACAGCGCCAATACCACCGCAGACATGGTCAATTGCAATGCCAAGCAAACCAAGGTACAGGACGACCGCCTGAACCGCGCCTACAAGACCGCTCTCGCCGCCCAGGAAGGCGCGCGCAAACAACAACTGCAAGACGTGCAGCGCCTGTGGATCAAATACCGCGACGCCAATTGCGCCTTCGCCGGCAGTGCCACTGGCGGCACGATTGATCAGGTCAATGGCACAGGCTGCGTGCTGGACATGACCCAGACCCGCGCCCAAGAGCTGGAAGACCTGGTCGGCCCATAATAACGACCTCGCCCCCTCGTAATAACGACCTCGCCCCCTCTCGCCCCCTGTAGGAGCGAGCTTGCTCGCGAAAAACCCGAGCACGCCGCAGCGCATCAGAATGCCAGCGTTATCGTTGACGATTTTCGCGAGCAAGAACTAGGCGTCCCCCTCGCCCCTACAGAGGTAAAGGTTCAGTCGTGGTGGACCTTGGCGCGCTTGAGCAGTTTTTTGCAGCGCTCGGATAAATGCAGCACCCGCAGGTGCTTGCCGGCCTTGGTGTAGCGCTCGCGCAGGGTCATCAACGCGGCAATCGCCGAATAGTCGACAAAGCTCAGGTGACGGCAATCCAGCGTGACCTGGGCCGGGTCGTTGGCCGGGTCGAACTGGTTCAAAAACGGCGTGGTCGAGGCAAAGAACAACGTGCCGTGCAGCCGATAGAGCTTGCTGCCATCGGCCTCCAGGTGTTCATCGGCGTACAGTTCCCGCGCCTGCTGCCAGGCGAAGTTCAGCGCGGCGATGACGATACCGCACAGCACGGCGGTGGCAAGGTCGGTGAACACGGTGATGATCGTCACCGCCATGATCACCAGCACATCATTGAGCGGCACCTTGTTGATCACTCGCAGCGACGCCCAGGCGAAGGTCTGTTGCGACACCACGAACATCACACCCACCAACGCCGCCAGCGGGATCCGCTCGATCAGTGGCGACAGAAACAGAATGAACAACAGAATCATCACCCCGGCAAACACCCCGGAGAAACGCCCACGCCCGCCGGAGCTGAGGTTGATCACGGTTTGCCCGATCATCGCGCAACCGCCCATGCCGCCGAACAGGCCCGAGACCATATTCGCCGCGCCCAGGGCCACGCTTTCGCGGTCGGGATAACCACGGGTCTCGGTGATTTCGTCGGTGAGGTTGAGGGTCAGCAGGGTTTCCAACAGGCCGACCATCGCCATCAAAAACGCGTACGGCGCGATGATGCCGAGGGTTTCCAGGGTCCAGGGGATCTGCGGCAGCGCGAAGGTCGGCAAGCCACCGGCGATGTGCGCCATATCCCCCAATGTACGGGTCGGCAAACCGAGCAGGTACACCGCCACGCCAACACTCAGAATCGCCGCCAGCGCGGGCGGTACGGCACGGGTCAGGCGCGGCAACAGGTACACAATGGCCATGGTTGCCGCCACCAGCCCAGCCATTACGTACAACGGCGTGCCGCTGAGCCAGGTTTCACCGCTCTTGAAATGCTCCAGTTGCGCCAGCGCAATGATGATCGCCAGGCCGTTGACGAAGCCGAGCATCACCGAATGCGGCACCATGCGCACCAGCTTGCCCAGGCGCAGCAGGCCGAAGGCGACCATGATCAAGCCGCCGAGCAACACCGTCGCCAGCAAATACTCCACGCCGTGTTGCACCACCAACGCGACGATCACCACTGCCATGGAACCTGCCGCACCGGACACCATGCCGGGACGGCCGCCGAACAATGCGGTGAGGGTACAAATGATGAAAGCGCCGTAGAGGCCCATCAGCGGGTTGAGATGGGCCACCAGCGCAAAGGCGATGCATTCGGGCAGCAAGGCGAAAGACGTGGTGAGGCCGGCCAGGGCGTCGGCGCGCAGACGGGTGAGGTTCATGGAGTACCAGGGAGTTGCGGGGGATAAGGCGGGGAATGGTACGGAATTGCGGCGGATGGGGCTAGTGAAGTGTCTGGTCCGATATACCGAGTCGCGCCTTTCGCGAGCAAGCCCGCTCCCACATTTGGATCTGTGAATAGATTCAAATGTGGGAGCGGGCTTGCTCGCGAAGGCAGCACCGCGGTGCTAAGCGAACATCACACCATCTCGTCGCGAATCCACTCCACCACCGACGTGCGCTGAGGCGCCCATCCCAACAATTCACGGGCGTGCTTGCCACGCACTCGGCTATTGGAGCCCAACCCGTAGTTGGCCATTTCATAGCCCCACTCGGCCTCAGCTTCGGCCAATGGCCAATCCTGTGGTTTGCCCAGGTTCAGGGCTTGGGCAATCGCCGTGGTCATGTCGATGAACGCCGCTTCGCTGCTTTCCACAAAGTAGAAAGTGCCCGGTACGTTCTTGGTCAACACCAGCAGATACAAGGCCACCACGTCTTCAATATGCACGTTGGACCAAATGTTCTGGCCGGGGCCCACATGGCGCACCACCCCGCTTTTGCGTGCCTGCTTGAGCAAGCGCGGCAATTGCACGCTGTCACGCTTCACGCCCAGGCTGTGGCCGTAGATCAGGGTGTTGCAGATCACCGCCGAATTCACGCCGTCGTTGGCAGCCGCCAGGATCAGGTTGTCGATGGCCACGCGGGCGGCCTTGTCGACGGTCGGCTCAGGCAGGTTGTCTTCGAAGTAGATGACATCGCTGGCCTTGCCGCCCGACGCATCCCCTACGATGCTCGAACCGCTGGTATGCAGGAACGGCTTGTTCGAACCTTTCAAAGCGGCCAGCAAGGTTTGCACGGCGCCGCGATGGTCGCTGCTGGCGGCGTTGATCACCGCATCAGCCTTCTGCGCCTGCTCGGTCAATACCGTTGCGTCGTCGAGGGTGCCAATCACGGGCGTGATGCCCAGGGCGGTCATTTCGGCAGCTTGCTCGGCGCTGCGCACCAGGCCGGTGACGTGATGGCCGGCGTTGACCAGGCCGGTAGCGATGGAACCGCCGATAAACCCTGCGGCGCCGGTAACGAATACATTCATGGAGGTTGCTCCTGACTGGGTAAGTAATGCGCCCAGTATCCAACCCCCACTGCTGCCTGAATAAGCCCGTGCGGCCCAATTCACTCTTGCGCTCAGATCACGAATCAGCGCGCATACCGCGCCAGCTTGGCCTGAATAAAGTCCAGGAAGCACTGGATGCGCAACGCCAATTGCGAGTTGCGGTAGAACACCGCGTGGATCGGCTGGCGATAGCCACTGTTGAACGACTCCAGCAACGGCACCAGGCGCCCGGCTTCAAGGTCGTGCACCGTCATGAAGTTCGACAGGCAAGCAATGCCCTGCCCTTCCAGCGCCAACTGCCGCAAGGTTTCACCACTGGACGCGCTGACGCCGGGCTGGATCAGCCAGCGGTCACCGTCGCCATGGCGCAGCGGCCAGTGGTTGAGGGTTTCGGTGTGGGTGAAGCCTAGCAAGGTGTGATCAGCCAACTCGGCAACGGTCGTCGGCGTGCCGTGCTGCTTGAGGTAGCCGGGGCTGGCCAGGACATGCAGCGGCGTGCTGCCCAGGAAGCGCGCATGCAGGGTCGAGTCGGCCAGGGCGCCAATGCGAATGGCGATGTCCGTGCTTTGCTCCAGCAGGTCGATGATCAAGTCATCGCTGTTGAGCTCCAGCTGGATATCCGGATAGAGACTGCGAAACTCGGCGATGTACGGCACGATCCCATGCAGCATGAACGGCACGGCGGCGTTGATACGCAGGCGCCCGGCCGGTTTTTTCTGGCGCGAGGACAGGCGCTCTTCCAGCTCGTCCATCTGCGCCAGGATCACTTTGGCCTGTTCGAAGAAGTACTTGCCCTCTTCGGTCAGGTCCATGCGCCGCGTGGTGCGGTTGATCAAGGTGGTGTCGAGCTTGGCTTCCAGGCGCGACAAGGTGCGGCTGACCGCCGATGGCGTTTGCCCGACTTTTTCGGCGGCGGCGGAAATCGAGCCGCACTCGATCACGCTGACAAAAATCTGTAGCTCATCAGATCGGGCTTTCACGGGCAGTCCTTCATTAAACAGCTGACAAATGCCCGGTCATTATTAACCAGCCAGCAACAAATGGCCTCCCAACAACGCCATGCCGGTGAAAAATCCACGTTTAAACCACAGGGCACTGATGCGCCGACGCACCACCTGGCCCAGCCACATCCCCAGCAAGGCCGGCAACAGCGCCAACACCGACGCACCGACTTCAGCACCGCCCAACGCACCACGCCAAGCCAGCCCGGCGGCCAGCGCCAGTGTCGACACGGTGAATGACAGCCCCAGCGCCTGCACCAACTGATCACGGCTCAAGCCCAGCGCCTGCAGATACGGCACCGCAGGGATCACGAAGACACCGGTGGCCGAGGTGATGATGCCGGTGAGCAGCCCGCACAAGGGCCCCAGCCAACGCTCAGTGCGGGGTTCGACCCTGAAGGTCGGCAGGAATAACCCGCTCAAGGCATACACCAGTAACGCCGCGCCCAAGGCACGCACCACCCAAGGCCCACTGCCCATGCCCAGCCACAAGGTGCCCAGCCCGGTGCCGAGGAAAATCAGCAACAGCATCGGCCACAGGCGTTTGAGCAAGGCACCCAAGTGGCCGCCACAGGTGAGTTGCCAGAGGTTGGTCACCGTCGAAGGAATGATCAGCAATGCCGCAGCCTGCGCGGGCAACATAGCCAGGCCAAGCATGCCCATGGCCACGGTGGGCAGGCCCAGGCCGATGACGCCCTTGACCGTACCGGCCAGTAGGAAAGTGGTGATGACCAACGCTGTCAGGGCGGGGCCGAGGTTTTGGTAGAACGCGAGGAAGGTATTCATGCGCCGATTGTGCAGGGCAGGAGAGAGGCTGAAAATTCGCCATATACTGAGGCAGCCTCTTGTTTTGTGTGAGGCTGATACCGCTATCGCAGGCAAGCCAGCTCCCACACCTTGAATTGTGAATACATTCAAATGTGTGAGCTGGCTTGCCTGCGATGAGGCCCCTCCAGTCACTGGGATACTTCATGCACTTTGACCTGATCGACCTGCGCCTTTACCTGCACATCCTGGACACCGGCAATATCACCGCCGGCGCGGCCCGCAGCCACCTGTCCCTGGCTGCCGCCAGTGCACGCATCCGAGCCATGGAGTCTTCACTGGGCATCGCGTTTCTCGAGCGCGGCCGCCGTGGCGTCACCCCGACACCCGCGGGCAAAGCCCTGGCGCGGCATGCTCGCCTGCTGTTGCAACAGGCCGACCACCTGCAACAGGACTTGGCCGAATACGCCAATGGCGTCAAAGGCCAGGTACGCTTGCTATGCAACACCACCGCCCTCAGCGAATACCGGCCGGAACTGCTCGCACAGTTTCTGCGCAAACACCCCAACCTCGATATCGACCTGCAAGAGTTGCCCAGCCTGCGCATTACCCACGCCTTGCGCCAGGGCACCGCCGACCTGGGGATTATTTCCGATGCGGTAGACACCCACGGCTTGCAGACCCTGGCGTTTCGCGACGACCCGCTGGTGCTGATCATGCCCCTGGACCACCCGTTGACCAGCGCGAGTTTTATCGACAGCTTGCAATACGACTACGTCAGCCTGGCAGCCAACAGCGCGCTGGCGGTGTACCTGGAGGAACAGGCGTTGCACGCAGGCTTTCGCCTGCACACACGTATCCGCGCCGATAGCTTTGACGGGGTGATTCGCATGGTCGCCGGCGGTGCCGGCCTGGGCATCGTGCCTCAGGCCGCCTTGGACCGTTGGCCACCTGCGCGCCGCTTCAAGGCTCACCCCCTGCAAGAGGAATGGGCCTGCCGCAAACTGCTGTTATGCGCACGCTCGTTCGAGCAATTGCCCGGTTACGCCAGCACCTTACTCGCTGCGCTCAAGGCACCCTGTAGGAGCGAGCTTGCTCGCGAAGATCGTCAACGATAACGCGAGCTATCTGGTTTAACGTGGGGCTCTCGGGTTTTTCGCGAGCAAGCTCGCTCCTACAGATGATGTACGTTTGTGGAAGAAGGTGTAGTAGACCGCCGACAGAATCAGCAGGAACGGCACGCCAAACACCAGCGTCATCTTGAACGCTTCGGTGAAATAGGTGGTGATCATCACCGCCCCCATCAGCACCAGCCCCAGCAGCGTGCTGTAGGGAAAAAACCGCAACTGGAACGACAACTTCGCCCCGCCATGACGCTTGCGATAGCGGCGGAAAAACAGGTGCGTGAGGAAGATCATGAACCAGGTGAAGATCGCGCCAAACATCGAGATCGCCATCATCAGGGTGAACGAGCTTTCCGGGTACACCACGTTGAGCAAGGTCGCCAGGGCAATGCCCGAGCTGGACAGCAGCAGCGCATTCAGCGGGATGCCGTTCTTGCTCAACGCGCCCATGGACTTGGGCGCAAAACCGGCGCGCGACAGGCTGAACATCATGCGCGTGGTGATGTAGAGCTGGCTGTTCATGGCCGACAGCGCCGCGATCAGGATCACGAAATTCATCACCCCGGTGGCGCCGGGAATGCCGATGGTCTGCATCACCGTAACAAACGGGCTCTGGGCCTGGCCGGCCTGGTTCCAGGGCACGATGGCGAGCATCAGCGCCAGGGTCAGCAGGTAGAACACCACCAACCGCACGATGGTAGCGCGAAAGGCTTTCTTCACCGCCTGCTCCGGGTCGGCGGCTTCACCGGCGGCCACGGCGATCATCTCGACGCTGAGGTAGCTGAAGATCGACACGATCACCGCGATCCACATGCCACTCAAGCCATGGGGAAAAAACCCGTCGTGGGCCGTGTAGTTCTGTACCCCGTAGTCAGGGTTGCCGGAGCCGAACACCACATACACCGCCAGGATGATGAAACCGACAATGGCGCTGATCTTGATCGTCGAGAACCAGTATTCGAAGTTGCCGAAGGTCTTCACGCTGATCGCATTGAGCACAATCAGCACACTGGAGAACGACACGATCCATACCCACTCCGGCACGTTGGCGAACCAGTACTTCATGTACATCGCCACCGCCGTGACCTCGGCGCCCACCGCCAGCACAATCGCCGCCCAGTAGGCATACCGCACCAGGAACCCGGCCAACGGGCTGATGTAGAACTCGGCATAGGCGCCAAAGGAGCCGGAGGTGGAATGGGCCACCGTCATCTCCGCCAGGCAGCCCATCAGCAGCAAGGTAATCAACGCGCCGATAGCGTAGCTCACCAGCACGCTCGGCCCGGCATAACCGATGGCGTAGGCGCTGCCCATGAACAGCCCGGTGCCGATGGCGCCACCGATGGCGATCATGCTCATCTGGCCGGAAGTGAGCTGGCGCCTCAGGCCCAGTTCACGGTGGGTAATCTCTGCAAAGCCGTTGTCTGGCGTGGTCACTGGTGTGCCCCTTTATTATTGTGATTGCACAGTAAGCGCTTGTTTTCTGTAGGAGCGAGCTTGCTCGCGAAAAACCTGAGAACGCCGCGTGCATTCAGCATTCGCGCGTTATTGTTGACGATCTTCGCGAGCAAGCTCGCTCCTACAGTGGGTTTGTGTTGTTAGGTGACGCTGTTGCGCACTTTGAATTGCGCCTGGTCCCACGTGCGCTTGTCGAGTATTTCTCCGAGGATTTCCACGGCGTCCCATACCTCGGTGAAGCTTGTGTACAAAGGCGTGAAGCCAAAACGCATGATCCGCGGTTCACGGTAATCGCCGATCACGCCTCGGGCGATCAAGGCCTGGATCACCGCGTAACCTTCGGGGTGTTCAAAGCTGACGTGGCTGCCGCGCCGGGCGTGTTCACGCGGGGTGATCAGTTCCAGGCCGTGGGCGGCGCAGCGGCTTTCGACCAATGCGATAAACAGGTCGGTCAGTGCCAGGGATTTGCTGCGCAGGCTGGCCATGTCGGTCTGGGCAAAAATCTCCAGGCCACACTCCACCATGGCCAGCGAGGTAATCGGCTGCGTACCGCACAGGTAGCGAGCGATGCCGGCGCTGGGGGCGTAGGTAGACTCCATGGCGAACTGCCGGGTATGCCCGAACCATCCGGACAACGGCTGGCGCACCACATCGACCAACGCCGGGTTGACCCACACAAACGCCTGGGAGCCCGGGCCGCCGTTGAGGTATTTGTAGGTGCAGCCAATTGCATAATCCGCATTGGCCTGGTGCAGGTCGACAGGCACCGCGCCCGCAGAATGCGCCAGGTCCCAGATGCTCAGCGCGCCGCACTCGTGGCTCAGTGCGGTCAGCGCCGCCATGTCGTACATGTAGCCGGTCTTGTAGTTGACGTGGGTGAGCATCACCACCGCCACGTCTGCATCGATGGCCTGGGGCAGTTCGGCCGGGCTGTTCACCAGGCGCAGGGAATAGCCTTGTTGCAGCAGTTCGGCCAAGCCTTCGGCGATATACAAATCGGTGGGAAAGTTGCTCGCTTCGCTGACGATGACCTTACGCGCCGGCGTACGCTGGCGCTGCACACTCAAGGCGGCGCTGAGCACTTTGAACAGGTTGATCGAGGTGGTATCGGTGATCACCACCTCGCCGTCACGCGCACCGATCAACGGCGCCAGGCGATTGCCCAGGCGCTGGGACAAATCCGCCCAGCCGGCGCTGTTCCAGCTACGAATCAAGCCATTGCCCCACTCCTCGGCGATCACCTGTTGTGCCCGCTCCAGCGCCGCCACCGGGCGCGCGCCGAGGGAGTTGCCGTCGAGGTAGATCACCCCCTCGGGCAAGGCGAATTGGGCGCGCAGGGAGGCCAACGGGTCCTGGGCGTCGAGGGCTTGGCAATGGCTTCGAGTGGTCATGGGTCGTCCTGGTTTTATAAGTGAGGATGGACCAAATAATGAACGAACTTTTAGAGAATTTTCGTGCAAAGTGGTGGGTAAACGGCTATTTAAGCTGTAGGAAATTCGAATTTAACCTCCAAATACGCGGATATCTTCCAAGCATGATTCTCGACGCCACCGACCTGCGCCTCCTGCATTTCCTGCAACAGGATGGCCGCATCAGCAACCAGGAACTGGCGGAAAAAGTCGCGCTGTCGCCGTCGGCGTGCCTGCGCCGTTTGCGCCTGTTGGAGAGCGAAGGAATCATCAGCGGTTACCGCGCGGTATTGAATGCCGAGCAGTTGGGGATCGAGTTGGAAGCCATCGTGCACCTGTCGTTGCGCCAGGATGTGGAGGACTGGCATGAGACGTTCATCAAGAAGGTGCAAGGCTGGCCGGAGGTGGCGAGCGCCTATGTGATCACTGGCGCCAGCAACTATGTGCTGCGGGTGCAGGCGCGCAACCTCAAGCACTTCTCGGACTTCATCGTGAACCACCTGAACCGCACGGCGGGGGTGATGGATATCCGTTCGGAGATCGTGCTGCAGAAGATCAAGGACCGGGATGAGGTGTTGGACCTGGTCGTGCGCAAATAACACAAACACCCTAAAACCAATGTGGGAGCTAGCTTGCCTGCGATAGCGGTGGTGAATGTTCCACCGCTATCGCAGGCAAGCCAGCTCCCACAGTTGACCGAGTTGATCAGTCTTCCAGAGCACGCACTCGTTGCATGCGCTGCTGCTCTATTGGCGCATCCGCCACCTGCAACTCAAAGTCAAAATCAATCTGCGCAAACCGCCCCTGCACGCCAAACTCCCGCGCCAGTTGCGGGTCGTCGCTGAAGCGAATCTCGGCAATCAGCTCATCCCGGGTGGCATAGGCAAAGTCATCATGCAGGTACGGGTCATCCGACAGGTTGATCTGCGTGGTCAGGTGCCGGTGCCCCGGCGCCGAGATGAAGAAGTGGATATGCGCCGGCCGCTGCCCGTGGCGCCCCAACTGGTCGAGCAACTGCTGCGTCGGCCCGCTCGGTGGGCAGCCGTAGCCCGAAGGTACGATGCTGCGAAAACGGTAGTTGCCCTGGGCGTCGGTCTCGATGCGCCGGCGCAGGTTGAACTCAGACTGATTCGGGTCGAACCACGAATAGGTCCCGCCCGTGTTGGCCTGCCACACATCCACAATTGCCCCTGCCAACGGCTTGCCCTCGGTATCGCGTACTTGCCCGCGCATGAACAACGGCACCGCGTCGTCCTTGCCATCATCCAGCCGTGCCTCGTACTTGGACAGCGGCGCACCGGCCACGTACAACGGGCCTTCAATGGTGCGCGGCGTGCCACCCGACTTGCCGGCCTGCTCGTCGGCGGCGTCCATCAACAGGTCCAGGTAATGCTCCAGGCCCAAGCCGGCCGCGAGCAGGCCGGCCTCCTGGTTTTTGCCCAGCTCATTGAGGTAGTTGACCGCCTTCCAGAACTCTTCCGGGGTCACTTCCAGGTCTTCGATGATGTTCACGGTGTCGCGCAGGAGCCGGTAGATCAGCGCCTTGGTGCGTGGGTTGCCCGCGTCATTGAGGTTACCGCTGGCTTCTTCGAGAAACTGTTGGGCGTGGGCAGTCTGGGACAGGCGGATGGACATGGTGCATTCCTCATCTTGTAGTTATAGGTGCAAGCCGGCTCAGCGGTCGTCCGCATGGATCGACGACGGATGGCGGCACAGCGCATTCACTTCGATGGCCATGTAGGGGAACAACGGCAGTTGCATCAGCAGGTCGTGCAGGTCCTGCACGCTGTCGACATCGAACACGCTGTAGTTGGCGTAGTGCCCGGCGATGCGCCACAGGTGGCGCCATTTGCCCTCTTGTTGCAGGCGTTGCGCCAAGGCTTTCTCCTCGGCCTTGAGGCTGGCGGCGCGCTCGGGGTGCATGTCGAGGGGCAGGTTCACGGTCATTTTTACGTGGAACAACATGGCAAGGGCCTCTTAGTGTTTGTCACGGCGAAAGAACGCCAGGCGCTCTTCATCAAGCGTCAGGCCCAGGCCCGGCGCAGTGGACACATGCAGCTGGAAATCGCGGTACACCGGTGGCTCGGCAAGAATGTCTTCGGTGAGCAACAGCGGGCCGAACAGTTCGGTGCCCCACGCCAGTGTGTCCAGCGTGAGAAAGGCATGGGCCGAGGCCAGGGTGCCAATGCCACCTTCAAGCATGGTGCCGCCGTACAGGCCGATGCCGGCCGCTTCGGCAATCGCCGCCGTGCGCAATACAGCGCGAGGGCCGCCGTTCTTGGCGATCTTGAGGGCGAACACCGTGGCCGCGCCTTCACGCGCCAGGTTGAAGGCGTCTTCGACACATTCGATGGACTCATCGGCCATGATCGGCGCCGGGCTCGACAGGTTGAGCCGGGCCATGCCACCACGGTTATTGCGTGAGATCGGTTGTTCGATCAGGTCGATACCGTGGTCGCCGAGCACCTTGCACGCCCGCAGGGCCACGGCTTCATCCCAGGCCTGGTTGACGTCGACGCGCACACTGGCGCGCTCGCCCAGGGCCTTTTTTATCGCGATCACATGGGCCAGGTCGCGGTTGACCTCCCCCGCGCCGATCTTCAATTTGAAGAGACGGTGACGGCGCAGGTCGAGCATCTTCTCGGCCTCGTTGATGTCTTGTTCGGTATTACCACTGGCCAGGGTCCAGGCCACTGGCAACGCGTCCCGCACACGCCCGCCAAGCAGCTCGCTGACCGGCAGCCCAAGGCGTTTGCCGAGGGCGTCGAGCAAGGCGCTTTCGATACCGGACTTGGCAAAGGTGTTGCCGCGAATACTGCGCTCCAGGCGCAACATGGCGGCATTGACGTTACTCGCGTCCTGGCCGATCAGCAGCGGCGCGAAGTGGCGGTCGATATTGACCTTGATGCTGTCGGGGCTCTCGTTGCCGTAGCTCAGGCCGCCGATGGTGGTGGCTTCACCGATGCCTTCGATGCCGTCGGTGCAACGCAGACGGATGATAACGAGGGTCTGGTTTTGCATCGTGTGCATCGCCAGCTTGTGCGGGCGTATGGTGGGGAGGTCGACGATGACAGTTTCGATCGACTTGATGGCGCAAATCGGCATGGCAATACCCGTTGGGTTCTTTATAGATTTGCGTCGATTCTGTTCCGCATTTTTTCGGGCTTCCAATATAGAATTGGTCTCAAGCAATACCCTCAAGGTATAAAAGGAGTCGATATGGAACTGCGTCACCTGCGCTACTTCCAGGTGTTGGGCGAGACCCTCAACTTCACCCGTGCCGCCGAACGTTTGCACATCGCCCAGCCGCCGTTGAGCCGGCAGATCCAGCAACTGGAGGATGAACTCGGGGTGGTGTTGCTGGAACGCAGTCGGCCATTGCGCCTGACCGAGGCCGGACGGTTTTTCTATGAGCATGCCAATGTGTTGCTCGAACAACTGGGCAAGGTCTGCGATAACACTCGGCGCATCGGCCAAGGCGAGAAAACCTGGCTGGGCATCGGCTTTGCGCCCTCGACCTTGTACGGCGTGCTGCCGGAATTGATTCGGCGCCTGCGCACTCACGAGGCCCTGGAACTGGAGTTGGGCTTGTCGGAGATGACGACGTTGCAGCAGGTCGAAGCGCTCAAGGCGGGCCGCATTGACGTGGGCTTCGGGCGTATTCGCATTGACGACCCGGCCATCGTCCAGCGTGTATTGGTGGAAGACCGCCTGGTGGCCGTGCTGCCCAGCGGTCACCCGTTGCTGGGCGCCCCGGCCACCCTCGCCCAGTTGGCCGCCGAACCCTTTGTGCTCTACCCCGGCAACCCGCGCCCCAGTTATGCCGACCATGTGATCGCACTGTTCGACGCCCATGGCTTGAGCGTGAAGGTGGCGCAGTGGACCAACGAATTGCAGACCGCTATCGGCCTGGTCGGCGCAGGCATGGGGGTGACGCTGGTGCCGGCGTCGGTGCAGGTGCTGCATCGGGCGGATATTGGCTATACGCCGGTGGTGGAGGCAACGGCGAGCTCGCCGATCATCCTCAGCCGGCGGGTGAATGATCAGTCGCCGGGGCTGACTCATTGCCTGCAACTGGTTGAAGAGTTGATCTGAGATTTTCCAGGCGCCCCATAGTCCATGTGGGAGCTGGCTTGCCTGCGATGGCGTTGGATCAGTTGGCATCGTATTGATTGGCCGACCGCTATCGCAGGCAAGCCAGCTCCCACATTTTGATCCCCAGCCGGTTCAAGTAACGCGCAGGCGCTTGCGCTGCAATGTCTGGCTGGGCGACTCATCGAACAGCTTGCGGTACTCCGCCGAAAACCGCCCCAAATGCGTAAACCCCCACCCCAGCGCGATTTCAGAAATAGTGCGAATCGAGCCCTGCTCCAGAATTTCCTGGCGCACCGCCCCCAACCGATGCTTCTTCAGATACGCCATGGGCGACAGCGCGAAGTACTTGCGAAACGCATCGAACAGTTTGAACCGCGACACGCCCGCCGCCGCTTCCAGGTCTTCCAGGTGCAGCGCTTCACGGGCGTTGTCGTGGATAAATTGCCGGGCGCGAATCAGGTAGTGCGGCAGTTTCACCCCCAGCACGTCGCGCAGTTCTTCAGAGTAGTTATTTGGTTGGGCCAGGATCAGGCCCTTGATCAGCGAGCTTTCCAGGTCGCGAGTAAACGCCGCCTGTTCGTACAGTTCGCTGCTGCATTCCAGTTCGGCGATGAAGTAACGCGCCATGCGCCACCACGAAGCCGGGGCGCCGTCCACGGCATCCATCACCGACTCAAAGCGCAGCGGTGCATCAATGGGCCGTTGCAGCAAACCTTCCAGCGACTCGCTCATCGCTGCGCGGGTGATCACCACTTGCAACTTGCGGCAGTCACCGGAAATCGCCAGCACCTGATGCTCATTGGGTGAAATGATCACGCCCTGGTCGCGGTTGGAGCTGAGGCGCTCACCGTTCTTGCTCAGCTCCTGCTCGCCCACCAGTGGCAGGCTCAAGCTGTAGCTGCTGAAGTGCTCGGCGTCTTCGATGTCGATGGTCACATCGGTGCCGTACTCGATCACGCCCAGGGTGGTGGCGCGGGATTTGAACACGTTGGCGCTGTGGTGAAAGCGCAGGCGCTCGGGCGTTGCCGTCGCCAGGCGATGGGGCCCGCAGATGCCGGACATCCAGCTGCACGCGCCCTCCAGGTCGAAGCGTTGAATATGAATATCGCGTGTCTGACTAGTCATCAGGGTGCACCCACGGCGGTTAGGCGTTTGCGCGCTCTGACGGCGCGTCGTTGAACGTCGACAGCAAGTTCCAGGCCACGCCAGCGCAGTTCTCACTGAGTGGATAGCAACAGTCGACTATGTGGATAAACCCCAGGGTTTTGCGACCATCGCCCGCCATCACAGTAGCGCATGCCGTCACCGGCGCGCACCGCCATGGGTATTTGCTGCCCAACTTTGCGGCCTACGTTCCCCCATTAAGCGGATAGCCCGCCACCGCATCGCAGCCGCTTAATGGCTCACCGTTTAGCCATGATCAAAAGGTGCCTCCCATGAGTGGTGCAAGAACCGTCGAGCAATGGAAATCCTTTATCGAAAGCTGCCTGGACTTTCGCCCGGCGGATGAAGTGTTCCGCATCGCCCGCGACATGTTCACCGAGCCCGAGTTGTTCGACCTGGAGATGGAGCTGATCTTCGAGAAGAACTGGATCTATGCCTGCCACGAAAGCGAACTGGCCAATAACCACGACTTCGTGACGATGCGCGCCGGGCGCCAGCCGATGATCATCACCCGTGACGGCGAAGGCCGACTCAACGCGTTGATCAACGCCTGCCAGCATCGCGGTACCACCCTCACCCGCGTGGGCAAGGGTAACCAGTCCACCTTCACCTGCCCGTTCCACGCCTGGTGCTACAAGAGCGATGGCCGACTGGTAAAGGTCAAGGCGCCGGGGGAATACCCGGAAGGTTTCGACAAGGCCACCCGCGGCCTGAAAAAAGCGCGCATCGAAAGCTACAGGGGCTTTGTGTTTATCAGCCTGGACGTGAACGGCACCAACAGCCTGGAGGACTTCCTGGGCGATGCCAAAGTGTTCTTCGACATGATGGTGGCGCAATCGGCCACCGGTGAGCTGGAAGTGCTGCCGGGCAAGTCCGCCTACACCTACGACGGCAACTGGAAGCTGCAAAACGAAAACGGCCTGGACGGATATCACGTCAGCACCGTGCACTACAACTACGTGGCCACCGTGCAGCATCGCCAGCAGGTCAACACCGAAAACGGCGCAGGTTCCAGCACCACGCTGGACTACAGCAAGCTCGGCGCGGGCGACGCAAATACCGACGACGGCTGGTTCGCCTTCAACAACGGCCACAGCGTGTTGTTTAGCGACATGCCCAACCCCAGCGTGCGCTCCGGCTACGCCACCATCATGCCGCGCCTGGTAGAAGAACACGGCCAGCAGAAGGCCGAGTGGATGATGCACCGCCTGCGCAACCTGAACATCTACCCCAGCCTGTTCTTCCTCGACCAGATCAGTTCGCAGTTGCGCATCATCCGCCCGGTGGCCTGGAACAAGACCGAGATCATCAGCCAGTGCCTGGGGGTTAAGGGTGAGTCCGACGCCGATCGCGAAAACCGGATTCGTCAGTTCGAAGACTTCTTCAACGTTTCCGGCATGGGCACGCCCGATGACCTGGTGGAGTTTCGCGAGGCCCAGCGCGGCTTCCAGGGCCGCCTGGAACGCTGGAGCGACATCTCACGGGGTAGCCATCGCTGGGAGACCGGGCCGACGCCCAACAGCGAGGCCATCGGCATCCAACCGGCGATGACCGGTACCGAATTCACCCATGAAGGCCTGTACGTCAACCAGCATCGCAACTGGCAGCAGTTCCTGCTCAAGGGTTTGGACCAGCGAGCCCTGGCACTGCGGGAGGTGAAGTGATGAATGCGCAATTGCAGTACCAGATCGAGCAATTCTTCTACCGCAAATCCGAGCTGTGCGACGCCCAGGACTGGGACGCCTACGTGGAGTTATTTGACCCACAGAGTGAATTCCACCTGCCGCAATGGGATTCCGAACACGTCTACACCCAAGACCCCAAGCGCGAGATGTCGTTGATCTACTACGCCAACCGTTCGGGCCTGGAAGACCGCGTGTTCCGCCTGCGCACCGGCAAAGCCGCCTCCGCCGCGCCGATGCCGCGCACCTTGCACCTGATCAATAACGTACGCATAGCCGAGCAGGCCGACGGCACGTTGGAGGTGCGTTTGAACTGGCACACGTTGTTTTATCGCCTGGCCACCTCCGAGCAGTTCTATGGGCATGCCACTTACCGCCTCAAGCCTGCGGGCGACAGCTGGTTGATCATGCGCAAGCACGCCTTGTTGCTCAACGACACCATCAACTCGGTGCTGGATTTCTATCACCTGTAACGGTGGTGCACTGCCCTGTAGGAGCGAGCTTGCTCGCGAAAAACGTAAGTACGCCGCGTTCATTCAGGATGTCCCGCGTCATCGTTGACGTTCTTCGCGAGCAAGCTCGCTCCTACAAGGGGTTCATACCTATTCACGGAGTTATGTGAATGAATCACAAAGTGGCCTTCAGCTTCGCCGATGGCAAGACCCTGTTCTTCCCGGTGGGCGCCCATGAAATCCTGTTGGACGCGGCCCTGCGCAACGGCATCAAGATCCCACTCGATTGCCGCGAAGGCGTGTGCGGCACCTGCCAAGGGCGTTGCGAGTCCGGCGAGTACACCCAGGACTACGTCGACGAGGAAGCCCTCTCCAGCCTCGACCTGCAACAACGCAAGATGCTCAGTTGCCAGACCCGGGTGAAGTCCGACGCCACCTTCTATTTCGACTTCGATTCAAGCCTGTGCAACGCCCCAGGCCCCGTGCAGGTGCGCGGCACGGTGAGCGCGGTGCAGCAGGTCTCGACCAGCACCGCCATTTTGCAGGTGCAACTGGACCAGCCTCTGGATTTTTTGCCGGGCCAATACGCGCGTCTGTCAGTGCCCGGCACCGATAGCTGGCGCTCCTACTCCTTCGCCAACCGGCCGGGCAGTCAATTGCAGTTCCTGGTACGCCTGCTGCCCGATGGAATAATGAGCAACTACCTGCGTGAACGCTGCCAGGTGGGTGATGAAATGCTGATGGAGGCGCCCTTGGGTGCGTTCTATCTGCGGCATGTCACCCAACCGTTGGTACTGGTGGCGGGCGGCACCGGGTTGTCGGCGTTGTTGGGCATGCTCGATGAGCTGGCCGTCACGGGCTGCACACAACCTGTGCACCTGTACTACGGCGTGCGCGGCGCTGAGGATTTATGTGAAGCGGCGCGTATCCACGCCTACGCGGCGAAAATCCCGAACTTTCGCTACACCGAAGTGCTGAGCGACGCCTCAACCGAGTGGACGGGCAAACGCGGCTACCTCACCGAGCATTTCGACCTGGCCGAATTGCGGGACAGATCGGCGGATATGTACGTGTGCGGCCCTCCTCCAATGGTCGAATCCATCCAACAATGGCTGGCGGATCAGGCACTTGATGGCGTCCAGCTGTATTACGAAAAGTTTACCCAGAGTAATATCTGACCCTCAGCAGTTCTGAGGGGCCGATGCGGCGTGCAATCACCCTTGAGAAAAACAAGTAGAAGGGAATGTTAATGGCGGATGACATGGTTAACCCGGTGGGCCTCAAGCGAGGCCTGAAGAACCGGCACATTCAGCTGATCGCCTTGGGAGGGGCGATTGGTACAGGCTTGTTCCTCGGCTCGGCCGGGGTACTCAAGTCGGCGGGGCCGTCGATGATCCTGGGGTATGCGGTGGCCGGGTTTATCGCGTTCCTGATCATGCGCCAGCTCGGCGAGATGATCGTCGAAGAGCCGGTGGCCGGGTCCTTCAGCCACTTCGCACACAAATACTGGGGTGGTTACGCAGGCTTCCTGGCGGGCTGGAACTATTGGGTGCTCTACGTGCTGGTGGGCATGGCCGAGTTGACGGCGGTGGGCAAGTACATCCAGTTCTGGTGGCCGGAAATTCCAACCTGGGTCAGCGCACTGGTGTTCTTTGTCGCGGTGAACCTGATCAACACCCTGAACGTGAAGTTCTTCGGGGAAGCCGAATTCTGGTTTGCCATCATCAAGGTGGTGGCGATTGTCGGCATGATCGTGCTCGGCTGCTACCTGCTGTTCAGCGGCACCGGCGGCCCGCAAGCCTCGGTCAGCAACCTGTGGAGCCACGGTGGGTTCTTCCCCAACGGCGGCATGGGGCTGTTGATGTCGATGGCCTTCATCATGTTCTCGTTCGGTGGCCTGGAGCTGGTCGGCATCACTGCCGCCGAGGCCAGCGAGCCGCGCAAGGTGATCCCCAAAGCGATCAACCAGGTGGTGTACCGCATCCTGATCTTCTACGTCGGCGCACTCACCGTACTGTTGTCGCTGTACCCGTGGGATCAACTGCTGCAAACCCTCGGCGCGTCAGGCGATGCCTACAGCGGCAGCCCGTTTGTGCAGATCTTCTCGCTGATCGGCAACGACACCGCCGCCCACATCCTCAACTTCGTGGTGCTGACCGCGGCGTTGTCGGTGTACAACAGCGGCGTGTATTGCAACAGCCGCATGCTGTTCGGCCTGGCCGAACAAGGTGATGCGCCCAAGGCGCTGATGAAGCTCAACAAACAAGGCGTGCCGCTGCGGGCGCTGGCGATTTCGGCGCTGGTGACCATGCTGTGCGTGGTGGTCAACTACGTGGCGCCGCACAGTGCGCTGGAGTTGCTGTTCGCGCTGGTGGTTGCGTCGCTGATGATCAACTGGGCGCTGATCAGCCTGACCCACATCAAGTTCCGCAAGGCCATGGGCGAGCAAGGCGTGACGCCGTCGTTCAAGACCTTCTGGTTCCCGTTCAGCAACTACCTGTGCCTGGCGTTCATGGTGATGATCATCGGCGTGATGCTGGCGATTCCGGGGATTCGCGAGTCGGTGTATGCGATGCCGGTGTGGGTGGGGATTATCTATATCGCCTACCGGTTTAGGATCAGAAACGGGAAGGTTGCCGTAACCCAGTAACCCCTGTGGGAGCGGGCTTGCGCGCGAATGCGGAGTGTCAGCTACACATCCGTTGACTGAACTACCGCATTCGCGAGCAAGCCCGCTCCCACATTTTGGATTGCGTTCCAAATGAAAGCCCCGGTAATCCGGGGCTTTTTGTTTAAAGCGTGGAGCGTACGCGCCAGAGTTCGGGGAACAACACCGTATCGAGCATCTTGCGCAAATAGCCCACGCCCTCGGTGCCGCCGGTGCCCGGCTGGAAGCCGATGATGCGCTCCACCGTGGTGACATGCCGGAAGCGCCATTGGCGGAACGAATCTTCCAGGTCGATAAACTTCTCGGCCAACTGATACAAATCCCAGTAACGGCTCGGGTCGCGATACACCTCGCGCCAGGCCGCTTCCACCGATTCATCGTGCACCGTGGCTGCGGTCGGGTCGCGCTCGGCGCGTTTGGGATCAATCGCCAGTCCCGCCTTGACCATCAGGTTTACGGCCTCGTCATACAGCGACGGCGTGGCAATCGCCACCTGCAATTGCTGCAGCAATTCCGGGCGATGGGCATGGGGCCGCAGCAGCGCCGGGCTTTTGTTGCCGAGGATGAATTCGATCTCGCGGTACTGAAACGACTGGAACCCCGACGACTGCCCCAGGAACGGGCGAATTGCCTTGTATTCCGAGGGTGTCATGGTGGCCAGTACCGCCCAGGCGTGCACCAGTTGATCAAAGATGCGCGACACCCGCGCCAGCATCTTGAATGCCGGCGGCAGCTCACCCAGGCGCACATGTTCGCGGGCGGCCTTGAGTTCGTGGAGCATCAGCTTCATCCACAGCTCCGAGGTCTGGTGCTGGATGATGAAGAGCATTTCGTTGTGGTCCGGCGACAGCGGGTGCTGGGCACTGAGGACTTTGCCCAGGTCCAGATAGTCGCCATAGCTCATGGACTCGGAGAAATTCAATTCGGCGTTATGCCATTCTTCCGGGGGTTGGTTATCGGCAGGCTTATAGTCTGGTGAGAAAGGACATTGGCTCATCGCGTGGGCTCCTTGAGCGGGCGGAGAATGGCGCGCACAGGGCTCGCGTCCAGGTTGGCGAAGCGCAGCGGCAGCGCGATCAATTCATAGTCGCCCTCCGGTACGTCATCGAGCACGATGCCTTCGAGGATCGCCATACCATGACGAGCCACGGCGTTGTGGGAATCCATGGTCTTGGACTGTTGCGGGTCCAGAGACGGCGTATCGATACCGATCAGGCGCACCCCCAGGCTGGCCAGCAGCTCAATGGTTTGGGGCGCGATGGCGGTGAAATTCGAATCCCATTCGGTGAGCGGCACTTGTGGATAAGTGCGCAGCAGCACGCGCTCGGGCACGTTATCCACACGCCCTTGCAACTGATGGGGCTCGACCAACGCGCCGCTGCCCAGGCAATGCAACACGCGGCAAGGGCCCATGTACACGTCCAGCGACACCTCGCCAATCGGCGCACCGTCTGCGCTGTAATGCAGCGGCGCATCCACATGGGCGCCGGTGTGCGGCGACAGCGTCACGCGCCCCACATTCACCGGGCACTCCGGGCCGAACTGCCACACGCGCTCTTCCTGAAACGGCGTATCACCCGGCCAGGTCGGGGTGGCCGTGCTCAAGGGCGGGCTGATATCCCACCACGTTTTTATTGGGTTCATTGCAAGGCTCTCACGGGGTACTGAGGTGAATGATACGAGGGCCAGCTCTGAATTTTCTTGCGAATTCTGGCGCGACACGGGAAAACTTTCGCAGTTACTGCGAGGAATTGATTTATTCACGCTTAAAAAATTCATTTGATGCCCACCTGTGGGAGCGGGCTTGCTCGCGAAGGCGGTGTGTCAGTCAATAATCTGTTTGACTGTCACACCGCTTTCGCGAGCAAGCCCGCTCCCACATGGATTTGCACTCTGCCCCGGAGATCGCATTCTGCTGCGCTTCTGGGCATACCGATGTCGAGTCCAGACCACCCGCCTTGGCTGCGACGCTATAGGGTTCGAATCTTCTTACCTTGCCTCGGAGTCATCATGTCCAAGCCCATCACCGTACTGCGCGACACCCACCCACTGCCGGTCCTGGATGCCTGCAAATGGGAAAAGCTCGAAGGCGACCCGCACACTGTCAACCTCAACGCCTACACCAGCGAAGACGGCAGCAAAATCATGGGCACCTGGATCTGCACACCGGGCAAGTGGTACGTGGAATACGTGAAGTGGGAATACTGCCATTTCCAGGAAGGCTACTGCGTGATCACGCCTGAAGGCATGGAGCCGATCCACCTGCGGGCTGGGGATATCTTTGTGGTGGAACCGGGAATGAAGGGGACGTGGGAAGTGGTCGAGACGGTGCGTAAGTATTTTGTGTTTGCCTGACCCAGCAAAACCTGTGGCGAGGGAGCTTGCTCCCTCGCCACAGGTATTTATTTGGGCTTGCGATAGCTGTTGATGATCGCCGAGAAGTCCTTGCCCCCTTCCCCACGCTGGCTCATGGATTGGTACAACTGCTGGGCCACCGCACCGAGGATCACCGGCTGGCGTGCCTGGCGTGCGGCTTCCGTCGCCAGGCCCAGGTCCTTGAGCATCAGGTCGGCACCAAAACCACCGGTATAGCCACGCGATGATGGCGCGGTCTCAATCACGCCTGGCCAAGGATTGTAGGTGTCGGAGCTCCAGCAACGCCCGGTGGAGCTGTTGATAATGCCCGCCAACACTTGAGTGTCGATGCCCAAGGCATCGCCCAGGGCCATGGCCTCACTGACGCCGACCATGCTGATACCCAGCAGCAGGTTGTTGCAGATCTTGGCGATTTGCCCAGTGCCGACATCACCGCAGTGCACGATGTTGCGGCCCATCTGCGCCAGCACCGGTTGCAGGGTGGCGAACAATTCCGGGTTGGCGCCGACCATGAAGGTCAGCGTCCCGGCCTGGGCACCGCCGGTGCCACCGGACACCGGCGCATCGGCCACTGCCACGCCTTGTTTGGCTGCCGCAGCCGCTACATCACGGATGGTTTGCGGGTCGATGGTGCTGCAGTCCACCGCCGGCACGCCTTTGCCGATGCCGGCGAGCACGCCGTCTTCATTGAGCCACACGCTGCGTACATGGGCGGCGGCCGGCAGCATGGTAATCACCAATTCGGCGCCTTGGGCGGCGTCACGCGGTGAACTGCTGATAGTGCCGCCCAGTTCGGCGAGTTCCTTGAGTACAGCCTGGTTCAGGTCGAACAGGTTCAGCGCGTGGCCAGCCTTGATCAGGTTGCGGGCCATGGGCGCGCCCATGTTGCCCAGGCCGATAAATGCAATCTTCATGGTCGTCTCCCAGGTTCAGCGCAGGTTGATGGTGGTGTTGACGCCATCGTTGACCGTGTTGTCGTCGAACCAGCGGCTGGTGACGGTTTTGGTCTGGGTGTAGAACTGCACCACTTGCTTGCCGTACGGGCCGAGGTCGCCGAGCTTGGAACCGCGCGAACCAGTGAAGCTGAAGAACGGCACTGGCACCGGAATCGGGATGTTGATGCCGACCTGGCCCACATCGATCTCGCTCTGGAATTTACGCGCCGCCGCACCGCTCTGGGTGAACAGGCCCGTGCCGTTACCGAACGGGTTGGCGTTGACCAGGGCGATGGCTTCATCGAGGGTATCGACTTCCAGCACCACCAGTACCGGGCCGAAGATTTCTTCGGTGTAGATGCGCATGTCGGTGGTCACGCCTGAGAACAGGGTGGGGCCGACAAAGTTGCCTTGCTCAAAGCCCGGCACCTTGATGTCGCGGCCGTCCAGCTCCAGCTTGGCGCCTTGTTTCACGCCGCTTTCGATCAGTTCCAGGATACGTGCCTTGGCGCGCTTGGAGATCACCGGGCCGACATCCGTGCCCGCTTCGCTGCCGGCGTTGACCTTGAGCTTTTGTGCCAGGGCCTTGAGGTCTGGCAGCCACTGCTTGGCCGCGCCCACCAGCACCACCACCGAGGTGGCCATGCAACGCTGGCCAGCCGCGCCGAAACCGGCACCGACCAGGGCGTTGAGGGTGTGTTCTCGGTTAGCATCCGGCAGCACCACCGCGTGGTTCTTGGCGCCCATCATCGACTGCACACGCTTGCCGTGTTTGCCAGCCAGGTCGTAGACATGGGTGCCCACAGCCGTCGAACCGACGAAGGACACCGCCTTGATGTCTTTGTGAGTGCACAGCGCATCCACCACGTCCTTGCCGCCATGCACCACGTTGAGCACGCCGGCCGGTACACCGGCTTCCAACGCCAGCTCCACCAGCAGCAGGGTCGACAGCGGGTCTTGCTCGGAAGGTTTGAGGACGAAGGTGTTACCGCAGGCAATCGCCATCGGGAACATCCACAGCGGAATCATCGCCGGGAAGTTGAACGGGGTAATGCCGGCGCACACGCCGATAGGCTGGCGCAGGGTGTAGGTATCCACGCCGCCGGCCACGTTCTCGGCGAACTCACCCATTTGCAGGGTGCCGATGGAACAGGCGTGCTCCACCACTTCCAGGCCACGGAAAATATCGCCCTCGGCATCGGCAATGGTCTTACCCTGCTCGGCGCTAAGGACCACGGCGATACGCTTGGAATGTTCGCGGATCAAGGCTTGCAGCTTGAGCATGATGCGCATGCGCGCGCCGATCGGCGTGAGTTTCCAGGTCTGGAACGCTTGATGGGCAGCGTCGATGGCGGCGTTGACTTCATCGGCGGTGGCAAACGGGACTTTGGCCAGCACTTGCTGGGTGGCGGGGTTGACGATGTCTTGCCACTCGGTGGTCTTGGACTCGACCCACTCGCCGTTGATCAGCAACTTGACCGGTTGCACGGAAATATCGGCAGATGCGTTCATGTGGTCTCCAACTCTTATATTTATACAGAGACAAGGCGCGTGAATCGCCTTGAAGAATGAGGCGTTCGGACTGTTTTTGGAGTATAGATGTGCAAATCTCTAATAAGAACGCACATAAAAGCCGGTCCAATATGCAAAAAAACATCACCTCCCTCGGCGCCCTGAACTGGGATGACCTGAAGTTTTTCCTCGAAGTGGCCCGCACCCGCAAGGCCAGCGTCGCCGCCAAGCGCCTGGCGGTGGACTACACCACCGTGTCGCGGCGCATCAGCTCTCTGGAAGTGTCCCTCGGCACGCTGCTGTTCGAAAAATCCCGGACCAACGGCTTCGTGCTCACCAGCGAAGGCCAGCGGTTGCTGGGTTACGCCGAATCCATTGAAAGCACGCTGCACATGGCCTGCGAACAGGTGTCCGGCTCCGGCGTGGCGCTGTCGGGCCACGTGCGAATGGGTTGCACCGAAGGTTTCGGCAGCTTTTTCGTCACCCCGCAACTGAGCCATTTCGTCGACACTTATCCCGCGATCTCGGTGGACATCCTGCCCCTGCCCCACTTCATCAGCCTGTCCAAGCGCGAAGCCGACATCGTCATCGCCCTGGAACGCCCGGAACACGGGCCGTATGTGTGCTGCAAACTGTGCGACTACAAGCTGCAGCTCTACGCCACCCAGGACTACCTCGACCAACACCCGCCGATCGGCAAACCTGCGGATTTGGCCGAGCATCCGTTTATCAGCTATGTGGATGATTTGGCCTTCAGCTCGGAGTTGCTGTACTTGGCCAATGTGGTGCCCGGCGCCAGCGCGAGTTTGCGCAGTACCAGCGTGATCGCGCAGTACGTGGCGGCCCAGCAAGGCCGGTCGATGGCGATATTGCCGTGCTTCCTGGCCGCGCAGGACCCGCGCTTGCTGCCGGTGCTGGGGGAGCAGATTGCGATTACGCGGCAGTTCTGGATGTATTGCCGGGAGGATTTGAGGAAGTTGAAGCGGATTACGTTGTTGTGGGATTACATCAGGGAGGTGACGGAGCAGAATCAGGGGTTGTTGATGGGGCAGACGCGGGAGATGCGGTTTGCGGACTAAGGTCACCGCAAAACAAATGTGGGAGCGGGCTTGCTCGCGAATGCGGTGGGTCAGTCAGCCTTGCCGTTACTGTTACACCGCCTTCGCGAGCAAGCCCGCTCCCACATTTTGAATGGGTTTCAGCTTGGGGAAAGGTGAACCCGCTTAGTCTGCGATCACAACGATGGAGACCCGGCGGTTCTCGGTGCGGCCTGCTGGGGTCGTGTTCGTTGCCACCGGCTCGCTGCTGCCCAGGCCGCGCAGTTGGATGTTTTCTTCTTTCATGCCCACGCGGGTCAGCACCTTGCCCACGCTTTTAGCGCGGCGCAGGGACAGGGCCACGTTGTAGGGTTCTTTGCCCGAGGCGTCGGTATGGCCGTCAACGCGCACGCGCTCGATGCCGGCGCCAACCAGGGCGCTACCGATGCGTTCGACGATGTCGGTGCTGGGTTTGTTGAGGGTTTCGACGTCGCTGCCAAACAGCACTTTGCCGGACAGGCCGAAGGCCCAGCCTTCATCGGTCAGCTCGAAACCTTGTTGCTTGAGCACGGCGACTTGCGCCGGGGTCAGGCCTTTGGGTGGCGTCTGGCAGCCGCTGAGGGCCAGGAAGGCCACGAGCAAAGAAATAAATAAAACGCGTGTGTTAGCGAACAAGGGAATCAACTCCTGTGTTGAACGTTGGCGACGGAGTGCTCCGACTCCGCCGTTTGCTGGCCGCCCGAGGACAGTCGTTTGGCCTGGTACATCGCCGCGTCGGCGGCGTTGAGCAAGGTGCCGGGTGTGGCGCCATGCTCGGGATAAATCGCAATGCCGATACTGAGGGAGGTCAACACCTGGGTGTCTCCAGGCAGTGGAATCGGCATGTCCATGCTGGCAATGATTTTGTCGGCGATGCGCTGGGCGTCTTCGGCCTTGTGCAGGGGCGCCAGCAATACCGCAAATTCATCGCCGCCCAGGCGCGCCACTAGGTCGTCCTCGCGCAGTTGCGCCCGCACGCGCTCGGCAACGGCCACCAGCACGGCGTCGCCGGCGGCATGGCCAAAGCGGTCGTTGATGTCTTTGAAACGGTCGCTGTCGAGGAACAGCACCGCCACCCGCTCGTTGACCTTGGCCGCGCTGCGCAAGGCACGGATCAGCCGGCCTTCGAAGAACGCGCGGTTGGGCAGGCCGGTGAGGCTGTCGTGGCTGGCCTGGTGGGCCAGGGTTTCGTTTTCGCTTTGCAAGTGGCTCTGCCAGGCCTCCATCTCGCCGAGCAGGGCGTTGAAGTCGCTGCCTAGGCTGTCGAGTTCGGCGATCTGCGCCGAGGGTACGCGGCGGTCGAAGTCTCGCTCGCTGCGGGCGGCGTGGGCGACGGCAGCCAAGCGTTGTAATGGCACGGTGATACCATTTAACAGACGCCGTGACAGATGCAACGCCACCCAGGCGCTGAGGGCGGTGCAGATCAGAATCCCGATCAAGCCACTGAGCAAGAAGCGCAACAGGCTGCCACCGTGGCCGACCAGATGGATGCTGCCGACGGTTTGCCCTTGGCGCAGGATCGGCTGGCTGATGGGCTGTTCGAGCAGGGCGTGCGCTATTTGCAGCTCGACCCGTGACAACATGCCGGTTTCCGGGCGAACCCAGCGCGCCAGCAGCTTGCCGTTGATATCGAATACTTCTGCCTGGGCCACTTCTTCGGTCGAGGCAATCAGGCTCAGGGCTTCGGTGGCCGCCGCACTGTCGTTGAACACCACGGCTGCTTCCACGGTGTAGTTGATCGAGCGGGCGATCAGGTGCAGGTTGTGCTCGGCGTAAACCCGCAGGGCAAGTACGCCCAGCAGGGTCAGGGACACACTGGCCAGGGTCACTGCTACCAGCGCCAGGATCATATGCCCGCGGGCAATTACCGAGCGCAGGGTCGGCCGCACTTTATCGCGACTCATGAGCCAGGCGCTCGACGACGGGACAACTGCAACACACTGGGATGGATGCGCACGCCGCTACGAGCGACGGAATCCAGGTTGACCTCGAACGACACCTGCTCATCGCTGACGCGCAGGCAGAACAGGCTGCCCACCGTGCACTGGTCGCCCCCTTCGCTGATGCTGAGTACGGGATGGCCGATCAATGAGGTAAACAGGCGGTTGCGTTCATCGGAGGTGATTTTGCCAATGTAGACGGC
Organism: Pseudomonas sp. MF6394; assembly: GCF_002018845.1. NCBI lineage: Bacteria > Pseudomonadati > Pseudomonadota > Gammaproteobacteria > Pseudomonadales > Pseudomonadaceae > Pseudomonas > Pseudomonas sp. MF6394. Next base: position 68,037 of record NZ_MVOJ01000038.1, read on the forward strand.
ATCACAGGCATTGACGATATCCGGATGATCGACCAGCAAGCGCCGCACCAGCACCGGACGTCCGGTGGCCTGGGTGGTGCCTTTGACCAGGTCATCGGTGTACTGAGTCGGCCCGACAATGCACAGCCGCAATTGCGCAGGCTCAACCGGCCAACGGGCGTAACTGAGGATACCGAGCACCACTTGGGTCACCGCCTGGGCACGGTGCTCGGCCAGGCTGGGCGTCTGCGCAAATACGCGCGGCGCAAGCAGGCACAGCACCGTCACCAGTAACAGGCGTCTCCAACTCAAACTGCGCGCTTTGGGCGAGACAGCCACGTTCATGCAGCGATACTCTCAAGGGTTTTCAGGGTGATGCCGCAACGATAGCACAGCGGTGGACATCCCCACGAAGCACAGCATTCGAGGGGCTCGCTATTTTTTCAGAAAAATCAGACGTCTGAATGAGAAATATCGCCTGACCTATCAGTCATTTTTTTCAGACGGAAGGTCCAACTCCAACATCAACCCGCTCAGACGCTTGACCTTGCGCCGCACCGCTTCCTCAAACACGCCGCCGCGCGGCTCGATCAGGCTAAACCAGCGCTTGGCACGGGTGATACCGGTATAGATCAGCTCTTTGGTCAGCACCGGGTTGAGGGCATCCGGCAGGATCAGCGCGGTGTGAGTGAACTCCGAGCCCTGGGATTTGTGCACGGTCATGGCGTACACGGTTTCCACATCATTCAAGCGGCTGGGCAATACAAAGCGCACGCCGCCCTGGCCATCGTTACGTGGAAAAGCCACCCGCAGCACGTGGGGGCCGCCATCGCTTTCGGGCAATTTCAGCGCAATGCCGATGTCGCCGTTCATCAGGCCCAGGCCATAGTCGTTGCGGGTCATCAGCACGGGGCGGCCTTCGTACCACTGCTCGTCACCTTCGATCAGGCGTACTTTGCGCAATGCGGCAGTGATGCGCAGGTTGAGCCCTTCGACGCCCCAGGGGCCTTTTCGCACGGCGCACAGCAGCTGAAACGCGTCGAAGGCGTGCAGCAATTGTTGCGCCCAAGCGGTCCAGGCTGGATCGTCACGCGGTATGTCGGCAGAGGGACGCGCCGATTGCAGCAGGTTCAGGTAGTAGCGGTAACCCTGGGCGCCATCGCCCTGCCCGTCCAGGACCAGGCGCTCAAGGGCGTGGTCATGTTCGCCCTTGAGGCTGACACAGAACAGGTCGTCGTGACGGCCTGCGGCTAGCAGCTGGCGGGCCTCTTCGGCATTTTGCTGGTTGACCCAACGCGCCAGTTGGCCGATACCGCTGCCCTCACCGAAGCGGCGCGAATAGCGCAGCATCACTACTTGCTGGGCCAGGGGATGGCTGCCATCGAGGTCTTCTTGCAGGCCGCTGGTGCTGAGGTCTTCACCGCTGACGGCTTGCAACCAGTGGCGAGTCTGCGGGCTGTACCAGCCGGCTTCGGCATCGCGGCACAAATCGCCAAGTACGGCCCCCGCTTCTACCGAGGCCAGTTGGTCCTTGTCGCCCAGCAATACCAGGCGTGCGTGAGGCGGCAGAGCGTCGAGCAGGTTGGCCATCATTTCCAGGTCGATCATTGAGGCTTCGTCCACCACCAGCACATCCAAGGGCAACGGGTTGCCCAGGTGATGACGAAAATGCCGAGTGCCGGGACGACTGCCCAACAGGCGGTGGACCGTGGTGACTTGGGTCGGGATTTTTTCCCGCACGTTGTCGGGCACTGTCAGTGACAGCACTTGCTGGCTGATGGATTCGGTCAGGCGGGCAGCGGCTTTACCGGTGGGCGCGGCCAGGCGGATGCGCAACGGGCTGCCGGACTCCACGGCGGGCGCCTGCAACAGCGCGAGCAGGCGCACCACGGTGGTGGTCTTGCCGGTACCGGGGCCGCCAGTGACGATGCTGAAGGCGCCGCGGGTCGCCAGGGCGCAGGCGAGCTTTTGCCAGTCAATCACCCCATCGGGCGCAGGCTGGTCGAACAGGCGATTGAGCCGTTGCGGCAGATCGGCCGCGGCGTCTTCCACGCTGGCCAGGCGCAGGCGCAGGGCGTGGTCGATACGCCGCTCGTAGGTCCAGTAACGGCGCAGGTACAGGCGCTTGCCGGACAACACCAACGGGCGGCTGCGGGCCTCCTCGCTGCCATCGACGGCCAGCGCGACCAACGGGCTTGAAGCCAGAGCATGGCACCAATGGCCGCCATCCAGGCCGTGCAGCAACTGCGAGGGCAGCAGCATGGCGCCGGTGTGCAGGTCGCCTTCGGGCGGCAATGACAGGGCGAAATCCGGCGCCTTGAGGGTTTCGAACACATCCAGGCAGACGTGGCCATGCCCCAGTTGATGGCTGGTCAAAGCCGCCGCCAGCAGCACCAGCGGATCGGCGTTTGGATCCAACTCGTACAGGAAGCCGACGAAGGCTTTGTCCAAGGCCCGCAGCCATCCCCGCTCGACCCAACGCGCAAGCAACTGCAGCAGGTCGGCGGCGCGATCAAGCGGCAAAAGCGCCTCCAGCGGTAACGGCGACAGGCTCATAACAGCACTCCTTGTTCCCACGCAGGCTCAACCTTGGGTGGGATGGGCTTGCCCTGGAACAACAGGTCCAGGCTTTCGATCAACTCACGGGGCGGTCGAGTGAAATACGCGCCCTGGCTCACCGACTGGCTACCGCGCAGGAACAGGTACAGGGCACCGCCGACGTGCTGGTCATAATCGTAATGGGGCAGGCGCGCCTTGAGCTGGCGGTGCAAGGCCAGCAGGTAAAGTACGTATTGCAGGTCGTACCGATGCTCGAGAATCGAGTGTTCCATGGCGTCCTGGGTGTAGGCCGAGTCGTCAGGGCCAAGCCAATTGGATTTGTAGTCGGCCACGTAGTAACGGCCATCGTGCTCGAACGTCAGGTCGATAAAGCCTTTGAACATGCCGTTGAGCAGGACGGGCTCGGCGGCCACGCGGGACATGCCGCCATGGGTGTGCTGGCACACCAGTTTGTCGAGGGCGAGCACGTCGACGGTGTGACTGGCGAACCAGAATTCCATCTCGATCTGGTACTGCTGCAGGCCGCTGAGGGTGAAGCGCTCGTTGTGCAGCGGCAGCGGCGTTTGCAGCAGGTGCTGCAGCCAGCCGCTGAGGGTGACGATCCAGCCTTCCCAGTTGCGGCGGTTACAGCGTGCGCCCACGGCTTTTTCGATCGCCTCTGGAGTCACGTTGAAACCTTCTTCACCGGCCCACTCCAACAAGCCGTGAAGGAAGGTGCCTGGGTTGGGACCGCGTGGGAAACGGTGAATATCCCCGCCGGACGCGACCGTTTCCCGAGGGGCATTGGGGTCGAGGCGTTCGTCATCGAACAGCTTCTGGGCCTGTGGGCTTTCGGGCGCTTCGAGGTTGGCGGCGCTCATGCTGTCGCCGATGCGCAAGGCGCTGTAGGAGGCAATCCACCAGTTTTCTGCGGCCTTGCGTACAGGCAGCAACGGCGCAAGCAAGGTCGCTTGGTTGCGCGGCGGGTGGAACAAGATGTCTTGGGCGTCTGGCACAAGGTCATAACGGATGGCCGCGCAGCCTTGCTGCAAGTCAAACAACCAGCGCGCCAGACCCGCTGATTCGCCCAACGACGCGCCGGCTCCCAGCAGATAGCCCAGCGCTGAGAGGTGCAAGACCGAGCTGCTGTTATTGCCGCGCTTGAGGTCGGCGATGCCCAGCCAGCAGGCATGTTTGGCGCGGGTCAAGGCCACGTAGAACAAACGCAGGTCTTCAGCCAAGCGCTCGTCATCGGCTTGGGCGATCAGCTCGGCCGTGGGTCGTAGGCTTACCTGGGACTTGCCCTGTTCATCGTGATAATGCAGCGGCAAGCGACTGCCATCCACGGGCTTGGCCGAACAGATGAACGGCAAGAACACCAAGTCGTATTCCAGGCCCTTGGATTTGTGGATGGTCACCACTTTGACCAGTTGCTCGTCGCTTTCCAGACGCAGGATCTGCTCTTCACCGGCCTGCCCTGACAGCGCCAGATGCTCGGCCAAATGACGGATCAATGCCTGCTCGCCATCCAGTTCCGAGGCGGCCTGTTGCAACAACTCACTGAGGTGCAACAGGTTGGTCAGCACCCGCTCGCCATCACTGCGGGCGATGAGGGTTTGCGGTAGCTTGAAGTCGTGGAGCAGGCGACGCAGCATCGGCAACACGCCTTGGGTACGCCAGATGGCACGGTAGCCACGAAACTGCATCACCCGCGATTCCCACGCCAGCTCGTCCTGGTTCAGACGCTCCAGCTCCGCCAGGGACAGGTTCAGGGTGACGCAGGCCAGGGCCGCCCTTAATGGCCGTTCGACGTCCGGCTCCGCGCAAGCCTTGAGCCAGGCCAACAGGTCATGGGCTTCCTGGGCGGCAAACACCGAGTCTTTATCCGACAGGTACACACTGCGCACGCCACGGCTGGCCAGTTCGGCACGTACGGCTTGGGCTTCCTTGCCGTCGCGCACGAGGATGGCGATGTCTGACGGCAACACGCCCTTCAAGCGCCCCGCTTTCACAAAGCCTGCGCTGCCTTGCTGGCCGCCATTGAGCAACGCAACGATCTGCGTGGCGCAGGCGGCGGCCAGTTGCTGACGGTAAACCGCGTTGGAAATCGGCTGGTCGCTGGGCAGGTGCCAAAGGTTCATGGCCGGCAGCGTCTGGCCGTCGACCTGCAACTGCTCGCTACGGCCTTGGGACAGTACCGAATGGAACGGCACCGGGTTGTCGCCATCGGGTTGGCGAAACAGAAACGCACCACGGCCGGTTTCGGCACGCTGGAACACATGGTTCACCGCCTCGACCATCGCATGGCTGGAGCGGAAGTTGGTGCCCAGGGTGTGATGGCGGCCGGTGGTGGCCTGCCGGGCGCGCAGGTAGGTATAGATGTCGGCGCCGCGAAAGGCGTAGATCGCTTGCTTGGGGTCGCCGATCAGGAACAGGCCGCTGTCGAGGTGGTTTTCCTCGATGCGGTAGATGCTGTCGAAGATGCTGTATTGCACCGGGTCGGTGTCCTGGAATTCATCGATCAGGGCCACCGGAAATTGCTCGCGGATCACACTGGCCAGGCGCTCGCCACCGTCTGCCTGGAGGGCGGCGTTGAGGCGGATCAGCATGTCGTCAAACCCCATCTCGGCGCGGCGACGTTTCTCTTCCTCGAAGCGTTTGCCGACCCAGCCGGCAGCGTGTTGCAGCACCGCCGCGTCGGGCGTTGGCAAGGCGTCGAGGCTGGCTTTGAGGCCGGCCATGGCTTGGATGCCGGGGTGCTGCGGCGGCTCGCCTTTCCAGGCTTCGGCCATGCCATCGGGCGTCAGGCGGGTAAAGCCGGTGCCGATATCCAGTTGCTCCATAGTTTCGTCAGCGGCCCAGGCGCTGATCTTTTCGAACCAGGGTTCGAAGTAACGCGCTTGCATCTTGCGCCCGTCGACCGCTTTGGCGGCGACGGCTTGCAGGCAGATATCCCGCAGCTCGGCGGCCCATTGTTGCCAAGGGGCCTTGAGGGTAACCAGCGCGGCGCGGCGTTCTTGCAAACAGGCGCTGATCAGTTCGGCTGGCTCGCGGGTTTCGTCGGTGGGCCGCTCACTGCCGAACAATGCACGCACCCGTGGCATCAGCGCCGCGGGGCCGCCCCAATTATTGCGCACCCAGTTGAGCGCATCGTCATGCATTGGGTAGCAGAACAAGCGCCAGTAGTCGCGCAGCACTTCGCCCAGCAGGTCGCTATGGTCAGTTTCCAGGGTTTGTGTAAACAGGCTGCCGCTGTCGAACGCGTGTTCGCGCAGCATGCGCTGGCACCAACTGTGGATCGTCGAAACCGCCGCTTCATCCATCCATTGCGCGGCGATGTCCAGGCGATTGGCACAGGCCGGCCATTGCTGCGGATCATAGTGCTCGCGCAGGTCGGCAATCAGCGCATCGGGCTGTTCGATTTCGTCACGGAAGAAGCGCGCGGCTTCGGCCAGGCGGATGCGAATGCGTTCTCGCAGCTCCTTGGTGGCGGCGTCGGTGAACGTCACCACGAGGATTTGCGGTGGCAGCAGCTCGCGGCCGAAACCGGATTCATCGCCGCCATGGCCGAGCACCAGGCGCAGGTACAAGGCGGAGATGGTGAAGGTCTTGCCGGTGCCGGCACTGGCTTCAATCAACTGGCTGCCTTTGAGCGGGAACGCCAGGGCCAAGGGTTTGCCGATCATACGTTGGCCTCCGTGCTGGAAAGCGATCGCCAGGGGGCGTTGATCAGCGGGCGATACAGGGTTTCGCACCAGCCTTCGAACTCTTCGCTGGCGACCAGGGCCGCGTAGTCGGGAAATTGCCGCGTGAGGGCTGGCGTTTCGCGGCGTTCGCCGTCAGTGGTGATGCCATCGCCTTCATAGGCTTTGCTCGCAGCCGCTTGGGCCTTGGCGGGGTCAGTCTGGCCGAGCCAGGCGAACGCGGTTTTCACCGCGACAGGTAGCGGTGTACTCATTCCCGTGCGCCAGGCCAAAAGCAGGTTGCCGAGGATTTCCTCGGCGCTGGCCTTGTCCAGCGGGGCCAACAGTAAGGTGTCGTCACTGGCTACCAGACCGGTGCTCAAGGGCAGGCCACAGGCGCAGGCCACCACGTGATTGACCCAGGGGCGGATGAGGCGGTGCCACTTGCGTGTCTTGATCGAGCCAATGCTGTTGGGGATGGTGGTGACGCTTAACAGCCCGCCATCACTGCGTCGGTGCAGGCCGCTGATCCAACCTTCCAGCTGGATGCCCTGGTACGCAAAGCTGATCGGTTCAGCGCCGGTATGCGGGGTGGGCCACAGCGCCAGAAGGTCTTGATAGCGTTGCACCAGGTCCGGCAGCGGCTCGATCAGCTCGTTACGCAGGCATTCACCGAAACCGACCATCGGCAGCAGGCCGCTGCCTTGCAGGCGCAGGGCCTGGGCGTTGAGCGCCTGATCGAGTTGATCGGGTTGGGTGAGGGCCGCGTTCAACAGGCTGTCGCTGAGGTTGTAACGTTGCAACGCGTCCAGCACGAAGGGTTCTTCGTCAGCCAGCGGCACTTCGGCAGCTTCGAAGAATACTTTCAGGCGCTGGCTGAAGAAGTGCTTGACCGGGTTGCGCAGGAAATCCTGTAACTGGCCGAGGCTCAGGGGCTCTTCCTGTTGGTGAGGGGCCAAGCCTTGCTCTTGGGTGATGACCGCCGGTGCCTGATGCAGCCATTGCCATTCGCGGGCATAGCTGAACAGCGGATCGCCTTCGTGGAAGTAGCGGGCGCTGAAGGGTTGCAGGGGGTGTTCCTGGGTCATTGCGTCGATCAGCGGCTGATCGTCGTTGGTGTGCTGCCAGCCGCTGGCCAAGTGGTCGCGCAGTTGGCCGATCAGCACCGAGGCCGGGCGATCACTGTTGTCACGGATGCTGCGGCCTACCCAGCTGATATACAGCTGGTCGCGGGCCGACAGCAGCGCTTCGAGCAGTAAGTAGCGGTCGTCTTCGCGGCGAGAGCGGTCGCCGGGGCGGTAATCACTGCCCATCAGGTCAAAATCCAGCGGTGGCTGGGCCCGCGGGTAATCGCCGTCGTTCATGCCGAGCAGGCAAACCAGTTTGAACGGGATCGCACGCATAGGCATCAGCGTACAGAAATTGACCGCCCCCGCCAGGAAGCGCTGGGACAGGCGCCCCTGATCCAATCCGGCCAACCATGCCTCACGCACGACCGTAAGGGGTAACTCGTCTTGCAGACCAACGGACTCGCAGGTTTCCAGCCAGGTTTCTCTTAATTGTTCGAGCTGGCCCAGCAGGTAGTCATCGTGCTCGCTGCTGGGCAGGAAAAACAGCTGCATCAACCGTTGTAGACGCTCGCCCCAGGTTTGTGGCGACGCGGGTTCCGATAACGCTTGATGGGCATCGTTCAAGGCGTCAAGCAAGGCGACCAGTGGGCCGATCAAGGCCGCATCGAGGCCACCGATTTCGTCATAAGGTTCAATACCGTCGCAGGCCGTGCCGGTACCGACGGCATAGCCCAGCAGCATACGGCGCAGGCCGAATCGCCAACTGTTTTGCTCCAGTTCCGCGGGCAGGCCCAAACCGGCGCGTTGCTCGGCATTCAGCCCCCAGCGGATGCCGGCGCCTTCGATCCAGCGATGCAAGGTGGGCAGATCACGCTCTTTGATGGCGAAGCGTTCGCGCAGGGCCGGGACGTCGAGCAGGTCGAGGATTTCGCTGACGGGGAAGCGGCTGTCGGGGAGTTTGAGCAGGTGCTCCACAGCAATCAACAGCGGGTCGCGGCCACGTTGGCCTTGGTCTGTGAGGGTGAAGGGGATGAAGCGTGGGTCATGGCGTTCGAGCTGGCCGAAGACCGCGCGAATATGCGGCGCGTAGCTGTCGACGTCGGGGACCATGACGATGATGTCCCGAGGACGCAGTGTGGGGTCGGCGCTGAAGCGATGGAGCAATTGGTCGTGGAGGATTTCCACTTCGCGCTGGGCACTGTGGGCGATGTGGAAACGGATCGAAGTATCGCGTTGCAAGTCGACAGCGGGCCACCGTTCACGGGTTTCATTCAACGGCCGCAGTTCGAGGATATCGTCCTGGAGTTGGTTGAGCAGCGTGGTGGGTTCGCTGTCGCTGAACAGGTCGATACGACCGTCGCGGAATGCCGCGCGGTAGCTGTTGGGGTCGTCGTAGCTGTCCAACAGACTGATGTAATCACGGCCCTGCTTGCCCCAGGCAGCAAGCAGCGGATGGGCGTGCTGGTGCAAAGTTTGTGGGTCGATCGTGACGGGCATGCCCGCTTTGCGCGCCTGGCGTTTGTATTCGTTACGCAGCAAGTCCTTGTCGGCGACGATGTCCGACCAATGATGGCGGCAGGGGTTATGCACGCAGAGCAGAACTTGGCTGAAACGGGCCAAGCCCGCCAAGGCTTCCAGCGCCTGGGCCGGCAGCGATGAGATGCCGAAGACAATCACCCGGGGAGGCAAGCCGGGAGGTGCTTGTTCAAGGCTGTTGATGCGCTCGATGAAGCGCTGATGAACGCCGGCCCGGCTTTCGGCCATGCCTGCTGCACCTACATCCAACAACAGCGCGCGCCATAGCTCGGCTTGCCAGCAGTTGGCTGGGTTGAGCGGTTTGGAATCGCCTCGACCATTGCGCAGTTGGTGCCGGCCTGCGGCCCAATCTTCCAGCCAGTCGGCACGGTAGACCTGGTATTGGTCGAACAAGTCAGCCAGGCGCTCGGCGAGTTGGTAGCGTTTGCGCAGGTCGGTGTCTTGCGTCAGGAAGCGTTGCAGCGGCTCGAAGTGCGGTTGGTCGATCAGCTCGGGTAACAGGCGCATGAGGCGCCAGGTCAGCGGGGCTTTATCAAGCAGGGACTTGGGCGGGATCTCATCACGGCCCAAGACCATGCGATAAAGCTGCCACATAAAGCTGCCAGGCAGTTGCACGTCGATGGCTGCGGCAATGCCACAGCCGCCCATATCATCGGCTTGCGGGTCTTCGGCCAAGGCCAGCTTGAGCCACTGGGCAATGCCGTTGCTTTGTACCAGGGCGATTTCGTTTTCCAAAGGCGCCAGTGGGTAACGGCGCATCCAACTGACCACCAGGCTTCGCAGCTCGTCCAGGCGGTTGCCATGAACCACCATGAATCCAGGGCTGAGGGACGTCGCGTCCGGCATAACGGCTTCCTTGGGAAAAGCAAAATCGAGGGATGGACTTTAGCACTGTGGTGCACGGGGCGGACACAGGACGAACAAGTGTACGGGGACAAGGTGGACACTTTTCGAACGCCCAAAACAAAACCCCAACTGCTTTCGCAATTGGGGTTTCGGAATTTAATCTTGACGATGACCTACTCTCACATGGGGAAACCCCACACTACCATCGGCGATGCATCGTTTCACTGCTGAGTTCGGGATGGGATCAGGTGGTTCCAATGCTCTATGGTCGTCAAGAA